>JAWLBS010000429.1:0-4103 GCA_041687575.1 Phycisphaerae bacterium | reverse complement strand
GCCGATGTCCGAGGCAGCGCCCTTGGGCCGGTTGATGCCGTTGAAGTCCCGCGCCGGGGCGTAGGCATTGGTGCCGGCGTCGATCAGCAGCGAGCCGGCGGCCGGGTACAGGTCCACTACGCCCGGGGTGTAGACCGGACTGGCGAAGATCTCGCTCAGCGGGGCGGTCGTCGCGACAAAGCCGGCGCCCGGCCCGCTGCCGCGGCGAACGTTGCTGGTGACCACCGCACCGGCCGGCATGCTGCCGAAACTGACGGCCTGGTCCCAGGTGTTGCCGCGGATCAGGGCATTGTTGGCGATGACCTGGGTGTGGCCGCTTTGCAGGTTCCAGACTGACAGGCATGCATAGGCCGTGCTGCCGTCGATGAAGACGGTGTTGTTGAGGATCTCCACATGCCGCGGGTAGCAGCCGTTGTGATAGCCGATACGGATGCCCGAGCCGCCGGAGATCACGTTGAGGATCGTGTTGTTGACGATCCGCAGGTTGCCGGACATCTGGAAGGCATTGTCATCCACATTGCCCAGCACGACGTTGCCCTCGATCGTCGCGAGGTCGTCGCTGCCGACGCCGCTGGCCGGGGCGGCATCGACCAGCAGGTTCGGACGCGGCGAATCGCTGGTGGCGGCATCCCGCATCCAGACGTTGTCCTTGATCAACCAGCCCCAGGTGTCGAACTCCAGGCCCGGCGTCTCGCCGCGGGAGACGCCGATGCGGGTGTTCTGCTGCTTGACCTCCATGTTGTAGTTGCCGCACTGCTCGACGATGTTGCGCTCGAACGTGAAGTTCAGGATCGGCTGGTAGCCGTTGGAGTTGCCCATGTACAGCCCGACGTCCTTGATGTCGTAGAAGTGGCAGTTGCGGATGGTGATGTCCCAGGCGGTCACGTGGGAACTGAAGCCGTTGTTAAGAGCTTTATAGATCGACAGGTTCTCGAACACGAAGTGGTGCATGTAGTCGTTGTACGGGTCCCGGATGTATTTGCCCTTGATGCAGTCGCTGCAGCCGTACTGGCCGTCGATCTCGAAGTCCCGGATCCGCCAGTAGCTGGAGTTGGTGATCTCGATCATATTGTTGAACCCGTACGCCCGCAGGCGCACGCGCCCGGCATCCGAGCCGCGCAGCGTGAACCAGGCGTCGGGCGAGCCGTTCTTATCGATGATGCGGAGATTCCAGAAGTGGTCGCCCGGCTGCAGCACGAGGGTGTCGCCGGGCTGCATCTGGTCGATATAGGCGTTGACGTCCTGGCGGGGCTCGCAGTAGAACGTCGCCGCCGGAGCAGAGCCTGCCAGCGCGCAGCCGAGGATAAGCACGACCGCCATCGCCGCCGAACCGATGCCACCGGGCCGTCTCACCTTGTAAACTCCTTTACTCGCTCGATGGTACGCCGAGCGGCGTATCGCACCGGCTGCCGGGCAACATTGCCGGGCGATCGCGGACACCATCACCGGCGGCTCAATTGCCGAAGGTCGCCGCCAGAACCAGCAGGTCCAACACGTCGACCCTGCCGTCGGCGTTGTAGTCGCAATTGACGTTGTAACCGGCGTCGCCGGCCGACTGGTTCCAACTGTGCGCCATCGCCAGCAGGTCGACCGCGTTGACGGCGTGGTCGCCGTTCGTGTCGCCGGTCGTCTGCTTGAAGGCGACATCCAGCTGCCAGCCCGGGTTGCCCGCGCCGAAGGTTTCATAGGCGCCGACGTCGACGGCCGCACCCCGCGGCCGCTTCACGCCGTTGAAGTCCCGTGTCGGCGCGTAGGCGTTGGTGCCGGCGTCGATCAGCAGCGAGCCGGCCGCCGGATACAGATCGACCATGCCCGGCGTGTAAACCGGGTTGGCGAAGATCTCGCTCAGCGGCACCGTGGTCGCCGTGAAGCCGGCGCCCGGCCCGCTGCCGCGGCGAACGTTGCCCGCAACCACCGCACCGGCCGGCATGCTGCCGAAACTGACCGCCTGGTCCCAGGTGTTGCCGCGGATGAAGGCGTTGTTGGCGATGATCTGGGTGTAGCCGCCCAACAGATCATGGACCGACAGACAGGCATTTGCCGTGCTGCCGTCGATGAAGACGGTGTTGTTGAGGACCTCGACGTGGCGCGGGTACGTGATGTCGTGGAACCCGATGCGAATGCCCGCGGTGGCGCTGACCGCGTTGAGAATGACGTTGTTGACTACGCGGAGGTTGCCGGAGAGCTGGAACGGGCTGTCGTAGACATTGCCGAGCACGACGTTGCCCTCGATCGTCGCCAGGTCGTCGCTGCCGACCCCGGTGGCGGGGGCGGCATCGACCAGCAGGTTCGGCCGGCTGGTGACCGCCGTGGTTGCGTCGCGATGGAAAACGTTGTGACTGACCCGCCAGCCCCAGCTGTCGAACTCGAGGCCCGGCGTGGTGCCCAGGGTCAGACCGGCCCGCGGATTCTGTGCCTTGATCTGCATGCCGTAGCCGCTCATGCGGGTGATCAGGTTGTGCTCCCAGACCAGGTTGATGATCTGCTGGTCGTGGCCGGGACTGCCCAGGTAACCGGCCAGATTGGCGTCGTGCATCCAGGAGTTGCGGACGGTCAGGTCCCAGACCGTCACCTGGGTGTTGATGCAGGCGTTGTTGAAGCTGTGCAGGTTGCAGTTGTCGACGACGATGTGGTGTCCGTAGCTGGTGGCGGCGTTGCCCCCGGCCACAGTGACACGGATGCCGTCGCTGGAGAGGTTCCGGCCGCTCAGTTCGAGCCCCTCAAACCGCCAGTAGGACGAATTGCGGATTTCGCAGAGGTTCTTGTCGCTGTTACCGAAGATGCGGGCGGTGCCGGGCTCGGCGGCGCGAATGGTGTACCAGGCATCCGGCGAGCCGTTCTTGTTGGTGATGTACAGGACGGTCAACGAATCGTAGTAGTCGCCGGGCGCCAGCACGAGCGTGTCGCCGGGCTGCATGTTCAGTACCGCGCTGCGGATGCTCTGGGCGGGGGTGATGTTGATCGTGCGAGAGAAAGCGGGAACCGCGATCAGAGAACAGAAGACAACCAATAAACATACAGCCTTCCGGCACGAAAATGCCGGAAATGCAGATGACAACACCATTCCTTCGCCTCCTTCCAGCTTCGGATCCGAATGTGCTTGGTAACCGCCATTGTAGAGATAAGCCGACCCGAATACCATGCTTTTTGTCCACCACGGGCAACATGACAGGTCCGAATAGGCTTTCACGTGCGGCCCTGCGGCACAACAGACGGGAGTATCCCAAATGCTGAGTAGCAGATTCGGCGAGGCAGCGGATGGCGTTTGCTGGGCACTGCAGCAGATACCGGGTGCGGCCGTGGACGGAAACTCCCTCCGAGTTGGCGATCGCCGATTGACACTGAACCGGCCGAAGAAGGGCGACGGCGATTCGTTCACAGTAACGTGGACCGAGGACGAAGCGGCCGTCACGGCCAGATCGACAGTGGGCACCGTCGGCGGCTTGCTGGAGGTCGCCCGGCAGGTGAAGTCCGGAAATCTCCGTAACTTCCGGCAGGAGATCCGGTTCAAGACCCGCGTCTACAAGCACGAGGTCCAGTTCGAAGGACGCAGCGCCGCCCGCGGGACTCACGCCGGCGCGGACCGGCCGATCAGCAAATACACCGAGGCGTTCTGCGAGGCCTTCTTCCAGCAGCTCGTCTCGCACCACTTCAACGCCGTGGTCGTCTATGCCGGCTACCACCCGTTCGAGTGGTTCCTGGACTATGAGGGGTTCGAGCACGCGACCGACAAGTCGGCCGACCTGCGCCGCCGGAACTTCGAAGGGCTCTCGCTGTTCTACCAGACCGCCCGCAAGTACGGCCTCAAGACGTTCCTGCACCACTACGTCTCGCACTTCACCCAGGCGCTCGCGGACCACCTGCAGCTGGGGCTGTCGGAGACGGGAACCCGTCTGGCCTCGTTCGACCACCCCGAGGTCGAAAAGTACAACCGCTACATCTACCGCCGCACCTTCGAGACGATCCCGGCGCTCGATGGGCTGTACATGAATTTCGAGTCCGGCGGCGACGCGGCGGGGCTGATGGAGCGGACGCTGATGCAGGTGGCGAGCCAGCGCGACCCCAGACCGATCCTCTGGTTCCGCCTGTGGGGCGTGACCGAC
>JAWLBS010000428.1:0-4117 GCA_041687575.1 Phycisphaerae bacterium | reverse complement strand
TTGGCGCCCATGGGTAAGAGGCTTTCCGCCTGCGGCACAACCAGATTGTCAAAAAGCATAAGGCGGTACTCCTAACGCCGGCTGAAGCCGGGACTCCGAGCTTGGCGGGCACAGCCCGCCCTACTTCTGAAAGCCGGGACTCCTAACTCTGGCGGGACTCCGACGACACCACAATAAAAAGGGCCCGGGTCGAGAGTCTCGACCCGGGCCCGTGGTTGTCACGCGAGGCCGTGTGCCTGGCGATCAGCGCTCATAGGCGCCCATGTCATAGCCGCCGCCCAGGGGGCGGGCCTTGCCATCGGCGTCGGTGAAGTTGCTCGGCAGCGGCACCAGCGAACCGAGGTTGCTCGGGCCGGCGTCGATGCACGGGCTGTCCGACCGCAGACGCGCGTCGAACGTCAGGGCGCCCACGCTGTAGTTCACCAGCCGCGGGTCGGCGTGGATGCTGTTGGCGTTGCCGCCGGCCGGCGTCATGCCGTAGAAGCAGTTGTAGTCGCTGTAGAGCGGCTGCATCTCGGAGCCCACGCTGTAGGCATTGCCGGTGCGCGACAAGCCGCGGCAGCGGTAGAAGATGTTGTTGTAGATCCGCACGTCCCGATTCGAGGTGCTCGAGCTGCCGTACAGCATGATCGGGGAGATGTCCTCGCCCAGGAACAGGAACGTGTTGCTGTGGATGTAGATCTTCTCGAACGGCGCGCCCGAGGGGCCCTTGCGGGCGTCGAACCAGACCGCCGGGCAGCTGCCGCGGTGACGGTTCCAGTAGTAGTGGTTGTAGAACACGTTGCCGTAGACCTGGATGTTCTTGAGGTACTGCCCGCCGGCGCCCATGCCGCCGTAGACCAGCTGGGTGAAGTCGCCGATCACGTTGTAGCGGACGATCAGCCCGTCGCACTGCCAGATCTCCGTGGCGTCCTGGTGCGTGGTGGTGTGGCACTGGTTGTGCATGAAGTTGTACTCGATGATGATGTTGTGGCCGCCGCCCTTGATGCCGTCCCGGCCGTTGTAGTGGATGTTGTTGCCGCGGATGGTGACATTCTCGGCCCGCCACTCGCCGCCGATCGCAACGGCCGTGTCGCCGTTGTGGTAGATCTCATTGCCGTCGATCAAGGTGTTGCGGGCGTTCTGGGCCTGGATGCCAATGCCGCTGCTGCCCCAGCTGCTCGTGTTGCCGTTGTGGTGGATGTAGTTGTTGGCGATCTCCACACCAACGACGCTGGTTTCCGAGCGGCCCTGCAGGTAGACGCCGTTGCTGTTGAAATTGCGGATCTCGAAGCCGTCCACGCGGACGTACTGGCGGCCCTGCAGATCGACGCCGGAGCTGCGCGACTGCTGGCCGTCCAGCACCGCGCCGCGGGGCGTCTCGCTCTTGAAGATGATCAGCTTGCCGGCCTGGCCGCTGTAGGCGGGCCGCAGGCTCTCGTTGTAGGTGCCGGAGCGGACGATGACCGTCGTGCCGGCCTGGGCGGTGCTGGCGGCCTTGGCGATGGTCCGCCAGGGGGCGCTGCTGGTGCCGGAGTTGCTGTCGTTACCGTTGGTCGCGACGTAGCGAGCGTCCGTCGAGACGCTGCTGACGGTCACGGTGATGCTGTCGGTCGCGGTCTGCCCCGCGGCGTCGGTCACGGTCAGTGTGTAGACCTGCGTGGCCTGCGGCGCCGCCGTCGTGGTCGCGGCATTGGGGCTGCCCAGGCCCGTCGTCGGGCTCCACTTGTAGGTGTAGGGGGCCTTGCCGCCGGCGGCCGAGCCGCTCAGCGTCGTCGACTCGCCCGCGACGATCGACCTGTCGCCGCCGGCATTGGCGGTCAGCGGGGCGGCCGGGGCCTCGCCGAGCTGGAAGTTGCTGACGGTGTGGCTGCCGACGCCGGCGATGGTCGCCCAGTTCGCCAGCTGGGTAATCGCGGTCTGCTCGGTCCGGAAGGCGAAGCCGCGGCCGAGGCTCTGCTCGCTGCCGCCTTCGGGCGTGACGTACACGTCATAGGTTCGGGCCGGCACGTCGACGACCAGGCGGAAGTGATACGTCGTCCCGGGCGTGTAATTGACCGCGGTGTTGGCGGCGTAGCTGCTGCCGTTGCGGGCGTCGATCGTGCCGCTGCCGGCAAAGCGGACCAGGACCGCGCACTCGTTGTAGTTGCCCACGGCGGCGGCCGACAGGGCGATCACGCCGTCCATGTTCGCGTCGTTGGGCACAGCGTCGAACTCGGCCTGGAAGCGGCCCGTTTGGGTCGGCACCGCGAAGTTCTGCCAGTTCGTCGTGGCGGTCACGCCGGGGCTGATGACCTCGACGCTGACCGTGTCGGACGCGGTCTGGCCGTTGTAGGTGGCCGTCAGCCGCAGCACGTAGGTACCCGTCTCGCTGAAACGGGCCAGGGTCATCGGAATGATGACATTGGCGAATTTGGCCTCGCCGGGGCCGGAGACCTGCGTCCACTGCATGTCGACCTGATTCCAGGCCATGCTCACGCCGTCGACGGTGACCGAGCCCTCGAGCACGACCATGTCCGCGATATCGACCGTTTTGTCAGGGCCGGCATTGACGAGAAGCTCGACCGGCCTGGCGGCCTGGACCGCGAACTTGCTGATGGTCTGCGTGCCGGGGCTGGAGAGGATCGCGCACTGGGTCAGTTGCCCGGCGTGGGCCTGTTCGCTCCGGAAGCCGTAATCCGTCGCCAGGGTGACGGGCTGGCCGCCCTCGGGGGTGACCGTCACGCTGTAGGTTTTGGCCGTGACATCGACCTTCATCGTCACGTGGTAGGTCATCTCGGGGGTGTAAGCAAGTGTGGCATCAGCGGCGTACCTGTTGCCGTTGCGCACGTCGATCGTACCATTCATGTTGAACCGGACGATCGCGGCGCAATCGTTGTAGCTGGCGGCCGGCGCGGGGGCCAGGCCGATCACGCCGTCCATGTTGGCCGCATGGGGCACCACGGCGAACGTGGCGTCGAAGGCGCCGCTCTGGGCCTCGAACGGCCGGTTCTGCCAGGTCGCGCTGCTGGCCCAGGTGTCGCCGCTGTCATCGCCGACGAGCCGGAAGCCCTCGACGGTGTGGCTGCCGACGCCGGAGATCGTCGCCCAGTTGGCGAGCGTCGTGGCGCCGGCCTGCTCGGTCCGGAAGGCGTAGTCGGTCGCCAGCGCGACCTGCTGCCCGCCCTGCGGCGCAACGACAACGCTATAGAGCCCTGTAGCAGGGTCCACGTCCATCCGGAACCGGTAGGTCGTTCCCGGCTGGTAGGGCAGAGCGGCGTCGGCTGCATAGCTGCCGCCGTTGCGCACGTCGATCATGCCGCTCATGTTGAACCGCACCATCGCGGCGCAGTCGTTGTAACTGCTGGCCGCCGATGGAGACAGTCCGATCACGCCGTCCATCCCGGCGGCGTTGGGTACGGCGTCAAACTCGACGCTGAACGCGCCGGCCTGAGCCGCAAGGGGAGAGTTATGCCAGGAACTCGTGCCGGTAAGGGCGCTGGCAGGAACCACACTGACCACAACCGCGCCGGCGGCGCAAAATACTACCGCCGCCTTCACAAAACGTTGCATACTCACAACCACCTCCGCACTACCCCCCGGTAGGAGCGGACCCCACACTGAGATCCGCCATTTTTGCTGGCTGTGTCTAGCGGCGGCCCCGTGGTCCGGGGCCAGCGGTCGGCGAACACACAACCAACCGCTCGTCCGATAACCTACGCCCAAAAGGCTTCGAAGTCAAGCTTTTCCGAAATATCGCAACCCCTTGCTGCGCAAGGGTGTTACGTGGTGTACTGCGAAAATACACTTGTCACAGGCGCGGCGGACTTGGGGATTGGCTCCTGAGGGAAATGTAGAATCTCTATAAACAATTCAAGTTTACTCCTATTCTAAACATCTGGCATCCGCCACGACGCAAATTGGGGGGGGCTCTGCCGAGCTGGACGCTCCGCTCACGGTTCGGACGCCTCCTCGTTGTCATCCTGAACAAGCGCGAAGGATCTCTGCCGGTGTGCCGAGCATGCCCGACTGCTCGGAGGTGCAAGTCCTCCGCCGGTGGGCCGAAGGCCTGGGCCGCACCGTCACGGCCGAGCGGGATGCAGCGGATCATCCCCGACGGGTGCTGGCCGGGACCGTGGGCTACTTCCAGCGGCCCGGC
>JAWLBS010000427.1:0-4131 GCA_041687575.1 Phycisphaerae bacterium | reverse complement strand
TCTTGATTATCGGAGCCTCAGTCTGGCTCACCAGCAGGAACCTCCTTTGTGGGTTCGTTCTCTGTGCCGGCCATCGGCGGTTGTCGCCCGCTCGCGGCCGGCCTTCATTCTCGCTCTGATCGGGTGCCAAGGTCCTGCGTCGTTTGCAGGGCCGTGCGGGTTGCCGCTGAAAAACACCCGCGAGTCCATGTAGGGCGGGCTGTGCCCGCCAATCTTCACGTCGAGTGCCACGGCCCATGTAGGTTGGGCTATTGCCCACCAAGGCCGTGCGCCGGATGCCACGGTCGCATGAAGCAGACCCATGCTTCCGTTCAGCGAAACATCGCCTCCCGGTTCCGGTCCTCATACCGATGCTGTTCGTCCATCGCTGAGATCGTCGCTCCTCTCATCCGAGCGATTCCATGGCCGCCGACAGCGCGGCCATGTCACCCGGTTGTCTCACCTTGTCAGTCCCCGCCCGTCCTACTTCTTCTTGAACCGAGCCAGCGCCGCCTTGCCCGTCCGCATGTACTGCACCAGCGGGATCCGCGCCGGGCAGACGTACGTGCAGCAGCCGCACTCGCAGCAGGCGGCGATATAGCTCTTCTCCGCCATGTCCAGGTTGCCGGCCTTGACGGCGTGGGCGATCCGCGTGGGGATCAGGTCCAGCGGACAGGCGTCGACGCACCGGCCGCACTTGATGCAGTTGGTCGGCTCGGCGTAGTCCAGTTCGCTCTGGGCGAGCACCGTGATCCCGCTGGTGCCCTTGCTGACCACCGTGTCCAGGTCGCTGACCGCAAAACCCATCATCGGCCCGCCCGCCACGACCCGCCGCGCCTCGGGCTTGGTGCCGCCGCAGTGTGCGATCAGGTCGGCGAAGCTCGCCCCGACCGGCGCGAGGATGTTGGCCGGCCGGACGATGCCCAGGCCCGTGACCGTCACGACCCGGTGCGTGACAGGATGCTTGCGGAGGCAGGCGTTGGCGATCGCGGTGGCCGTGCCAACGTTGACCACGACCACGCCGACATCCAGCGGCAGCGCCCCGACGGGGACTTTTCGTCCCGTCACGGCCGGGATCAGTTGCCGCTCGCCGCCCATCGGGTAGCGCGTTTCGGCGATCACCACCTCGACGTCGGTCAGGCCCGCGATGGCCTCGCGCATCGCGGTGATGGCGGCGGGTTTATTGTCCTCGATGACGATCAAGGCCCGTTTCGCCCCGCTGCTGCGTCTGGCCAGCAGCAGACCGGCCACGATCGCGCGGGGCGCCTCGATCATCAGGCGGTAGTCGGCCGTCAGGTACGGCTCGCACTCGCAGCCGTTGAGGATCAGCAGATCGACCGTGCGCTTCTCGACGGGCATGATCTTGACATGGGTCGGAAACGCCGCGCCGCCCTCGCCGACGATGCCAGCCTGCTGCACCGCCTCGACGATCTGCTTGCTGTCAAGGCCCTCGACCTGGCGATAGTCCCATTCACCGCCGAGAAACCGCTCGAAGAGCGTGTGGTCCGCCTCGCCGATGCCGCCCGAGGGCGTGATCGGAATCGCGTCGCTCCGCCTGCCGGTCGGCAGGGTGACGATGGTCTTCATGCCCACCTTGCCGGCTACGGGCGAGTGGATCGGGGCGCTGACGAAGCCGGCCGGATCGCCAAGCTTCTGGGCGAACTCCACGTCGTCCCGCGGCTTGACCAGCGGGGTCGCCGGCGCGCCGATGTGCTGGGCGAGGGGGACCTTCAGCACCCTGGGGGTCGGCAGGGGTTCGATCGGCTGGTTGGCGGCCAGCTGCTTGCCTTCGGGCGGGTGGACGCCGCCGTGAAGCCGTTTGCGATCCCCGGTCGCGATGGTTGTAGCCGAATCAGTCATGAACGACCTCTTACCGTTTGGCGCGCCTCGCGTGCAAGACCGGGCAGGGTGAGCCTGCGGCCGAGCACGCCGCCGGCCAGACCGCCGGCCAGGCCGACGATAACCGCAAGCGTCTGCAGGACAAACTCTCCGGACCAGGCGGAGGCCACCGCACAGCCTGCGATCAAACCCAGCAGCGGGACAAGGAACACCCAGATGCCGCCCAGGACGTAGTGGCTGGCCGGGACGGCCTCATCCAGCGTCCTGAGGGCCTGGCAGGTCTTGCAGCCGGTCCCGCAGCCGTTGTTGTCGCCTGAATCGGGGCGGCAGGGCATCATTTTGTTCGTATCGGTCTGCTCGTTGTGCATGGTGCAAAAGGCGGTCGCGGGCTTGTCGGTGCAAACACTCAACCGCATAACCTTCCAGTTCCGGAGGCACATCAGGGTCGCACACTGCGGCCCGTGGTCAAAGGGGCGGCCCGGCACGCAAGGCCTATTGCAGACACGGTCCGCCTCAATTGTATTTCGCTGTTTTAAGGCTGTCGGGGAGTTTTGGCAATAGCTGTTGGATCTGTGAAATCCGGTACGGTTGTGACGGGGGGGATACAGGCCGTGGCGACATAAGCACGGGCCGATCCGTGGGGATAAGTCAGGGCTTGTGAAAGGGCAGGTACGGCCCGGGCGGAGTTGTTGTGATGTGGGGGGCAGGCGGGTACCCTGTCGACCGAGCTTTCGGCCCGGTTGTGGGCCTTGCCTGGAGGATCTGCATGAGGTGGATGACCTTCGCGACCTGCGTGATCGGTGTGCTGGCGGCCGGCTGGTGGCTGTTCGCCGACACCGTCCGCTACCATCGGCCGAAGCAGTTCGGGGGCAACAGCATTCGTTTCGCCCACTGGGGCGGCTACGAAGAGTACGTGATGTGGAAGGAGATCATCGCGGCCTTTCACGAGGTCGAGCCGGACATCCCCATCAAACACGAATATGTCGTCGCGATGCGGTACGAGACGAAGATCCAGCAGCAACTCGTCGCCGGCGACGCCCCGGACGTGATGCTCTTCCAGGACGAGCCCTTCCCCAACTTCGCCCCCAAGGGTTTCGCGGTGCTCGACGAGTTCGTGGCGCGAGATGGGGTGGACCTGAAGAAGGACTACTTCGACACGGCTGTCGAGTCGTTCCTGCTGGACGGGCAACTGCGGGGCATGCCCCTGTGGGGCGGCAACAACCTGATCTACTGCAACATGCGGTGCTTCGAGAGGGCGTCGAAATATCATGGCCGGGAGGTGCCCCTGCCGGCCGATGACTGGACGCTGGAGGAGTTCGTTCGGGTCTGCCAGGACCTGACCTTCGACGATGACGGCGATGGCCGGATCGACCAGTTCGGCTTCATGCTGCCGGGCTGGTTCTATGCGCTGCCGCTGATGTGGCCGCAGGGCATGCGGGTGCTCGATTCGACGCGGACCAGGTGGCTGATGACCGGGCCCGAGGCCGAGCGGGCATGGGGGTTCTACCAGAACCTGCGGTTCGGCTGGCGGGTCAGCCCGATGCCGGCCGAGCAGGCCGAGATGGGCAGCGACACGGCCTTTTTCACCGGGCGGATCGCGATGTTCACCAGCGGCCCCTGGGCCCAGCCGTTCCTGCAGAACACCACCTTGAAGGACGAGTACCGGATCGTGCACACGCCGATCGGTCCGGCCGGCCGGGCGACGCGGGTGACCTGGGACTGCCTGGCGGTCTACGACCGGATCCCGCCGCAGCGCAAGCAGATGGCGTGGCGGTTTGTGAAGTTCGCGTGCGGGCCGGTGGGCCAGGCGATCGTGGCGAAGTACCAGCGCTCGGTGCCGGCCCTGAAGAGCGGGGCGACGGAATTTGTTCGCTACGACGGCGGGTGGGGCTCGCGCAAGTTCGTCGAGGCGATGGACTACGCCCGCCTCCAGCCGATCAGCCCGCACTGGAACGAGATGGACCGCCAGATCAACCGCCACCTGGCGGGGCTGCTGAGCGACACGCCGCCGCGCCAGACGCCGGCCGAGTTCCTGGCCGCCTTGGCGAACGATCCGATTATCCGGCGGTATTTCGAGGTGGTCGAGCCGCCGCACGAGCAGCTGGATTCGGGCGGATCGGGTGACGTCTCGCAGGCGGATGCCTCCGGCGAAGGAGGTGCCCCGTGAGCCGCTACGGCCCCCATTCCGTCCGCTGGCTGGGCCTCTCGCCCGGTGTCTGGTTCGCCATGCCGTGGTTCGTCGGCCTGTTCTGCCTGACCATGCTGCCGATGATCGCCTCGATCCTGCTGTCGCTGTGCGAGTGGGACGGCGTC
>JAWLBS010000426.1:0-4135 GCA_041687575.1 Phycisphaerae bacterium | reverse complement strand
GCGACGGGGGCGAACCTGCTCGAATCGATCCCGCTGACGTCCAACAAGTTCATCGTGCACATGCCGCAGGCGCTGTCGGGGCACCCGGGGCGCGGGGGGCTGCTGCGGGTGACGGCGATGGCCTTTCTCGGCAAGCACTACGTGATGAAGGACTGGCTGGTGTTCGCCGAAGTGTTCGGCATGCCGGTGCGGATCGCGCGGTACGAGCCGTCGGCCAGCCCGCAGGAGAAGCGCGAGCTGCTCGGGATGCTCAAGAATCTCGGCGCCGACGCGGTGGGCATCTTCAGCAAGGCGGTCGACCTGGAGATCAAGGAAACGATCAAGCCGGCCGGCAGCACGCCGTACGAGACCCTATGCAACTTCCTGAACCGCGAGATCAGCAAGGCATGGCTCGGCCAGACGCTCACGACGGACACGGCTGGCAGCACGGGGACGTTTTCCGCGGCTTCGATCCACGAGCAGGTTCGCGAGGATCTCCGCGATGACGACATCCGCAAGGAGGGGCGGACGATCCGCAAGCACCTGCTGCGGCCGCTGGTGGAGATGAAGTTCGGGCCGGCGGCGCCGGTGCCGTTTTTCCGCCGGTCGCTGGAGACGCCGCGGGACATCGGCTCATTGGCGGACGTGCTGGCGGTGGCGGTCAACCAGCTGGGGCTGCAGGTGCCGGCCGGCTGGGCGCATGGGGCGCTGGGGATTCCGGCCAGCGAGGCGGGCGAGGCGAGCGTGCCGGGAAAACGATGACACGGTGACAAGGTGGCCGGGTGACAAGGTGAAACGGCAACAACGACCTTCCACAGATTTCACAGATGAACACAGATTTGAAAAGACAACGACAACAACCACGACAACAACAACGGCGGTTATCCGCAGATTGCGCAGATTGCGCAGATTTCAAACGACAACAGCAACAACGATACGGGTGCCACGGTGCTGCGATCTCGCCACGGCGCAGTCGTCGTTGGACGAAGCCGGAAGCAGGGCCGTGCCGTCTGGAGACGGCAATAGCGACAGTGGCAACGGGGTCAACTGGGGATTCGCCTTCTGCACGTTCCGAGTTCTGTAACGAGATTCATCGACATACGGGGAGGATGGACATGGCTACGCAGGTGAGTGGGGAGGCTTCGCTGATCCGGCTGGTCAGTGCGACGGTGGCGCTGGGCGAGCAGGCCGCGGGGGAGCTGGAGGGGCTGCCGGAGTCGATCCAGCTGGTGCCTTGGGGATGGGTCCGCAGCACCAACGGCACGTTTCTCGTCGATGACGCGTCGGCGGCCGAGGTGGTCGAGGCGTTCCGCAGCCAGGGGACCGACCTGGTGATCGATTACGAGCACCAGAGCCTGGGCGGGCGATATGCCTCACCGGACGGGCTGGCGCCGGCGGCCGGGTGGGTGAGCAGCCTGGAGGTGCGGCCGGGCGAGGGGATCTGGGGCAGCGTGCGCTGGACCCCGGCGGCGGCGCGGCGGGTGCTGCGGCGGGAGTACCGGTTCCTCTCGCCGGTGGTGATCATCCGCAAGGGCGACCGCAAGGTGGTGGCGCTGGATTCGGTGGCGCTGACGAACCGGCCGGCGATCGCGGGGATGCGCCCGGTGATCAACAGCCGTGGCGAACTGGTGATGGAGCCGGACGAGGCGACGGGCGAGGGGGCGGCGGCTGAAGAGTCGGCGGTCGAGGCGTTGGCCGCTGCTGCCTCTGCCGTCGCAGCGCCGGCGGTGGCGGTTACAGGAAAGGAGGACGGGATGCAGGATGAACTGAAGCAGCTGCGGCAGCTGCTCTCGGCGGACGAGCAGGCCAGCGACGGCGAGGTGGTTCGCCAGGCGTGCAGCCGGCTGGCGGACCTGCTGGAAGCGTCGCGGCAGCGCGACGCCGAGCAGCGGGTCATCTGCGCGATGGAGGCCGGCAAGGTGTGCGAGGCGCAGAAGGAGTGGGCGACGCGGTTCGCCCTGCGCGACCCGGCCGGGTTCGACGAGTGGGTCGCCGAGGCGCCGGTGGTGGTGCCGATGGGGCGGGTGCTTCCGGAGGGGGAAGGCCCCGAGGGCCCGGACGACGCGCGGCGCCGCGGGGTGATCGCCGCCGCCCGGCGCGAGTGGCGGGGCAACACGCTGCTGCAGCAGCTGACCAACGAACGGGCCTACGTGGATGAGGCCCTGCAGCAGGCCGGGGCGGGGCTGCTGACGGAGCAGGAAATGTAGGGCGGGCTGCGCCCGCCAAGACCTTGCGCACGAGCGAAGTGCAGCACGCGGACGCAACACGCATCCGAGGGATCACCGCGACCTCACGGTCGCGGCTTCTTCCCGCTCGCTTGCGGAGGCGTCCGCTCATCCGAGGAATTCCATGGCCGCAACCCGGCTTCGCCAAACGCCGGCTACGCCGTGGCAAGCAGCGCGGCCATGGCACCCGGATTCACAGGACTTTGCATGTAACTGAGGCAGATGGAGGAATCAGACGATGGCATTGACGGCGAATCGGGACGTGGATCATTTCGTGGACCAGGAGGTCCGGCGGTATCCGGTGGGGGCGGATGCGCAGGTGTACAAGGGCGGGTTCGTCGGGCTCGACGCGAATCGCTACGCCCGGGCCCTGGTCGCGGGCGACGCGTGCGTCGGGCTGGCGTACGAGCAGGTCGACAACACCGGCGGGGCCAACGGCGACCGCCACGTCCGCGTCTACACGCAGGGCGACTTCCTGCTGGCGCTGGCGGGAGCGGCGCGGACGGACATCGGCAAGGCGGTGTACGCCTCGGACGACGGGACGCTGACGCTGACGGCGACGGCGAACAGCCTGGTGGGCGTGTGCGTGGACGTGCCGACGGCCGGGCAGATCATTCTGCGGCTCGACCCGTACCACGCGGTCGCGGCGTAGCCGGATAACGAGGGCGGGGGGTGACCGCATGCGGCGGCGGTCGGGCGTGGCCGCCGCCGCGGCGGGCATTCATGTCACACGAAGATAAAACGGGAGGGATGTTTCATGGCGGTGATCAATACAGGGCTTTTGACCAGGGGGCTGCGGAGCGAGTTCTTCGAGCGGTTCCGCGCCACGCCGACGCACTACCAGGACCTGTCCACGCGGATCGTCAGCACCGGCGACAGCGAGACGTACCGATGGCTGGGGACGGTGCCGCAGATGCGGGAGTGGGGGACCGGCCGGCTCGCCAAGGGCCTGCGCAGCGAGAGCTACAGCGTGGCCAACCTGAAGTACGAGGCGACGCTGGAGATCGACCGGGACGAGATCGCGGACGACCAGTCCGGGCAGATCCGCCCGCGGATCGGGGAGCTGGCGCAGCGGGCGGCGACGCACAAGGACTACCTGGTCGCCGGGCTGCTGGCCGGCGGGGCGACGTCGGGCTTCAACAGCTACGACGGGATGCCGTTCTTCAGCAACGTGCACATCAGCGGCGGCAGCGGCGGGCAGAGCAACATCCTGTCACTGGACGTGGCTGACGCCGACGCGCCGACGGTCGAGGAGTTCAAGGCCTCGATCAAGCAGGCGATCGGGCGGATGCTGACGTACAAGGACGACCAGGGCGGGCCGATGGCGCTGCAGGTCAGCGGCCTGCACTGCGTCGTGCCGCCGTCGATGTATTTCACGGCGCTGGAGGCGGTCAGCGCGACGCTAATCGCCAACACCAGCAACGTGCTGCAGGGGGTCGCGCGGGTGATCAGCCTCCCGTGGCTGACCGGCACCAGCGAGTGGTACCTGCTCAAGACCGACGGGGTGGTCCGGCCGCTGATTTTCCAGGACCGCGAGCCGGTGGAGTTCGGCGCGCTGGCCGAAAGCAGCGACGAGGCGTTCCGGCGCGAGAAGTTCCTCTACGGCGTGCGGGCGCGATACCGCATGGCGTACGGCTACTGGCAGTACGCCGTGAAGGTGCAGTACGCGTAAGTCGGGGGGGCGGCGCCTCCGGGCCCTGGCGGGTCCGGGGGCGTCTGCCTGCTGGACGTACGGGGGCGTGACGGAGTGACAACATGACAACATGACAACGTGACAACGTGACAACGTGACAACGTGACACGGTGACACGGTGACGGGGTGACAAGGTGAGGGCGTGACGCCGTGACAACATGACAATGTGACAACGTGAAACGGCAGTTGCCGGTGGCCGGTGAACGCCAGGGGTCAGGGATCAGGGGGCAGGAAATTG
>JAWLBS010000425.1:0-4146 GCA_041687575.1 Phycisphaerae bacterium | reverse complement strand
CGGTTTCGGCAAGCGACGACCAGGCTGTGGCGAGAGCGCAGGATTGTGGCACCCGATCCGCTGCTTGGCGGCTTTGTTCTCGTGGCGCAGCTTTATTCTGTCTTCGTGGCTCGGCCACTCGCGTCGCTGCGCTCGCTCGGGCGGGCCGCCTGAAGGCGGGACTCCGAACGCCGCCTAAAGGCGGGACTCCAAGCGCCGGCTAAAGCCGAGACTCCGAACGAGTGGCGGGCACAGCCCGCCCTACACGCCTGAAGGCGGTACTCCTTGCGCCAGCGCCGCGGGAAGACCGCCTGAGCCGATTTTCCGTGTCCTCCGGACTAATGTCAGGATTTCTTTGGCCGATGCTCACGATAGAGTCGCGGGCGGTTTTGGCCGGCCGCAAGGTGTTCGTTCGCCCCGTCGGGCGTTATGGGACCTGGTATGGGGACGGGCGGGCAGCGCCACATAACTGACTCTTGGAAGGAACGAACGTGGCAGCCGAACACAACACACTTGCCTCGAAGATCGAATCCATCGCCGCGGACATCGTGCTCGTCGAGCCGTCCGATCTGCCGGCACTGGCGGAACTGCACACCCACTTCCAGCAGCTCGCCGAACTGGCCCGGGAGGGGGGCTGTGCCGAGCGGTTCGTCCAGGCGGCCGTCGCCAGCACCGACATGGTCGAGAGTCTCATCCTCGGCGACGTGGCCGATGCCGACCGGGTCCTGCGCGCGGTGACCGGCACGGTCGCAGCCATGCAGGAGGTGATTCGGGACGGCCGCGACGTCGGCGAGGTCACGTTCCCGCCGGAACTGAAGATTGATCCCGACGGCGATGCCGCCGGGGGTCTGGCCCACCCTGCGGCCCTGCCCTGCAATGTCGACGAAAAGATCTTCGGCGAGTTCCTCACTCGCCAGCAAACCGCGATGGAAGAGATGGAGGCGATGATCCTCGCGATGGAGAAGACCGCCAACGAGGACAGCCTGCTCGCCCTCAAGCGGCTGATTCATACGCTCAAGGGGGAGGCCGCCCTGATGGGCCTCGACGACGTCGAGCGCCTCTGCCACATCACCGAGGACGCCCTGGGCACCCGATCGACCGGTGAGATGATCGACGGCCTGCTGCAGGTCAAGGACTGGTTCAGCCAGGTCTTCCAGGCATGTGCGGGCAAGGGGCCCATGCCCGCCTCCGTCGATGAGGTCCTGCATCAGATCGCCGGGGATGTCTCGCCTGCCGGCGCAGCGGGGACATCGCCGGACGCACAATCTGAAGGCGCCGTGCCGGGCAGTGACGAGCCTGCAGGTCCGGTCGGTTCCGCGGAGGCGTCGCCGGCGCCTTCAGCGCAGGCCCCGCCGCCATCCGGCGGTTGCGGCGCCGGTGGCACGGAACAGGTCGATCGCGCGCTGCTCGAGGACTTCGTCTGCGAGGCCGCCGAGCACCTCGAATCGGCCGACGTGCACCTGCTGCAGTTGGAGACCGATCCTGGCGACACCGAGGCGATCAACGCCGTGTTCCGGGCGTTTCATACGATCAAGGGTATCGCCGGCTGCCTGGGCCTGGACGAGATCCGCGGCCTGGCCCACGAGGCGGAAAGCCTGCTGGACCGCGCCCGCAAGCGCGAGGTCGTTCTGGCGGGCCCGCCCATAGACGTGTCTTTCGAGGCCGTCGACGCGATTCGCCGCATGGTCGGCACCCTGCGGGAATCGATGGCCAAGGGGACCGAGGCGCCGCCGGATGCCGGCGCCCCCAAGGTGCTGGAGCATCTGAAGGCAGTGATGGCCGATCCGTCGGCTGCGCCGCCAGTCGGCGAGCAGGGCGGCAGGTCCGCGCCAGCCAGGCGGGACATTACGCTCGAGGCCTTCGACGAGGGCCGCCGCCCCTTGGGCGAGATCCTTGTTGACCGGGGCGTGGCTACCCCGCAGGTGATCGAGGCGGCGCTGCAGAACCAGGCCGCCGACGAAAAGCATCCCCCGCTCGGCCAGGTCCTCGTTGCCGAGGGCAAGGTTCCCGCCCGCGAGGTCGCCCAGGGGCTGCGGACCCAGTCGGCCGAGGCGGTCAACGTCAAGGAGATCGTCAAGATCGACGCCGAGCGGCTGGACCGGCTGCTCGATACGATCGGGGAGCTGGTCATCGCCGAGTCGATGGTCAGCCAGAGCGACGAGCTGCGCCAGGTCGCCTCGCCGGACCTGATCCGCCAGCTCGGTCTGCTCGACAAGATCACCCGTGACCTGCAGGAGACCGGCACGAGCCTGCGGATGGTCCCGGTCCGCGCGACGTTCCAGAAGATGGCTCGCCTCGTCCGCGACCTGGCGCGAAAGGTCGGCAAACCCGTCAACTTCGTCACGACCGGCGAGGACACCGAACTGGACAAGAACGTCGTCGACCGCATCGGCGACCCCCTGGTGCACATGGTCCGCAACGCCGTCGACCACGGCCTCGAGGCCGACCCGGAGCAGCGCCGCCAGGCGGGCAAACCCGAGGCCGGGCGGGTCGAACTCCGCGCGTTCCACAAGGGCGGCAACATCTACATCGAGATCGCCGACGACGGCCGCGGCCTGAACCGCGACGCGCTGGTGAAAAAGGCGATCGATCGCGGGCTGCTCGCCCCCGATGCCAACCCGACCGACCAGGAGGTCTGGAACCTGGTCTTCGAGCCGGGTCTGTCGACCGCCAAGAGCGTCACCGACGTGTCCGGCCGCGGCGTGGGCATGGATGTCGTCAAGCGCAACATCGAACAGCTCCGCGGCCAGATCGAGATCACCAGCACGCTTGGCAAGGGCACCACATTCAGCATCCGTCTGCCGCTGACCCTGGCGATCATTGACGGCATGGTCATCCAGGTCGGTCGGCAGCGGTACATCATCCCGACGCTGTCGATCATCCGTTCGGTGCGCCCCGCCCGCGAAGACCTCTCGACGGTCCTGGGCCGCGGCGAGATGCTCAACCTGCAGGGCAACTTGATCCCGCTGTTCCGGCTGGGCCGGCTCTTCGACATCGCCGACGCGTGCGATGAGCCGACCGAGGCGATCGTCGTGATCGTCGAGGACGAGGGCCACCAGATCGGCCTGCTGACCGACGGCTTGCTCGGCCAGCAGCAGATCGTCATCAAGAGCCTCGGCGAATCGATGCAGGGCATCCCGGGCCTGGCGGGCGGAGCGGTCATGCCGGACGGGCAGGTGGGGCTGATCCTCGACGTCGGGGGGCTGGTCAAGCTCGCGCACGGCGACTGATGACAGCTACGCCGGGGGAGATGACGGATCTCCATCTTGCCGACCGCTCCCCCGCTGCCATCCTGAACGCAGCGTAGGGCGGGCTGCGCCCGCCAGAACCTTACGCCGCGTGCAAACCTGTTGTCATTCTGAACGAAGCGAAGGACCTTTGCCTCTCGGAGCGCTCCGTGCTGTCATCCTAAGCAACGCGAAGGATCTCTGCCGAGCGGAGCATCCTCCGCTCGCGTTTTGGACGCCCCGCGCCGTCATCCTGAACGCAGTGAAGGATCTCGGCCAAGCGGGGCGCTACACCATGGGCACGCTGTCCAGTAGAGATTCTTCGCTGCGCTCAGAATGACAGCGTTGGCGGGGGCAGCCCACCCTACATGCGCTCAGAATGACAACCTCTGCGTTCCGCATGGAGATCTATCGCTCGGACGGCGTTAGCCGCCGGTAACCAAACTGCTCGCTTTTTCGGTCCGATGAAACGTACAACAAGACATTTCACCCCGGCATCATCATCTGCATGTGAACCTGGCGTGAACAACCGAATTTCTGCAGGAGGAAACAGATGAGTACGGAACAGGCGTTGCGGACGACCGACACGGCGGTCGCGACCATGAAGGACCTGGCGGGCAAGTACCTCACCTTCCACCTGGCCGAGGAGGTCTACGGCCTGGCGATCCTGAAGGTCCAGGAGATCATCGGCATGATGTCGGTGACGAAGGTGCCGCGCATGCCCCGGTTCGTTCGCGGGGTGATCAACCTGCGCGGGCGGATCATCCCCGTGATCGATTTGCGGGTGCAGTTCGGCCTGGCCGGGCAGGACGACACGTCCAAGACCTGCATCATCGTCGTACAGGTCGAGCGCGAGGACCGGCCGATTACCATGGGCATCCTGGTCGACGAGGTCGCCGAGGTGACCGACCTGAAGAGCGAGAGGATCGAATCGGCGCCG
>JAWLBS010000424.1:0-4178 GCA_041687575.1 Phycisphaerae bacterium | reverse complement strand
CATCCGCGGGAATCCGGAGCCGTTTGGCCACGCGCTGCGTGAGTTGTTCTTCCGGCTCATCGAGCCCGAGCGGGATGTTTCGAACGAGTATGGGCATAGTACCTCGTGACAACGTGACAACATGACAACATGACAGGCACGGCTTCACACTCGCGCCCGCAGTCACTTCTTTTCTGCTCCGATCACCCAGGTTTCCGGGTGTGCGGTCATGCCTATCAAGGTGCCCTGGATCTCATTATAGGTCTGATGAAGGCGCTTGGATATATCTGCATCCAGATAGCCGCAGCTGCACGCAAACTCGAGCCACACCTGCGTCTCGGCAGCTTCCCCGCAGGCGTCGTTCAGTTTGCTCGCAAAAAGGCCGCCCGGTACACGCGCTTTCGCCATCCCTCCGCAATATTCCCGCAAACCGAGCGAGACGACCGGCGAATCTGATCGGTCAGTGAGTAGGTTTCTTCTTTGGGAAACCCTTTGGACAGGTGGAAGATCTCCATCGCTGCCGCAAAGGCTTTCCGGTGGACGAGCAGGTCCCCGTGAGACTGAATCCTTGTCGACATCCTGAGGTTCCCTGTGCTGCAGGTCATTGCCGCAATCCCGTCCGGTAGGGACGCTACGACGTTGCCACCTCGCCGTGTCACATTGTCATGTTGTCATGTTGTCATGTTGTCATGTTGTCAATTCTTCGGCTGGCCGCGTCTTCCACCGCCGATGCACCCACAGGTACTGGCTGGGCTCTTTCCGCACGAACTGCTCGATCGCCCTGGTGTACTGCTCCGTAATCCACAAGACCTCGTTGTCCTTGCCTTTCCATTCGTGTGGATAAATGATACGCGTGACTTCGGCTTCGTACTCGAACTTGTTCGAGAGGCGCCGCACGCAGCCGATCATGATCGGCACGTCGTACTCGCGCGCCAGCAGGCCGATGGACTTGTAGGTGCTCGCCTTGCGGCCGAAGAAGTCGACGAACAGGCCCTTGCGGCCGGCGTTCTGGTCGGCGATGAAGCCGACGGAGCCGCCTTTTTCAAGGACCTCTTCGGCGATCTCGCTCATGCCCTTTTTGTAGATGAGCTTCAGACCGCCCGCGCCACGGGTGCGGACGACGTAGTCGTTGAGGTAAGGGTTGTCCAAGGGGCGCATGACGGCGGCGATGTCGAGGCCCACCGCGGCCATCGCGTAGCCGAGCAGCTCCCAGTTGCCGTAGTGGCCGGTCACCATGATCACGCCGGTCTTGCCCTCGACGAGGTAGCGGATCGACTCGGTGATGTCGGGGCCGACGCGGATGTACTTCGCCCAGGTCCAGGGGGTGATCAGCTTCGGCGAGAGGAGCAGCTCCATGGCCATCATCGCCATCTGCTGGCAGGAGCGCAGGGCGCATCGGTCGATCTGCTCGGGCGGCATGTCGGGGAAGCTGCGGCGCAGGTGCTCGCGTGCGAGCTGCCGGTGGCGCTTGATGCCGCGATACCAGATCCACCCGAACAGCCGCGCCGTGCGGAGGTTGGCGTTGACGGGGAACAGGTGGAAGATGAACACCAGGGCCCGCACGCCGAGGTACGTCAGGTAACTGATTGTCTTATTGGACCGTCTGGCCATGATCGGCGGATTCTACGGCAAATCGGCGGGGCGGCAAGGCGGGGGTCGACCTTCGATGCCCACGGGGTCAGACCCCGGTGGATGCTTCAGGTACCGGTGCCGCCGAGGGAATTGAAGCGTAGGCTCGAACGCAGGCGTGCTACCAGGGGTCTGACCCCGGGGCGTACGCCTCCCAGCGGAAGCAACGCCTGGATTTCATGGCGGCCTGGATGCCTGTGCATGTCACCGGGGTCTGACCCCGTGGCGCGGAGGGTGGGGCGTTATTCCAGGGGGGCAGACCCCTGACGGCGCGAAATCCGCGCGGTATCAGCCGACCGGCTGCAGCTCGTCGGCGTGGGTCTTTCGCTGGAGATACGCGGCCATCAGGATGTGGCGGAGGCGTTCGGTGTCTTGTGCGGCTACGTAGGCGTCGGAGAAATCCAGCGGGAATGGGTCGCGGAACGAGCGGATCTTCTCCAGCAGGTCCCGCCGGTCCATCACCGCGATCTTCGTCAGGATCGAATCGATCTCGCAAATCGTCATCGCACAGCCCTGCCTTTGGCCCGTCTGCCGCTTCCGGTCTTTCCCGCATTCACGTAGGATGATTGTGTATCGGCCGGCCTGGTTCGGCGGTTTCGAAAAAGGCCGGCAAAATGTGCGACAGACCGCATCGACCTGATGGGCTTGCATGCGGCGCGACCTGGCGATTGAGAAGCGCCGGTCCGCCCCCGGAGCAATGCGTGAGAAAATCCGACCTGCATTACGACCTGCCCCCCGAGCGGATCGCCCAGGAGCCGTCCGCCCGCCGCGAGCAGTGCCGCCTGATGGTGCTGGATCGCGACTTGCGCACCTTGCAGCACAAGATGTTTACGGACCTTCCCGACCTTCTGCGGCCGGGCGATCTGCTGGTGCTCAACCGCTCCCGCGTGGTGCCCGCGCGGTTCGACGCGCTGCGGCAGACGGGCGGGCGGATCGGCGGGCTGTTCGTGCGGGAGGAGTCGCCCGGGATCTGGCAGGTGCTGCTGCAGGGCAAGGGGCGTCTTCGCCAGGGGGACCGCCTGACTCTGGGCGAGGGACGCTGGCGGATGGACCTGCTCGATCGCCGGGAGCGGGGTCTGTGGCAGGTGCGCGTCGAGCCCGCCGAACCTGCCGCCACGATTCTCGATGCGATCGGGCGGATGCCCCTGCCGCCGTATATCCATCGCAAAGCGGACGATGCTCGCGTCAGCCACGATCGCGACTGGTACCAGACGGTCTACGCCCGCGAGCCCGGCAGCGTGGCGGCGCCGACGGCGGGCCTGCACTTTACCGAGGCCCTGCTGGAGCAGGTCCGCGGGCGGGGTGTGGGCCTGGCGTGGGTGACGCTGCATGTGGGGCTCGGCACGTTTCAGCCGGTCGAAGTCGAGGACCTGGACGCCCACCCGATGCACAGCGAATACTACGAGCTGCCTTCAGAAACTGCTGAGAAGGTCAACGCCGCTCGCAAACAGGGGCGGCGTGTGATTGCGGTCGGCACGACGAGCGTGCGGGTTCTGGAGAGCTGCTGCGATGCGGCCGGTCGGCTGGCGGCGGCGACCGGCTGGACGGACATCTTCATCTATCCGCCGTACCGGTTCCGCTGCGTGGATGCGCTGATCACGAACTTTCATCTGCCGGGCAGCACGCTGCTGGCGCTGGTGTTCGCCCTGGCGGGGCGGGAGTTCGTGCTGGATGCGTACGGCGAGGCCGTCCGCCGGGAATACCGCTTCTTCAGCTATGGCGACGCGATGTTGATCATGTGATCAGGCAGATTGGCGTGTGACATGACAAAAAGGCAGCGGGACGCGATAGCGCGTCCCGCCGCCCCGGTCGTGGTTCCCGCCATGGAAACTTCAATGTCGTGTGATCACTACTTGCCCTTGGGGGGCGTGATCTCCAGCGCCTCCATCCGCCGATAGAGTCGGCTGCGACTGATGCCCATGAGCTTGGCGGCGAGGTTTCGCCGGCCGCGCGCCCGCCGCAGCGCCGCCAGGATCGCCCGTCGCTCGGCATGTTCGAGGATCTCGTCGAGGTTGGTCGCCGGGATCGTCTCGTCGACGCCGGGTAGGGCGAGCTCCTCGCCGCGGATCGTGCCGGGCAGGTCCTCGGCCCGCAGGGTGTCGCCCTTGCCCAGGGCGTAGGTCGACTCGATCGCGTGCTGCAGTTCCCGGACATTGCCCGGCCAGTCGTACGCCAGCAGCAGCGACCAGGCCCGTGGGGCGACGTGCTTGATCTGGCGTGTGCCCATGCGGTTGCAGCGCTCGATGATGTGCTGGACCAGCAGGGGGATTTCCTCGGTACGTTCGCGCAGCGGCGGCAGGTTGATGTGGATCACATTGATCGCATAGAGCAGCTCCGGCCGCATCGCCCCGTCGTACATCGCCATGTCCGCACTGTGCCGCGTCGAGGCGATCAGGCGGAAGTCGGGGATCTTGCGGCTGCCGTTTTCCATGGGGTTGCTCGTGCCGCGGGCCTGGATCGCCTGGGCGAGCAGCAGCTGCAGCCGGGCCGGCAGGGTTTCGATGTCCTGCAGGTACAAGGTGCCGCCGGCTGCCTCGTTCACCCAGCCTGCGATGCCGCCACGGGCGAGG
>JAWLBS010000423.1:0-4194 GCA_041687575.1 Phycisphaerae bacterium | reverse complement strand
GCGACATGACATAACGGGGAGCCTCGCCCATGCGGCGATGCTGGCGAAGGTCGGGCTGATCAGCCAGGCCGACCTCGACGCCATCCGGCGCGGGATGGACTCGATCGTCAAGGATATCGAGCAGGGCCGCTTCGAGTGGAACCTGGCCGACGAAGACATCCACATGGCCATCGAGGCGGAGCTGACCCGGCGGATCGGCGAGCCGGGCAAGCGGCTGCATACCGCCCGGTCGCGCAACGACCAGGTCGCGCTGGACCTGCGGCTGTGGCTGCGCGAGGCGATCGACGAGGTGGCCGTCCCGGCTATCCGCCGGCTGCAGGGGGCGCTGCTGGAGATGGCCGGTCGCCAGGGCACCGCCGTGATGCCGGGCTATACGCACCTGCAGCGGGCGCAGCCGATCCTGGCGGGGGCGTACCTGTTGAGCTTCGTCGAAGGGCTCGAGCGGGATGCCAGCCGGTTTGCCGACCTGCGCAAGCGGATCGACGTCTCGCCGCTGGGCAGCGGGGCACTGGCCGGCTCAACGCTGCCGATCGATCGGGACACCGCCGCGGCCGAGCTCGGCTTTGCCGGCGTCACCGGCAACAGCATCGACGCGGTGACCGACCGCGACCCGGCCGTCGAATACGTGTTCGCCTGTTCGCTGCTGGGCGCGCGGCTGAGTCGGCTGGCGGAGGACTGGGTGCTGTTCAGTTCGCAGGAGTTCGCCTTCGTGCGGATCGGCGACGCCTACTGCACCGGCTCATCGATGATGCCCCAGAAGCGCAACCCGGACCTGCTGGAGCTGATCCGCGGCCGGACCGGCCGGGCCTACGGCTCGCTGATGGCACTGATGACGATCGTCAAGGGTTTGCCGACCGGCTACAACCGCGACCTGCAGGAGGACAAATTTCACCTGTTCGCGGCGCACGATTCGACGGTGCTGTGCCTGCAGGTGGCCGCCGAGGTGATCGACCACACGACGCTGCGCGAGGACCGGATGCTGGCCGCGTGCGAGGGCGGCTACCTCGACGCGACGGCGCTGGCCGAATACCTCGTCGACAAGAAGGTCCCCTTCCGCCAGGCGCACCAGGTTGTCGGCGAACTTGTCGCCGCCGCGGAAAAGCAGGGCTGCGAGCTGAAGGACCTGTCGCTGGAACAGTTCCAGGCGGGCAGCGAGGCGATCGAGAAGGATGTCTATGAATGGCTCGGCCCGCAGAACGTCGTGCGGCGGTACGTCAGCAAGGGCTCGGCGGGTGTAAAAGCATTCGAGACAGAACTGGCAAAGTGGCGGGAACGACTGTAGGGCGGGCTGTGCCCGCCAATCAGTGCCGTTGGCAGCAATGCCCCGCAGTCAATGCAGAGGGGGTGATTGAGGGTTGCGCTGTTAAGAAAGGCAACGGTGGTGACCGGTGCACCGCAGCGCGGCCCGCAAGCGGGCCGGCTAAATGAAGATGCGGGTCGCCCCCTTCATTTTCTGCGCCGAGGTCAACAAAGGAAAACGCAAAATGGTCCGCTTCATTTTCGGCGACGGGATCGATTATTTGCCCATCGGATCAGTGCCGTTAGCAACAATGCACTGAAAGTGCAGCATAAGTCAGCCCGGGGTCAGCGGCCCCCCATCTCTTGCTTCAGCCCTGAAAGGGCTGCATAACCACCCGCAGCACCCGCCACGAAACCAGGAAATGCCTCTCTGCCCCGGCAGACCGGATCTGCAACATCACATTGACCGGGCAGTCACCAGCCGCTTCCCTATGTCAGGAGCCGAACCTTGTCGTACAGAAACTCCGGCGCCAGGTCGGTCCCGTTCGGCCAGGTGAGTGTGCGGAATTCGGGGGTGGATGGCGAAGCGCCGAAACAGATCCTGATCCTTCAGGGGCTCGAAGATCTCGCCATACATCTCGTCGCGCAGATCCACTTCCCCTTCGGTGCCATCCGTGAAGCGTAGGCGGATGACGTAATCGCGGACGTAATGTGCTTCGACAAGCTTCGGCGTCATTCATCTGCTCCAGCGATTCTGCCCCAACACATCCAGAAGATCGGCCCGGTCGATGGAAAACAACCGTGTTGGGGCAACCAGCCTTTGCGGGTATAATAGGGCGTGATTGAGAGGATGTCGCCATGACCCGAAACGACCGCCAACCGCCCGAGAGCCTTCGAGGCGCGCTCGCCGAACTCCGGCAGCGGCTGCAGGTCCTTTATGGGCAGCGGCTGAGGAAGGTGGTCCTTTTCGGCTCGCAAGCCAGGGGTCAGGCGGGGCCGGAATCCGACGTCGATGTCCTCGTCGTGCTGGACGAACCGGTTGACGTCTGCGAGGAGATCAACCGTACGAGCTGGATCGTGTCGGACCTGTCCTTGCGGCACAACCTCTTGATCTCGTGCGTGTTCATGGAAACTCGAGAGATCCAAGCCGGCGAAGAACCGTTGTGCAAGGCAGTCGATCAAGAGGGAATCGAGGTATGACGGCCGAGCAGACGCTTCTTCTGGGCGACGTCCCGGACACCCCACATGAGCACTGACGAATTCGCCCTGATCAACTGGCTGCGCCAGCAGACCCGCCCCGCCGACGCGCGGGTCGCCATCCCCATCGGCGACGACATGGCTGGCATCCGCTGGGCCGGCGAGATGGTGCTGGTCACCTGCGATATCCGGCTGGACACGGTGCATTTCGTCTGGGCCGAGCACGGGCCGGAAAAGGTCGGCCGCAAAGCGGTCGCCTGCAGCCTGAGCGACTGTGCGGCCATGGCGGCGCTGCCGCGGGCGGCGGTGGTCAGCGTGGCGCTGAGCCAGGACGTCACCATGGACGAGGTCCAGCGGCTGGCGGCGTCGATGATCGCCACGGCCAGGGCCTACGGCTGCGAGATCGTCGGCGGCGATACCACCAGCTGGAAAGGCCCCACCGCCATCGACGTGACGATGCTCGGCGAGGTGCCGACCGGGAGTCAGCCGATCCTGCGAAGCGGCGCCCGGCCGGGCGACGCGGTCTACGTCACCGGCAAGCTCGGCGGGTCGATCCTCGGGCGGCACCTGACATTCGAGCCGCGGGTCCGCCTGGCGCGGGACCTGGCGGCGACCGGCTGCGTCCACGCGATGCAGGACATCAGCGACGGGCTGGTCAGCGACCTGGGGCACATCTGCCAGCAGAGCGGCTGCGGTGCGGTGCTGGACAAAGCCCTGCTGGAGACGACCATCCACGACGACGCACGGCGGCTCTCGAGCCAGGACAACCGCCCGCCGCTGGAGCACGCCCTGCACGACGGCGAGGATTTCGAGCTGGTCCTGGCCGGCGAGTGCCGCGGGCTCGATCCGCTGGTGAAAGAAGGGATCCTGCTGCCGGTGGGGGAGATTGTGGCCGAGGCCGGCATGCGGATGCGAGAGGGCGAGGCGATTACGGAGATCGTCGGCCAGGGGTGGCGACACCAGTTCGGGCAATAGGATGGCTGCCATCTGCCCATACGCCTTGTCGAGTACCGCTAGTAAAGATTCCTTGACTAACGCCCAGCGTTGGGTAAGAAATCTTTACTAAGGCCTTCTGCGGGCAGTTAACGGGCAAAAGGCGCATGATGCGCAGGACCGGTACGCGTTGCGTTACGGCAGGAGGCGGGGCCGTGTGTACGGCTACGAAGCCTACCTGCAGATCTTGACCGAGGACACGGAGTTGCCAGCCGGGTAAGATTCGCCATGAACAACACTCGAAAGACAGATCGGTCTGCCAATCCGTCCAACCACGCCCGGGAGCTCCTGCTGGAAAGCCACTCCGTCGAGGGCACCATCCGCATCGGCGCAGCCGTCGGGTCGCTTGCCGAGCCGAACGCCGTCATCGCCCTGGCCGGTCCGCTGGGGGCGGGCAAGACCCAGATCACCAAGGGCATCGCCGAGGGCCTGGGGGTCACCGACCGCGGCTCGGTCACCAGCCCGACGTTCGTGCTGGAGCAGGAGTACCCCGGGCGGCTGCTGGTCCGCCACCTCGACGCCTACCGGCTGGGCGGCCCCGAAGACCTCTGGGACCTGGGCATCGACGAGATGTGCCGGGCCGGGGGCGTAGTGGTGATCGAGTGGGCGGACCGGGCGGCCGAGGCCCTGCCCGATGACGCCCTGTGGATCCATTTCGCACCGACGGGGGCGGAAAGCCGCCGCCTGCACCTCACTTCTCACGGCCCGACATCGGCGAAACTGCTCGAAAGGCTTCGCCGGGCGGTTGACGCGGACGCCTTCTGA
>JAWLBS010000422.1:0-4196 GCA_041687575.1 Phycisphaerae bacterium | reverse complement strand
GCCCAGCGCCGCCCAATCCGTGGGCGTGTGTGCGGCCTCCGTTGCCGACTCGCATACTGAATACTTCATGGCGCACGGCTCCTTGCGACTGACAGACGACACTCCGCTCGCTGCCACGCGGTAATGGCAGGCGCCGTGCCAAAGGGTTGAAGAAATCCGTCGCGGCAGCCCGGAAGATACGGCCAGACGACTGTAAGCATCACAGAACAAACCACTTACAGCAATGCGCCGCGACGGCATTTCCTCCCCCGCCCCACATCCCCGCCCGGACCGTCGCCGCGCCCGCCACGCGCAAGAGTTGCCCGCCGCATGCAACTCCTGCGCCCCGCCCGGAATACCATTGAGCATGGACGACCGCCGGCCGAGAATCGGTAGAAACCGCCCTGCGGCCATATGGACTGCGGCGCCGCAGACGCCGCTTTCACTCAAGCCGCCATCGGTGCCCCGCTTCCGAACCGAATGGAACCGTCAGCGGCGACTATGGACTGCGGCGGCAACGACGCCGCTTTCAATCAACGCCGCCATCGCCTAGCCGGCCGCAACAGAAAGGACGTTACGCATGCACAACCGAATCCACCAATACCTCCGACGCCTGACGGCATTCCTACTGCCCCTGGCAATCATCCCGACCCTGACCGGCTGCGCCGCCGTCCCCGACCCCGCCGTCCGGTTCATCGCCTTCGGCGACTCGACCGCGGCCGGGCCCGCCGAGACGCAGTACTGGCAGATCCTCCAGCAGGACCTCGGCGAACCGCCCGAGGCCTTCGCCGGCCAGGGCGTCGGCGGGGAGGACACGGCCGCGGGCCTGCAGCGGCTGCGGGACCTGCTCGAGGCGGAAACCTTCCCCAACGCCCACACGCTGCTGTACTGGCAAGGCGGCAAGGACGTGCTGTCTTTCGTCCAGCGGTTCGACCCGCTGATCCTGCTGTCCCCCCTCGATCCCGACTACCCCTATAGCAATCAGCTAGGCGACACCCTCGACCAGGCCCAGACGAATATCCGTCAGGCGATCGAGACCGCGCAGCAGGCGGGGCTCGATGTCTACGTTGCCACCTACTACGACTTGAGCCCGGACACCGGCTCGTGCGATCCCGCGCTGGCCGGCGTGCTGCTGCCCTCCCAGGCCGTGCGGGTCAACCAGTACGTCGCCCTGCTCAATGAGCGGATCCGGCTGGCGGCCGACCAGACCGGGGCGACGCTGGTCGATGTCGCCGCCATCGCGGAGGAGCCTATGGCTGACCCGGCCAACTATGCCGATTGCCGACATCTGAGCACACAGGGCAACCGCATCGTGGCGGGGCTGTTCGCCCGGGCGATGGGCTCGTGATGCCCGCAAGAGACAGGTACGCACCTGCACTCCGATAAAAACAGCACAAGGACTTGAAATCCCTTGCGGACGGCTCCCTGCCGGCGGTATACTGCGATGTTAGCGGAGCGCAAGCCCATTTCCGTGGTCAGGTTCGAAGCGGTCGTGAAGTACAGGACAGGGAACAGCCGGTATGAGCTGCGGTGCGGGTGCCGTGAACGACATGCCCATCAAGCGACCGGACCCGATGGTCGGTCGGCGAGGAGAACCCTGCGCTGGCCGTGTGCGTCTTGGTCGTCCCGTCGCGAGACCGGAGGGCAACCTTTTGCCACCGCAAAGGACTTTGCCGCGCGACCGGAGCCGCGGGCACACAATCGATTGTCGAATGCGCAACTTCATTTCGACGAATGTTTTCTTGGCACGTCCTCAACCGCAGGACAAGGAGGAAGCGGCATGAACCGCAAGACACACATCCGGGGATTCACCCTTATCGAACTGCTGGTCGTGGTGGCGATCATCGCCCTGTTGATCTCGATCCTGCTGCCGAGCCTGGGACGGGCCCGCGAGCAGGCGAAAAAGGCATTCTGCGCCAACAACCTCGGCCAGTTCGGCCGGGCGGTGCACATCTATGTGGGTGAGTACAAATATTTCCCGCCGAATAATCCGTTTCCGCAGTACTGGCCCCCGGACCAGATGAGCATTATCGAGATGAAAGGCTGGGATCCATCCATGGGATGGTTGATGACCTACGCCATGCGCATGACTCCCCCGGCCATGTTCGACAACGGGCACTTCAACTGGACCTTCATGCAGGAAGACGAGATTCCGGATGTGGCGGCCTGCCCCTCCGGAACTCGGGAGCTGCTGTTCAACCCGAACAACCCTGAACTGGACCCGAACATGCCGCTGGAAGCGACTGTTTACAAGTATGCCGCGTTCTATCAGACCAGTGGGATATGCCGGGCGGCAGCACGCGTGCAGACGGCGCCGACAAGGACCACGAGGGGATTCGGTGGTCGAAACGCCCCGGTCCCCGACCCGAGAAGCCTCTTGTCTGCCCAAAGAAATGACAACGGCTACTGGGGCGTGCCGCACGTAGAGGTGACAATCCATACGGGCAATCCCGAAGATGCTGCAGGAGGCGCAGAGCAGCGCTGCTTCATTCAGGCCATCGAGCCCAGCGAAGTGGACGACCCTGGGCGCGTCTACTACCTGGCCGACAACCGGGAATGGCGTCCGATGGCTGGGGTGAGCACCACGAACCGGGCCGGTATCGCCGCAGGGCAGAATGACGGTTGGTGGTCCGCCATTGTCGAACCGGGCAACACGGAGAACCTGGTCGTCTTCGGTGCCCGTCATTTCGGCACGGCCAACATCGTCTACCTCGACGGGCACGTCAGCAGCGACAACCAGATGCGCAAGAAGGAGTGGAACCTGGCCTACGACCCGGGCACCGGCGTGGCCAGCAGCGCCGAATGGCGCGTCGCCACCTGGGCCGATACAATGAACGTGGCTGCCGTCGGCACTCAGCACCACATCATGCCCCAGCTCAACGTCCGCGGCTGGGAGTGGCACTTCACCAGCACCGGGCAGTAGGCGGCAGACGAGCGCACAGAAGGATAACCAACCGGCCGGCGGGAATACAACTCCTCCCGCCGGCCGGTCTTTTTTGCACGTCGGCGAGTGGTGCGACGGCGACTGGTACGCAGCGTTGCGACATCGATACGCCCGGCCGGACTTTGCCCGCAGGCGCCCGGTTCGATCGGTCATGCAGAGCCGGCCCGGGCACAAGGCTCGGGCCGGCTCTTTTCTGTAGCCGAAGAACGTCAATCTTGGCGACGCCGGAGCCGATACGTCCCGCAATACACCCGTTTTGTGAGTTTTGTGTTGGCGTGATCTTGCAGGCTGTGCCCCTGCGGTGATATACTGCTCGGTCAGACGCGCAAGATCCTTTCTGCACCGAACTTCGCGACATATCTTGGCGCTTTGCGAAAAAGGAGGAGGCGGTATGAACCGCGCAAGAGTCACTCGGGGCTTCACCCTGATCGAGCTGCTGGTGGTCGTGGCGATCATCGCGCTGCTGATTTCGATCCTGCTGCCCAGCCTCGGCCGGGCCCGCGAACAGGCGAAAAAGGCCTTCTGTTCCAACAACCTGGGCCAGTTCGGCCGGGCGATGCACATCTACGTGGGCGAGTACAAGTACTTCCCTCCGAACCACCCTTATCCGGAGTACGGGATCCATACTGTCCCCAACATTGCCGACATGCTGGGCTGGGACCCCAACCTCGGATGGCTGATGACCTACGCGATGCGGATGACGCCGCCGAGTCGCTGGGAGGACGGACACTTCCAGTGGTGGCCGCTGCAGGAGGATGAACTGCCCGACATCGTGGTCTGTCCCTCGGCGGTGCGAGAGCGGCTCTTCAACCTCAGCGACCCGAATGTCAACCAGGGCAACCCGTTCGAATCCGCGCTGTACAAATACGCCGCCTTCTACCAGACCAGTGGCATCTGCCGGTCGGCGGCGAGGCTCAGGACACAGCGCACAATCCGAACGGGGGGGCAAGGCGGCCGCAATCCGGCCGTACCGAATCCGGCAGGCAACGAATATGACGCGCGACCATATGACAACGGCCGATGGTGCAGCTTCGATGTTGCGGTCTTCCAGCACACGGGAAGTCCGGAAGACGCCACAGAAGGCACGGAAGTCACATGCTGGATCCAGGCGATCGAGCCCAGCGAGCTGGACGACCCGGGGCGGACGTATTACCTGGCGGATAGCCGTGACTGGCGGGTCGGTGGCCACGCATGCGCGGAGAACGACGGCTGGCGCCGGGACGGTGGCGGTACTGGCGAACACCTGGTCATTCTGGGGACGCGGCACGGCGGC
>JAWLBS010000421.1:0-4202 GCA_041687575.1 Phycisphaerae bacterium | reverse complement strand
CGCAGATTGCGCAGATTTCAAACAGCAACAACGGCAGGGGTCCCGGCTTCGCCACACGACGGCTTCGCCGTGGCAGGCAGGGGGCAGGGGTCAGCAACAGCCACGGCAACGACATTGTTCAGCCACGGATGAACGCGGATGAAACGCGGATAACGGCAACAGCAACGACAACAGCAGGACTACCACGAAGGGCACGAAGAACACGAAGGAAAGCAACGACTTTGTTCTTGTCGTTCTTCGTGTCCTTCGTGTCCTTCGTGGTTATACAGTCTTTTTCCGAATGGAACGGGCGCCGCGCAGGGCTGAGGCCCTCGAAGCGTCGCGTCGCGACCCGTAGACCATCTCAAGGTTCTTCGTGTACCAGATCTCCGCGTTCGAAGAGCACGGCCCTGCTCCCCTCTTCGTCAAACGATGACTTCGCCGGCAAGTCGCAGGATCGCGGTAACCGACTATCCCACAGGTGGGCGCATGTTTGACCAGACGCCTTGCCGGACGAACCGCGGCGCTGCTACCCAGTTGTTATACGCGGGAAGCGGGGGAGTGCTCTCAGATGCACCGACGGTGATACTGGGCCCATATCCCCACGCGCCGCCCCCCCAGACAATAATCGTGTACTCGCGATCGGGGTCAATGAAGACCTCGACAGGGCGAACACGACTGATGGCGTTGGGCCAATCAGGCTGTGGCACCTTCAGCCAAGTCCGCTGCTCAGTTTGTCGATCCACCCACCACGGAAAATAGTGCCACTTCATGGCGGGATCGAGGGGAACACTCGCGGCCCAGCTTCGGACAGCCGGAACATCCACATTCGCGTTGGCCCATGAGGCAAAACCGACAGCATACCCACTTCGCCCCAGGGTCATCCATGGCAGCACGACTCCCAGGAGCACCAATGCCCCGGTAGCCACCCGTCCGAGCCTTTGCCTGGACGCCACTGACCGCACGATGCGAATCGACGCCCAGATGGCCGCGGCAAAGCAGAAGACAGGCCCAACCCATACCGGGCCTTTGACCGGCTGAAAACACCGGCCAAAGACCCAGTCCCCAACCGGCCCCGCCCAGAGGACAGCCGCAAACACCAGAAGGCCTGCCTTGTCGAGGCGGAACGTGCGCGGGTCTTGAGCCGTGTCTTCTTTGGGGACGTCCGAACTCGTCATAGGCCTACTCGACCTCCCATAGCACGCTACGCCGCGGCAAGGACGCAGGATCGTGGCATCCGGCGGGGCTTCACTCGCCTGAACGACAACGGCGGAAACACGCCGGAAGCGGAGATGGCAAACGAATCCGTTGCCCCTCCCTTCAACTGGAAACGGCACTACCTGTCGCCATCATCCCCCCTGAATCGCATGCGACGAAAGATAACCATGATAAGGCGCCCGACCCATAGGCCTGCGAGACTCCCTAAAGCAAGCGCGCCGATACGAACCGCGAGGGTGAAATCCGTACGCAGCCCCACTATGAGAAAATACGCCCCGACACCACCAACCATAATCTGTATCAACACTTCTAGCAGCGTGGTTGTCCAGCGCCATCGGTTGCTGACAGCATTCACTTCCTCATTGTCGTGAGGTTGTGGCAAGGTCATCTCCTCATCGCTGCAGATACAGCCATGATCAATGCACGTGCTCCCTGCCAGCGAGCCGACCCGGCCCACTGACCCCTGATCCCTGATCCCTGCCGTTGTTGCCGTTCACTGGCACCTGGCACCTGGCAACTCGCTGTTGCTGTTGTCCAATCTGTGCAAATCTGCGAAATCTGCGGAAGGCCGTTGTTGTTGCCGCGCCGAGACCCGACGCCCTCACCGCAGCTTCAGCCCCAGCCCGCCCAGATACTCCACAAACGCCTCCCGGAACGCCGCGAGGTCCTCCTCCGTCAACGTCCGCTCGGCGGCGGCCAGGCGGGCGCGGAGGGTGATGCTTCGCAGGCCCTCGGGGATCGGGGCGCCTTCGTAGCTGTCGACAAACCAGAGGCGGACCAGCAGCGGGTGGCCAAAGCCGCGGATCTGCTCGGCCAGCGACGCGTAGTGCCGCTCGCCGGGGGTCAGCAGCGAGAAGTCGAGCTCCACCTCCGGCAGCGTCGGCACCCGGCCCATCTGCCTGATCGGCGGGTCGAGGTCGACCACGTTGTTGAGTCGCAGCTCGGCGATCACGATGCTCAGCCGGCGAAGGTGCTGGTCGATCCGCATCCGGCAGTCCACCGGCACCACCGTCACCCGCCCGATCACCCGGTCCTCGAGGAAGACCTGAACCGTCTGCAGCGGGCCCTCCCACGGCAGGACGTGCTCGGGAGGCACCTGGCGATACACCACCTGCCGGCCGGTCACCTGCTGGGCCCACGTCTCGACGTCGGCCTTGACGGACCTCAGCAGTGCCGCCTCATCGCCCCGGCCAGCGCGGGCGAGCGTCATGTGCCGGTACTGCCCGTCCTCGCGGATGGCCGGGTCGTAGACGCTGCCGATCTCGCACAGGCGGATGTCGCCGAAGAAGTGGCGGTTGTGGTCGACGAAGGCGAGGATATTCGGGGCCATCTCCTTGCGGAGCCGCTCCTGCCCGGCGGCCGCCGGGTTGCGCAGCTCCAGCGTCTGGCCGGGGTCGTAGCCGATCGTCCTCAGCCAGTCGTTGTCGTACCAGATGTAGCTGTGGACCTCGCAGTAGCTGCGCCCCTCGCACATCATCGCCAGGCTCCGCGACTGGAGCTGGTGCATGCGGTCGGGATCCAGCGCCCGCACCGTCACGCGGGGCAGCTCCGGCTGGATGTTGCCGTAGCCGATGAACCGGGCGAGCTCCTCCAGCACGTCGGCCTGGATCGAGATGTCCTTGGTCGCGCGGAACGTCGGCACCTCGACGACCATCCGCCCGGCGCTGCCCTTGCGGACCTTGAACTCGATCCGCTGCAAAATCGTCTTCGCCTGCTCGAAGGTCACCAGCTGGCCCATGAACCGCGTGGCGTAGTCCAGGTCGACCTCGACGGTCACCGGCTCGGGCGCCGCCGGGTAGCAGTCGCTGAACCGGCTGGCGAGTTTCATCCCGGGCAGTTGCCGGCTGGCGAGGTAGTGGAACCGCTGGATGCCCAGGGCCGTCATCTCCGGGTCGAGCGACTTTTCGAACCGGGCGCTGGCCTCGGTGCGGTGGCCCAGCGCGGTCGCGGTGCGGCGGATGCTGGCCGGATCGAAGTTCGCGCTTTCCAGCAGCAGCTTCGCGGTCGTCTCGCTGACCTCCGTCTCAGCGCCACCCATGATCCCCGCCAGGGCGACGGGCCTGCGGTGCGAGAGGATCATCAGCGCCCCGGTCGGCATGACCCGCTCGACCCCGTCCAGCGTGCGGAAGCGCTCGGCCGGCTGCGTCACGCCGACCTCGATGCGGTCGACCTTGTCGCCGTCGAAGGCGTGCATCGGCTGGCCCAGTTCGGCCATGATGTAGTTGGTCAGGTCGACCGTCAGGTTGATCGGCCGCATGCCGACCCGCGCCAGGCGCAGCTGCATCTGAAGCGGGCTGGGCTGGTCCTTGATGCCGGTCATCACCAGGCCCGAGTAGCGACGGCACAGCAAAGGGTCGTCGATCTCGATCGGCACCTCGGCCAGCGAGGCGTCCTGCAGTTTCTTCAGTGGGGTGACCGGGTACTTACCGAGCCTCAGCTCCAGCATGGCCGCCATCTCGCGGGCGATGCCGTAGTGGCCCCAGCAGTCCGGCCGGTGCGTCAGCGACTTGTTGTCGATCTCGATGATCCAGTCGTCCATCACCGCGGCGTCGATCGGCGTGCCGGGCCTGGTTCGCGGCGGAAGAAAGACGGCCTCGCCCTTGACCTCGCCCATGTGCAGGGCCTCGGACGGGGCAATCATCCCGACGCTGGTCCGGCCGGCAACGGTGGTCTCGCCGATCGGCGTGCCCGCCAGGGTCGCTCCCGGCGGGGCGTAGATGACGACCTGTCCGGGCCAGAGGTTCTCGGCGGCGCTGACGGTCTCGACCTTCCGGTCGCCGAGGTTCAGCTGCACGGCGGTCAGTTTCTCGCCGGCCTTTTCCACCTTGACGATCTTCGCGGCGATCAGGCCGCTGCAGTCGGCATGGATCCGCTCGACGCCTTCGACCTCGGCGGTGGTGATGGTAAACCGCTCGGCCAGGACCTTGGGGTCGATGTCCGAGGGGATCTCAACGAAGTCGCGCAACCAGTTCAAAGAGACTTTCATGATTCCTGCCCTTACAGGC
>JAWLBS010000420.1:0-4202 GCA_041687575.1 Phycisphaerae bacterium | reverse complement strand
TACTGCCCGGGACTGGAATCGAACCAGCACGGGTTTTACCCCACATGGCCCTCAACCATGCGCGTCTGCCAATTCCGCCACCCGGGCGTCAGGTTGTGTGTCGCATGCAACTTCTTGAGTTCGAACGTCTTGAGAGGCCGGGAACCCGTACCCGCAGACGCCGCCTGCGACAGCCACACCACATTACGCAGGCTCGGGCGGGCTGTCAATGGTGCTCAGCCTTGGGTCCAGGAGGTGGGGATGCAACCGCTGTGGTTCGGCCGGGCGACCATCCGTTTGATCTGGCCGATCGCCTGGCGGATGCCTTCCATGCGGGGGTGAACGTCCAGCACGCGCCGGTAGGTGTTCAGCGCGTCCTGATACCGCCCGAGGGCGGCGAAGCAGTGGCCAAGGCCGGCCAGGGCTCCGAAGTGGACTGGATTGTGCCGGATGGCTTCGGCGTAGTCCTCGATGGCGCCGCGGTAGTCGGACTTGAGGAAACGGGCGATCGCCCGCTGGTTGTAGGCCTCTGCGTAGGTCGGTGCCGAGCGGATGATCCGATCCATCTCCTCGACGGCCTTGTCCATGCAGTCCTGCTCGGTCAGGCGGATGGCGTCGCACAGGCGGCGGTGGATATCCGTCGGCGCGCCCCGCAGCCAGATCGACCAGAGGGCGTTTTCCGCCAGATCGACGGCCGCTGCGTCGTCATGGTGGAGCACCGTAGCGAGCGGCAGATTGGCGGCGACCGTCCCGACATACGCCAGGCACCACGTTGCAGCCATCACCACCTTGACATCGTTGCAGGTCAGCAGGGAGATCAGATCGATCTCGGACCAGTTGGATTGACGGAGCCAGTCGCGCAGGGCGGAAATATCTTTGCTGTGCATAAACGGCTTGATGCCGTCAACGAGTTGCCTTCCTCGGACCGCCAGGGAAATCGACTTGCCGTCAGCACTACACGGGTGAGCCGTTGCACCGGTGAAATCCAGGTGTGAACTCACTGTAAAACCTGCCTTTGACTAAAGTTAACCCTATTACGTGCCCTGCATGCCCCTGCTTGAGCACCATTGGAGACTGCCGCCTCCGATTTATGCTATGGTGGTCAAAGTCCCGGGTCAAACCTGACGCACGTCCGGAAGAACCCTTATGGCTGGCTGAGGTAAAAAACCGAACCGGCACTACGCGTCGGCCAATGGTGACGTGTGACGGGGCACGGCCGGCATGCGCAGGCACTGCGACAGGCGAATGTACCGAAAAAGCGTTGCAGGCCAGACGATTGCGGACAGAGGCGCTGATTTCTGCCGGACCTTGACGAAAGGTGCCCCAGGTGCGACGATTCGAGGCGAGGGCGCGCCTGGGCGTTGCGACCATAAACGACAACGCGTATACATTTATAACAATTTTCTGGCCGGAGACTGGCAATGGAAAAGATTCACGTTCTGGCGGCGGATAAGTTGGCATCGGAAGGCCTGGCGATCCTGCAAGGAGATGACCAGATCCAGGTCGACGTGAAAACGGGGCTTAGTGAGGACGAGCTCGCCAGCATCGCCGGCCAGTACGACGGCATGATCATCCGCTCGGGCGCGAAGGTCACCGCCAAGGTCCTGGCGAATCCGGGGCGGCTCAAGGCGATCGCCCGCGCCGGCGTGGGCGTCGACAACGTCGATATCCCCGCCGCCACGCAGAGCGGCATCCTGGTCATGAACACCCCCGACGCGAACACGCTGAGCACCGCCGAACTGACTCTCGCGCTGATGCTGGCGCTGTTCCGCCAGGTGCCCGCCGCGACGGCATCGCTGAAAAAGGGCGAGTGGGAGCGTTCGAAGTACACCGGTCGGCAGGTCGCCGGCAAGACGCTGGGCATATTGGGTCTGGGTCGCGTGGGCACGGCGCTGGCGGCCCGCGCACTGGCGCTGAAGATGAACGTGATCGGCTTTGATCCGTTCGTGACAGGCGCGGCGCCGCTGGAGGGGCGGGTCCGGCTGGCGGGCAGCCTGGCCGAAATGCTCGCCGAGGTGGACGTGTTGACGGTGCACACGCCGCTGACCGAGCAGACGCGGGGCATCGTCGGCCGCGCCGAGCTGGCGACGATGAAGGACGGCTCGTACATCCTGAACGTCGCCCGCGGCGGGATCATCGACGAGGACGCGTTGTACGAGGCGCTGACCAGCGGCAAGGTGGCGGGCGCGGCGCTGGACGTGTATGAGAGCGAACCACCCAAGAGCGAGAAGGAGGCGCGGCTGATTGCGCTGGACAACGTGATCTGCACGCCGCACCTGGGCGCATCGACGCTGGAGGCGCAAAAGGCGGTGAGTGTCGAGGCCGCCAAGATCCTGTTGGATTACCTGAAAAAGGGCGAGATCCGCTCGGCGGTCAACGTGGCGGGGCTTCCCTCGACGCTCAGCGGCCGCGACCGCGCGTACATCGACCTGGCCGAACGGATGGGGGCGCTGCTCAGCCCGCTGTGCACCGAGGGCATCCAAGAGGTAACCGTCAGCACGCAGGGCACAGCGGCCGGGGAGATCGGGCCGATGCTGGGCCGCTACCTGCTGGTGGGTCTGCTGCAGCCGTTCTTCGACATCCGGCTGAACCTGATCAACATCCCCGAGATCGCCCAGGAGCGGGGGATCATCCTGCGCAACGTCGCGACGCGGAGCAGCGGGGACGGTTCGGACCGGGTGACGCTGATCGTCAAGACGCCCAGCGCGTTCCACGAAATTGAAGGCATCATCGGGCACGGCATGCAGCCGCGGATCGTGCGGATCGACGGCTATCGGATGGACATGATCCCGGACGGGCCGATGCTGCTGATCCTCAATGACGACCAGCCGGGCGTGATCGGCCTGGTCGGCACGACGCTCGGCGAGCAGAAGGTCAACATCGCCGACATGACGCTGGGTCGCCAGGAGACCAAGGCGATGATGGTGCTGAACATCGACGAGCCGGCCCCGCAGGCGGCGATCGACGCGCTGCTGCGGCACTCGCCGCCGATCCGGATGGTCAAGGCGGTGAACCTGGCACCGATCCGAAAGGAATAGCGTGACCTCACGGTCGCGGCTCCTTCACACCGGCCTGCGGAGGCCTTGTGCGCCGGCATGGCCCACAGGTATGTACCAGCAGGCATGCCAAAGGCTTTCCGGGGCTGTTTCAGCTGCAAATAACCTTGCCAACGAGTCGGGCTGACGGTAATCTGGATTTGCGGTTAGACGGGATTTGGCCGGTCTGCCGCGGTTCCATGTCAGGGACGGGAGCGTTGTCCGCAGCATCCGTGCCAGCGATGGCGCGCATCGATCTGGCGGCATCCAGACCCGTCCCACCGAAAAGGGAGGCAGGCGTATGAAGCGACGTCTTTTATCTGCGAGTCTTGTTCTGTTGATGGCGGCACCGCTGTGGGCTGATACCACGGTTATGCACGTGGCGGGCCACTGTTCGCCGTGGCGCGGCGGATACAACGCCAGTCCGAGCCATGCGTGGTTGACGAACTGGCCGAACGCCAACGCCGACGGCGTGCTCGCCGAGTTCAGCCGCGCCGACCTGCTCAGCGCGATCAACTCGGAGATCACCGCAGCCGGCGGCTGGGACGCCAAACTCGTCGTCACCCAGGTCGAGTGGATCAACACGCAGCCCCCGGCCGACCTGGCGCCGGTGGCGGTCTCGGTCGATGTGGACCCGAGCACGCTGGTCTGGCTCAGTTCGTCCGCCTTCGACGCCGGGGGAGGCAGCTGGCGGTTCGACGGCTCGAGCTACCCCAACTTCGTCGCCGCTGTCAACGCCGGCGTCTCGGCCGGCAAGTCACACGTGGTCACCGGCGCGCCGTGGCAGCCGGTCTGGAAGCCGGTCGGCGTCGAGCCGATCAGCGGCGTGGATTACTGGAACGTCGAGCTCGACGTGCCCGAGTACCTGATCGTCCACTACCTCAACAACCCCAACGCCGTGGGGCTTTTCTTCGGGGCGGAAAAGAGCAACGGCTACATCCAGATCTACGGCAACGACCAGTGGGGTCGCGTCGGTGACATCCGCGTGGTGATCAAGTCGCCGCCGACGACCGCTCCCTGGCTCAATGCCAGTGTCCTGACGATCAACGAGACGATCGCCCTGACCAACCCGACCATGAGCGTGCCGGTGACGGTCACCAACGCCGGCAGCGGCACGATCGCCTGGACAGCCGCGGCAGCGCCGGCGGTCAGCTGGCTGAGCCTTGGCGGCGCCAGCGGCGGCCACGG
>JAWLBS010000419.1:0-4204 GCA_041687575.1 Phycisphaerae bacterium | reverse complement strand
AGCCCGAAGCGTAAGCGAGGGAGTCGTCCGGATGCGAGAGACGCCCACACCCGGCGGGAAGGAGCCCGAAGCGTAAGCGAGGGAGTCGTCCGGATGCGAGAGACGCCCACACCCGGCGGGAAGGAGCCCGAAGCGTAAGCGAGGGAGTCGTCCGGATGCGAACGATGTCCACAACCCGCGGGAAGGAGCCCGAAGCGTAAGCGAGGGAGTCGTCCGGATGCGAGAGACGCCCACACCCTGCGGGAAGGAACCCGAAGCATAAGCGAGGGCTTCCTTACCGCCGTTCGGACGCGTTCCATCACCACGACCTGCGGGACGAACCCGCGACCCTCAGGTCGCGGTCGCGGTGTCTCCCCCGCAACTTTTTACTTGACATCACATAGTTTGCATTGCATACTATGCATAGTCAACGCAGGTGACACGGAGGCAATCGCCATGAAATTCGAACGCGAACTGCTCAAGGGCGTCGCACCCGCCGTCGTGCTCGAGGTCCTCTCCCGCAAGGCGATGTACGGCTACGAACTGTCCGACACCATCGCCCGCCGCAGCAACGACATCCTCACCCTCGGCCGCGGCACGCTCTACCCCCTGCTCTACAACCTCGAAGCCAAGGGCTGGATCAAGGGTACCTGGCAGCAGAGCGAGTCCGGCCGCCAGCGCCGCTACTACGCCATCACCGCCGCCGGCAGCGAGGCCCTCGACCGCCAGAAACAGCAGTGGGAACAACTTCAGGCCGGGGCGAACATGGTCCTGGGCATCCAGCCGGCCTGACGCGCCACCGGTCCGGCAACATGAGGTTCCGTGGAGGAAGTGCATCATGGCCAAGGAATCCCCGCCGCCCGATCTGCCCCCGTACGTGATCGAATACATCAACCTGATCGCCAGGCGCATGCGCTACACCCGCGCCGCCGCTACGGAGGTCCGCCAGGAGCTCACCGACCACTTCGCCGACGCCCTGGCTGACTGCCCCGACGACGAAGACCGCCAGAAATGCGCCGAGCGGTTGATCGCCGAATTCGGCGACGCGCACCTGCTGGCCACGCTCATCCGCCGCGGCAAGAAGCGCAACCGCCCCGCCTGGAAGACCGCCTTCCTGCGTGTGAGCCAAGGCCTGGCCCTGTTGATCGTGCTGCTGCTCATCTACACGACCTGGTTCGTCATGGGCCAACCCACCGTCAGCACCGACTACGTCGCCCTGATGAGCCAGCGCCTGCACCCCAAGGTTGAAACCGACCAGAACGCATGGCCGCACTACCGGCAGGCGACCATACTCTACGCCGAGCCCGAGAGCGTACCTCTCCCGCCGGGGCAGCACACGCCCTCGGGCATCGATCGGGTCTTCCCGAAGGCATGGCAAGACACCGACCTCGACCTGGCCCACGCCCCGCCCGCCGTGCAGCAGGCCGTGCGGCACCATATTCAGAAGAACGAAGCCGCCTGGGGCGAGTTCGTCGCCGCCAGCCGCGAGCCGTACTGCTGGTATGAGTACAGTGAGCTGGACGACCTGGCACGGGAGATGGCGGCAACCAGGCGGACACCCCAACCGGCGACCCCGACCAGCCAACCCGACGACTCGATCTGGAAGGGCTCAGTCATGGCGATCCTGCTGCTGCCGAATATGGCGCCCCTGCGGGGCCTGGCGAAGATCGCCGTCTGGAAATCGCGGCTGGCGGAGGGCTTGGAGGACCCTCACCAGGCGATGGCCCGCGCGCTCGTCAGCGCCCGTGTCAGCAGGCACTGGGTGGATCCCGACAGGCTGCTCATCGAACAGTTGGTCGGCCAGAGGATCTGCACGATGAGCTGCCAGGAGATCCGGCGTCTGTCGGCCGACCGTGCCATGAGCACCGACGACCTGCAAAGCGTCCAGCAGCAACTGGAATCGCTCTACGCCAGGGGATTTCCCCTGCTGGGTGTCGCCACTGAACGAATGAGCTTCGCGGACGCCGTCCAGCGCCTCTTCACCGACAGCGGCCCAGGCGGCGGCCACCTGATCCCCAAGCGAGTCGAGAAGGCCTGGGAACTCATCGGACCCGAACCCGGACCTTCGACATCCATATTCGGCACGCCCATTCCATACATCCCGCTGCTATCGACGGGCATGAGCCTCGTGCATGCCGGCCGGGACGACACGCTCGCGATGGCCAATGCATACTATGACCGCGTCGAGCAGTGGTGCCGCCTCGCCCCGTACCAGCGCGAGGACAAGCCGTCCCCCGACCGGATGACCATGAAACTCTCGCGGGAACGCTACTGGGTTTTGCGGATGTTCCTGCCTTCCCTTAGCAGGGCTGCGGACCTGACGTTCGTCGCCCGCGCCGAATACGACGCAACGCTGACGGTGCTGGCAACGAGGCGATACGACCTCGACAAGGGCGAGTACCCGGCCAAGCTCGATGTGCTGGTCAAGGACGGTTACCTGAAGGCGTTGCCGATCGACCCCTACTCCGGCGACCCGCTGGTCTACCGCCGCACGGCCGGCGGCTTCACGCTCTACAGCGTGGCAGGCAACTTCCAGGACGACGGCGGGGTCGCAAACCCGGACAAACCATGGGATCATCGGGACTACGACGCGGACTACGTCTTCTGGCCCGTCCCCCCGCTGAGGCCCTTCCCCGCAGACGACGAGGCGTCATGACGGGTTTGCCACCAGGGCATATCGAGGCAAGCCGTCTCTTGTCCTGCATCAACGAGCCGCGACCGTGAGGGAGCGGTAGGACTCCTGCGCCAACGAGCCGCGACCGTGAGGGAGCGGTAGAACTCGCCCCGTCACGGCCGCTGCCCGGCCATTGGGACCTGGATAGCTAATGAAGCAGTCGCTGTCTTTTCCTGAGCCCCGACAGGGGCGAGATACTGACCAGCCCGGGGCAAGCGAGCCGCATTGTGAATCCTGCGTAGCCGCTGTTGGCAAAGCAGGATTCACGACGCAGCCGTCTGGTTCGTATTCCCCCCTTTCGGGGCTTAAGAAACAACGACAACCGCTTCATTGGCGATCCAAATCTCAATAGCCATTACAACCACAGCAACGTCGATTTCGGCCATGAATGAACGCGGATGAACAACACCTGGAACTCCGCCTGCGACAAAACGGCAGGATGCCTACTTCCGACGCCGGATCATTACCACCCCGCCCAGCGCCAGCAGCGCCATCGTCGCCGGCTCGGGAACCTCGCGGTAGATCGTGGCCGGGGTGACCGTGCCCAGCCCGCCGTAGCTGCTGTCCAGCGGCATCCAGCCGGCGTGGACGCCTTCCACGAAATCGAGGCTGACAATGCCCGCCTCCTTGTTGACCATCTCAACGGTGTACGTGGCGAACGGCACCCACTCCAGGTCGCCGTGGTTGTCGGCATTCGTGACGCCCGTGCGGACCGAGCCGAAACCGGCGACGCCACCGTTGGCGGCCGCACCGGTGTCATACGGGAAGCTGCTCGAGGCCATGTAGGCCGCATCGAACGTCAGGTCGCCGACGTTGACAAGAACGGGGGGATAGCTCGCAATCACCGTCGGCACAACGCTGCCAGCCAGGGAGTATACCCCCACGCCCGCTTCGCCTGTCATGACTTCGATCGTCACGACCGTCCGCTCACCTGGGTACAGCCATCTCTCGGCCGGCACGATCCGGACATTGACCACACCCACGCTCGGAGCCGCCAGAAGACAAACCACCACCAGGACCATCACAAAGCTGCGCATCTCAAGTCTCCTGTATACAAAGGTGCATCATCAACCCCGGCAGCAGTGCATCCCCGCCGACGCCGGCGGGTCCTGCCAAGTTCCCTTCCTGCTGATTACGTCAACTGCATCGACGGCGGCGCGTTCACGGCACCGCCGCGTTCTGCGCCGCAACGCAAAATGGCAAGGTCTGGATTGCACGGACTGCACGGACCTCACGTGCGGCAGAGCGGTGTAGTGCTCACCTGCGCCGACGGATCACTGCCAGACCGCCAAGCGCCAAAAGCGCCAGCGTCGCCGGCTCGGGGACATACCAGATCGTCGCGCCGGTAACCGTGCCCAGACCGCCGTAGTTGCTGTCCAGCGGCATCCACCCGGCGTAGACACCTTCCACAAAGTCGAGTCTGACATCGCCCGCAATGACCATCACAACGGTGTACGTGGCGAACGGCACCCAGTCCAGATCGCCGTGGTTGTCGGCATTCGTGACGCCCGTGCGGACCGAGCCGAAACCGGCGACGCCACCGTTGGCGGC
>JAWLBS010000418.1:0-4208 GCA_041687575.1 Phycisphaerae bacterium | reverse complement strand
CGATGGCCGATTCCAGGGAATGATTCATCGATTCCAAGGAAGAAACCGCCGATTCCCGGGAAGAAACCGTCGATTCCAGGGAATGGGCGAAGGACTGCAGGGAATCAGCCGTCGATTCCAAGGAATGAACGAGAAATTCCAGGGAATGGACGAGAGATTCCAGGGAATCAACGGTCGCTTTTGGGGCAAAATCCGGCAAATCGGGCCCCGCAGGCCCCCCGCCCCCCGCGGCATCCGGTCGCTAAGGATCTGCAAACGCGGCAGTTAGGCGTTGCCCGATCCTGGGGCTGGGACCTTCCGCTCCGGACCGTGCAGCGCGGAGGTCACGACTCGCACGGCTGGCCGGCTTGGGGGAAAGCGGCGTCGTTGCCGCCGCAGTCCATATCGCCGCCGGACGACCCGCGCGGGATCGAGTGCCTTGACGCCGGTGGACGCTTGAGTGAAAGCGGCGTCTGCGGCGCCGCAGTCCATATTGCCGCCGGAAGACCCGCTTGGAATCGGGGGCGTTGACGCCGGTGGACGCTTGAGTGAAAGCGGCGTCGCGGCCGCCGCAGTCCATATCGCCGCTGAACGATCCGTGCATGATCCGGGGCGTTGACGCCGGTGGACGCTTGAGTGAAAGCGGCGTCTGCGGCGCCGCAGTCCATAGTCGCGGCTGTCGCTACGGCCTACTGCTGTCCGGCGCCGGCCTGGGTTGCCAGGGGCTCTCGCAGCTCGCGGTACAGGGCGAGACACGCCCGCTCCTGGGCCTGTTTGGCCTGCCAGGTCGAGGCGGGCAGATCGTTATAGAGAAATGCAAACGCCACGTACCGGTCCTCGCCGACCTGGACATAGCCGCTCAGCGACGAGACCCCGCGGATGTAGCCGGTCTTGGCCAGCACCTTGCCGTCCAGCGAGCCGCGGAAGCGCCTGGTGAGCGTGCCGCTGTCGCCGCCGACGGCCAGGCTGTCCCGCCAGATCTCCCAACCCGGATGGCGGCGCATCTTGCACAGCAGGGTCGCCAGCAGCCGGGTCGTCACGAGGTTCTCGCGGCTCAGGCCGCTGCCGTCGTCGACGCGGACGCCCTCGCCGGGCAGGTCGTGGCGGCGGAGGAACTGCGACACCGCAATTCGTCCGCTGGCCCACGAGCCGGGCGAACCGGTCGCCACGCCACCGGCCAGCTTCAGCAGGGCCTCGGCGAAGAGGTTCTGGCTGTTCGTATTGCATCGGTGCAGCACGTCGGCCATCGAGGTCTCGGCGACACCCACGACCTCCCAGCTGGCGAGCAGGCCGCCCGCCTGGTCGGTGACCTTGAGCCGCTGGGGGGCGTCCAGGTCGGAACACCCGGCCGCCGTCAGCATGTCGCGCAGCACCCCGGCCGCGAAGAGCCCCGGGTCCGGCACGGTCACCGCATAGGGCTGGGTGCGAGCGGCGCACTGGCCGCTGACGATCAGTCTCCACTGCCCGCGGAGCCGGCCGACCATCACCTGGTCGCCCAGGCCCACCCGGCTGCGGTTGTCGATCTCGAACAGGCTGCACGGCGGGACCAGAAAGGGTACCGTCCGGCCCGCGACCACGTCGGCCCCGACGTTGACACAGCTGTCGTTGATCGTCAGCCCCCCCACCGGGGCACAGTACCATCGCTGGTACTCGTCGGGGTCCCAGTTCGGGTGGCGAAGTTCGCTGTCGAGGATGGTGTCGTCGAAGACCAGCCGGCGGATCTGCCCGGCCGCCAGCGGCTCGGCAAGTTTCTCGATCCATGCGGCATAGGCGGCGGTGATCTCCTCGCCGCGGCGGCCGGCGAGGGTCGGGTCGCCAAAGCCCGGGTCGGCGCCGCCGATCAGGGCGAGGGTGTCGCCCTTTCGTGCCAGGCGGGTCTTGAACATGTAGTCCGGCCCGAGGATATCGATCGCCGCGGCGGAGGTCAGCAGCTTCATGTTGCTGGCGGGGATCATCGGCTGGTCGGCGCTGCGTTCGTAGATGACCCGGCCGGTAGGCACCTCGACGACGCAGGCCGCGACGGTCGCCTTCAGGTCGCCGGGGGCCAATGCCTGGTCCAGCTTGCGGATCAGGTCGTTTTCATACGGGTTGACCTGCCCGAAACCGGTCGCCCCTGCGAGAAGGGCCGCGACCGCGACGCCCATCATCCACACCCTGATCCCGGCCCGTCCCTGGCCGCCCCGCGTCGATACGTCCGCCATCCGTACGCTCACCTTTCCCGCTGCCGATCGGTAACTGCGATCCGTCGCGCCCGCCGCCGGATCGATAGAGCCCGCATTTTCGGCAAGATCGTCACAATTTACAACCGCGGCGGCTGGCGGAAAGTTTCGTTTGAAGGGTTTGCCCGGAAACGGTAGACTGGAACCGTGGAAGGGGCCTGCCGCGGGAGGCAGGTTGGCATCGGGGGTGCTATCGCCCAGCGGCAGCGCGCAGGAGGCGGCGCCCCGGCGGCAGTGCCCTTCTCGAGCGGGATGCCTGGAATTGCCTTGTCGGTCACCGGGAGCGGAGCAGATGCGGCACGATGTCGAGAGAAACCTGCCCGTGGTGCTGCTTGTGGGCCCGGTCCCCGCGCCGGGGTGCAGCCGGGCAGCCGACGGGTCGCGGCCTGTCGCCCCGGAACTGCAGCTGCCCTACCGCCTTGCCTGCGTCGACGAGGTCTACGCCGCGATCGTCCGCCTGTTCAATCCGCACACGCCGCGGCCGGCTGTCATCGTCGCCGACGTCGAATCGCTGCGAGGGGATGAACTCCGTTTCTTCGACCTTTTGAGCCGCCGCTTCGAGGACGTGGTTGCCGCGGCGGTGTACTCGGGTTCGCCTGAGGACCGCCGGCTGGAGGCCTGCCGCCGTCGCGGGGCGGTAGTGCTGCACGTGTCGGGGCTGAACCAGTGGCTGGCCGCGCAGGTGCCGACGGTTCCGGCAGTGCCGTGCAAGATCGAGGCCCCAGCTGCACAGAAGGTCGAGGCGGTGCCGCCGCCCGAGCCGGGTGATCCTCCCGAAGCGCCCGCCGCAGCGCCATCGAGCGAGCAGCCGACCGCCGGGCCGGAAGTGGCCTCCAGCGATCCGTCGCCGGATGCGGCGGCAGGCGATCGTATGGCCCCGCCCGTATCGCAGGCGCCATCCGAGGTCCCGCCCGCGATGGACAGGCAGCCCTGGCGGTTCGTCCAGCCGGCCGAGAATCGCGCGACCAGACCGAGCGATCTGCCCGAGGCGCCCCCCGCCGAGCGACGGGATGAGCCGGAGCCCCCGACCCGGCAAGACGAGCCAGGCGCCGTCGATCCGCAGCCGGAGAATCGCAGCCAGACCGATTCCGGGGACAACCCCCACCACCCACTGGCGGGGGTGGAGGTCACGCTGGATCTGCCCGACGAACTGGTCGACCTGGGCGAACTCGACGAGCCGCATCCTGAACAGGCGGCCGGCGATTCGGACTGGGACCCGGATGTCGAGGCCTGCGGCTCCGCTGATGAGTCCGACCTGGACGAGGCGGAGGTCCATCTGGCGGACCAGACCGACTATGCCGAGACGGAACTGCCGGACCTGGCCGATGAGGCAGATGATCCGGCGGAGTATGATCGGCCTGAGGACGAGGATTTTGAGGATGCGTTTGCGGATGCGGCGGGTCCGTCCGATCCCGACGACGACAGCGCGGACGTCGACGACGAGGATCGGGCGAACGAGGCCGATTCGCATCGCCCAGGCGCCTCGCAGCCGCTGCCGCTGACGCCGTGGTCGAGCGTGCCGCGGGTACAGCGGCGTCCGCCGAGGCGCCCTGCGGTGCCGCCGGGCGGCAACGGCGGTCCGGGCGAAGGGCCGAAGCAGGGATCGCAAGCGGCGGGCGAGGGGGCCGAGCCGGCTGGTGCCCCCGGCCAACAGGCGTCTGCTGTCCCGCAAGGTCAACAGGACCCCCCGCCGCAACGTGAGCCTGTCCAGCCGCCGCCGCGCGACTGGGAGCACGGCCTGCTGACGCCCGACGAGTTGCGGGCGCTGCTTTCGGAGCCGGATGAGTCGTCGGACGGGCAGGAGGGGCGGGGATGACCGTTTTGAGCAGCGGGATCAGTACGGCCGTACTCGTGGTCGGCCCGACGGCGGTCGCCGATGCGGTGGAGAGAGTGTGCGACCAGCCTGTCGATCGCGTCGACGATGCTTTGGCGGGGCTCGAACGCGTCCCCGGGCGGGCCTTCGGGGCGGTCTTCGTCTGGGCGGCCGGCCTGCCGAGCCGGGCCGATGCG
>JAWLBS010000417.1:0-4216 GCA_041687575.1 Phycisphaerae bacterium | reverse complement strand
TGCTGTGGTACAAGGGCCACAGCGTGCCGTTGGAAAGCCGGGTGTAGAAACCGTCCTGGAGATTGGCGGGATAACGCACCGCCACGCTCTGGTAGGCGGACTGAGCCTGTCCGTTGCCGGCGCTCGAGGCGCCGCCCCCCGGCGCGGCCGGGTCCTCCGCTTGAATGCCCGGGCGGCCGCTGATCCAGATTCCCGACCTGCGTTCCATGACCGGCGCCAGCGCCGCCACCAGGCCGCCGCTGTTGCCGTCGGTGGCCGCTTTTCCGGGATTGGGATCCCGGCAGGTCAGGACTACCAGCCGGCTGGCCGGATCCCTGCGCTCGACTCGCTTGGGGCCTCGCGGCGGCTCTACGTATGCTTGACGTTCATCGGCTAAGAATTCTTTCACTGACCCCTCGTTGGTACCCGATACTGCTAGGTATGCCGCTGACCGATCCCGTCTTCCGCGCGGCGCAGGTCTGCGCTTGGCGCGGGTTCACACAGCGCGGATGGGTGATGGACATCGGATGCGGCGGTGATGACTGCATGGCTGCATGAATGCACGCTGAACGGTGCAAGTCCTGTGCCACGGCCGTTGGCGTGCCGACAGCGGCGTTTGCTTCGCACTCGGGTCGCGATGGCCGCGACCGGCCCGGCGGCGCGCGCGGGGGCCGCAGCCGGCCGGGTCAAAGTTGCCGTGATCCCGGAAGGTCTTACCTTCCGCACCCCGTCCGTAGCCCCTTTGAAATCGGGGTCGCGTAAACTGCGTTTCAGCCCCCACGATGCAGCCCTCACCGGCGAGGCCGCCATGGACGAAACGAGCACCAGCGCAGCCGACTTCCTTCCCAGCCGCCGCAGCCTGGCGGCCTTGCGCCGGGCGGTCCAGGGGTGCCGGGGCTGCCCGCTCTACCGGAACGCCACCCGCGCCGTCTTCGGCGAGGGCCGGGCGGACGCGCCGCTCATGCTGGTGGGAGAAATGCCGGGCAACGACGAAGATCTGGGTGGGCGGCCTTTCGTGGGCCCCGCCGGCCGTGTGCTCGATCGGGCCCTCGCGGAGGCTGGCATCGACCGCGACGACGCCTACGTCACCAACGTCGTGAAGCACTTCAAGTGGGTGCCCCGAGGGCAGCGGCGCCTGCACAAGACCCCCAGCAATCGCGAGATCGACGCCTGCCTGCCATGGCTCGAAGCCGAGATCGAGCTGGTCCGTCCGCGGGTCCTGGTGTGCCTGGGCGCCACCGCAGCCAAGGCGCTGCTGGGGCCGGCCTACCGGGTCACCCGCCAGCGCGGGCAGTTCATAGCATCCAACCTTGCGCCCCGGGTCACCGCCACCGCCCACCCGTCGGCGGTGCTGCGGATGCGCGACGCCGAGTCCAGAGCCCGGGCCATGGAGGCGCTGGTGGCGGATTTCAAGATCGTCGAGCGGGAGATGCGTTGATGCGGTCGCTGTCCGCTGTCCGCTGTCCGCTGTCCGCAAGATTGCGGACCGCTCTCGGAAAGCGAACTACAAACCGGTGTTCCTGGTGAGCAAGCGGCGTCACGCCCCGGAGCCTCGGCCGCCTTCGAGCACACCATCCACGTAACTGCGCCGCACGATCACCGCCAAGGCGCCTGTCATGGGCGTGGCGAGCACGATGCCCACCACGCCGAACAGCACCCCCATGAGTACCTGAACGAAGATGATCACGCCGGGCGGCACGAAGATGGCCCGCTCCTGGATGAGCGGCACGGTGGCGTACCCTTCGATCATCTGAATGAGCACGTACACCGCCAGCGCCCACAGGGCCAGGTTCCAGCTTTCCGTGAGCGCCACCAGCACCACGGGCACCCCCGCCGCAATGGCGCCGATGTATGGCACGAACTCCAGCAACCCGGTGATCAGGGCGAGGCCCAGGGCCGCCGGCACGCCGAGCAGCCGCAGACTGACGTAGGAGAGCAAGCCGACGAACAGCATGGCCAGCATCTGACCACGCAGCCAGCGGCGCAGCGAGGTGCCGATCTCGTCGAGGGTCGCGCAGACGTTCTCTCGCTGACTGGGGGCGAACAGCCGCACCAGGCCATCACGGTAACGGGTCGGATGAGCGGCGAGATAGACCCCGAGCGCCACCACCAGCACCAGGCTGCCCAGCACTCCGAAGGTGGTGTTGACGATGCTCGGCAGAGAGCCGATCAGGGATTCCGCACCCGGCAGCGCATCGCGGATGCTGAATGCCGGCGACACCCCCAGCCACTCGGCCATCCACTGATCCACGGCGTCCAGGGCCTGGGGAATGCGCTCTCCTACCTGAGTGGCCTGATCGAGCACGGCGGGAGCGGCGATCCACGTGGCGATGGCGATGGCCCCCAGCAGGCCGAGGAACACCACGGTCAGGGACCAGCCCAGCGTCAGCGGCGTGTGGCGCTCCAGCCAGGAGCTCAGGTCGTGCAGCAGCACCGCGGCGAGCACGGCGGCGAACACCAGCAGAAAGACGCTGGTGGCGAGGACGAAGACGGCAACGGCTGCCGCGACGACGACCATCACGACGAGAATGCGGAACTCGCTCCACAGCAACGCCGGACTGGCGCGGCCGTCGCTGCGCGCGCCGGGAAGTTCCGGTGGCCGCGGCTCGTTCGCCAAGGATCACTGCTCCGCGCCCCCGTGATGCTCCAGAACGAGCAATGCTCATGCCACCGCGAAGGTCGCGGCGTGGCACGCATTTCGCTGTGAACTCGGGCCCATCCACGAGAACGAGGACCAGATCGTGACCACGCGAGTGAAGGAATTGATGCATACCGACCTGGTGACCCTGTCGTCGGACGCCCCCGTACGGGAGGCCGCACGGCACATGCGGGACTCCGCCATCGGCGATGTGCTGGTGGCTGACGACGGTCACCTCCGCGGCATCGTCACCGACCGTGACCTGGTAGTGCGCTGTCTGGCAGAGGAGGGCGACGTGGGGCAGACCCACATCGGCGATCTGTGCTCGTCCGACCTGGTAACCCTGACTCCGGACGACGACATCGATACGGCCATCAGGTTGATGTCCGAGAAAGCCGTCCGCCGCCTGCCGGTGGTTGAAGGCGACCGGGCGGTGGGTATCGTCTCCATCGGCGACCTGGCCGTGGCCCGGGACCGGCACACGGCGCTGGGCGACATCAGCGCGGCGCCGCCGACCCATTGACCGAGGGCACGGCAAAGCTTCGGCCAGCGCTGAATGGCCGTGGCGCCCGCGGGCAGATACAGACGCGGTGAGGTGCAGGCGAAGACGGCCACCACGGGCGTGCCGACGGCAGCGCATGGGAGCCGTCGAGGATGCAGTCGAACTGCCGCGCCCGGCACCAGGCGGCGATGCGCGCCCGCGTCTGCCTGGTGCCGCGCGGGGCCCGAACGCACTAGAAGTAGTACGCCCACCGCAGATAGATCCGCGTGCCGCCGCCCACCGTCAGGGCCTCGCCCGCCACGGGGACGCCGCCGAACTCGTCGCCGGCGCCGCCCAAGGGCTGCACCAGGCCGAGCTGCAGACGCTGATGGTCGCCGGGCTCGTGGCTGATCTGCGTCTGCAGGAGCACGCTGGCGTCGTGGAGATTGGCGATGAACGTTGCGTCCTGGGACCAGAGCGGATGCCATTCCAGGGTGCCGCCCACCGCCAGGTAATCGCGCATGAGGTTGAACAGCTCGCCCCGTTGCAGCCGCTCAGCCAGCGGCTCCGGGTACGCGTCCGGAGAATCCGCCAGCTCACGGACCCCGAAGGCGTTGTGGAAATACTCGGCGAACGCGTAGGCGTTGCGCCGCCCGATCATGAAGCTGTAGTCGCCGTTGACGATGCCGGAGAGCTTCCAGGTGCCGGTCACCAGCCGGGTGGCCAACAGGTCGGTGCGCAGCAGCGCCCCGCCCAGTGGAAACCGATAGCTCACGCCAACCACGCGGTCCCGGTAGTGGCGGCCCGCCACCAGCTCGAGCTCGCTGGCGCCGATGAAGCGGTGCCACTTGCCCGCGAAGCTGGCGGCGTCGGCGCTGCGCTCCCCGGCGTCGTCGCGACGCCCCACCGCCAGAAGCTGAAGACTGCCACCCGCGGCGAGCGCGCGCTCCACCAGGAGCAGATCGTCCCCGGTCTTGTAGTCCTGGTCCACGGTCGTGGGGGCGAAGGGGTTGAAAAGGTCCAGGGGCTGAAACACCAGACCGTTCCCCCAGCTCACCGCCTGCCGGCCCAGGGTCACGCCCCAGGGGCCACCGCGATAACGCACCGCCAGCCGGTCA
>JAWLBS010000416.1:0-4221 GCA_041687575.1 Phycisphaerae bacterium | reverse complement strand
GGCTCGCCCGTGACGACCGGTGTGGCGGCCGCAAAGTTCGCATCGCTTATGTAGCTGGTGCTGAAGCGGAGTTCATAGCCCGTGACCGGGCCGCTGTCCGGATCGCTGCCGTCGTCAGCCGGGGCCGTGAACGTCACGACCACGTGGTTCGGACGGGTGTCGACGATCGCCAGATCGCCAATGGCGGCCGGCGGGATGAAATCGGTGACGCTGGTCGTGGCCATCACGACATTCGAAAGGTCGCTGGCCCAGTCGGTGCCGTCGAAGGCCTTAATGGCGAACCAGTACTGCGTCTCGGGTTGCAGACCGGTCACCGTAAACGTCTGGGCGTCGCCCGGGACAGCCGGGGCGGGCACGTCCGCCAGCAGGGCGGCGCTGTCCCAGTTCTCCGTCGTGATCTGGCTGGTGGACCAGCGAATCTCGTAGCGGGCGCACGGCCCGGCGGGCACATCCGTCGGGGCGGTCCACGTCAGGTCGAGCTGATTCCAATCGACGTTGTAGGCGGCCAGATCGGTGACCGCCTCGGGCTGGCCGTTGGGCAGGTACTCGATGAACAGGACGGGCTGATAGACGTCGCCGGCCTCGCTGAAGAACAGGGGGCGGTTTTTCTGCGCGCAGGCCATGCCGTAGTTGGGCGCGCCGTCGGCCCAGGCCTGGACGAACTCCGTGACGGTGAACCGGCCGAACGCGTCCGAATTTGTGCTTGCGCTGGGATGAGCGGTGCCGCCGTAGAGGGAGAAGCTGCCGTTTGCAGGAGTCCCGCCGGTATCGCCGGAGATGCTGAACCATGCGTTGCGGCCGACCCCCCAGCTCTGGGCGGGGTTGGTGGGGCTCGGTGCGCTGTTGTCTGCGGCGCGGTTGTTGGCCGTCTGGATGCCGATCGGGTGGGCATAGCTGCACCCGGGCTCGGGCCCGCCGCCGCCGACGGCGGTCAGGTCGGCGCCCGGGAAGGTGGGATTGTCCCAGGTCCCGCCGAGCTTGTTGCCTTCGGCCCAGTCGCACGTGACGATGCGGGTCATGCTGACCGCCTCGTTGCCCGAGCCGTTGTAGACCTGGAGCTGGGCCTTGACCACCGTGCCGCCCGCGAAACCGGGTAGCACGGACGTGTCGAACTTGTAGGCGCACCAGGGACCGATGGAGAAGGGGGCGGCCCCGAAATTGGCATAGGTCCGACCGGTGTGCCAGGAGATGGTGGCATCATCCACGACGTCCTGGCCGGTGGAGGCATCGTCATAGACCAGGATCGAGCCGTTGGCCACGGCGTCACGGAAGGTCGTGTCGATGTTGCTGTGGGCGTACATCGCCGTGCCGTCCCGCTGAATGGCCACTACGACCCCCGCCGACGGCGAGGTCGCCATCGCGATCGCCGATGCGGCCGCACAGATCGCCAAGGCCATCGAAATCCTCTTGTGCATCGCAAATCCCTTTCCTGTCCGAACGTTGCCGGTCCTTTTGCCGTCCCCCGCGCACATACGCAAACGGCAGCGCAGGGGCCTCGCCGAACAACCAGCAAAGCGCATGCCAGTCCGGATCTCTTGGGCAAAGGATCGTCCGCACACGCCGCAAGAGAAGGGCAAGACAGGACTTACGTAACAGCGTTTCTCTTGGGCCCCACTGCGGGTGCCGGCACGATCTTGCCTTCCGGCAACGTTGTGGTACGAACCACGTGGACGGGTGGCCACATCAGGCGCCACAGGGTCCAGGCCAGGCGGGCCGCACATCGAGCCAGAGTGGATGTGCAACCTCCTGCTGGAGTTGCATCGGGAGCATGGCGGGCTCGCATGCGGTCTGTCACCGAAACAGCTTGGCCGGATCGGGCCGCCGTGGTAGCATGACCCCCAGGCAGACCAGGCCGTACCACGGCAGGAGGCAGCAACGTGGATGGCGAAACCGGCAAGTCAACGGGAATCGACAGGGCATCGCCGGAGACCAGTTACCAGCAGCTGGCCCGAATGCTCACACAGCAGATCACCGGCGGCCAGTGGTCCCTCGGTTCGAAGCTGCCCCCTGAGCGGGACCTTGTCGGCCGCTACACCGTCAGCCGGGCCACCGTCCGCAGTGCCCTGAGTATCCTTGAGGAACAAGGCCTGATCCGACGGGTCCGGGCACGAGGGACCTTTGTAGCAGCACGGCCCAATCCTCGCTGGGCAAGCACCGCATCGACGATCCTGTTCTTGTCGGTGCTGGACAGCGGCCCCGCTCAGCCGGCCTACATGCCTCCGAACTACTACGCCCTGGTGCGCGAGGGGGTGTGCCAGGAGGCGCGCAAGCTCGGCATGCAGGTCCGGGCCGAGTCGTTGCGGGGTTACAAGCACGTCCCCTTGAAGCAGTACCAGCTGCCGCGACCGGCGGATGTGGCGGGCGTGATCGTCTGCGGGGCCTCCGATGACCGCTACATCGGCATGTACCGTTCGGAAGGAGTGCCCGTGGTCGTGGTGGATTACTGGACGATGGACCTGGAGACCGACTGCGTGGCGGTGGACGTCGAGGCCGAGTCTCACGCGGCCGTCGAGTTCCTGGCGCAGCGGGGGCACAGCAGTCTGGGCTTTTTGGCGATGGGCCGGACCGACCAGGACTCGCGGGCGGTGGACTACGATCCGGATGTGTGGCGATTCCTGGATGCCCTGCGCCGCGCGGCACAGCAGAGGCGGATTCATCTTCAGGAGCAGTGGGTCGTCATGGTGCCGACGGTGGCGGCCGGCCTGGATGCCTCGGCCCGGCAACTGCTGTCGCTGCGATCGCGGCCCACGGCCGTTGTCTGCTTTGACCTGCAAACGGCGGATGCGATGTTCAGGGCGGCGGCCATCGAGAATCTGCGTTGTCCGGATGACATCAGCCTGATCACGCGAAGCTGGGGTCCGCTTCGGGAGCGGACTCCCACGATGCTCATGAGCGACCCGGTCCTGATGGGCGCACAGGCTACCCGCCTGCTGATCGAACGCCGCAGCGGCAAGCGCCGACACGTCGCCAAATTGGCGCTGCCTTCGCGGCTAGTGCCCGGAACGACTACAGGCCCGGCGCCCAAGGGTGCCACTTCGCTGGGGAACCTGTAGCATCTCTCGCCCTGGAGTTCGCCGCTTCTGCTGCCGCAGTGGCACTCTACTTGCATGTAGTATTTCCACCATGGCTGTCGCCAGTCCTGCACTGCCTCGCTGCAGGGCCGCCTGTTGCCACAAGGTGTTGTGTGCAATGACCTTACATGCAGACCTGTGGCGGCAATCGACGGTTCTGGCATGGTGACAGAAAGATTCGTGGTTCGAACCAGGTTGTTGCAGAACGTAGACGCCGGTGTTCCGGGTCCGGTGGCTTTGCCATCGGCTGTCTGATTGAAGTATCGGTCCGCTGCAAAATTGTTTGCAGCCAGGTATGTCAAGATTGGGAGGAGATGCAATGAGAAGCAGAAACACACTATCGGTCTTGTCCGTCGTGCTGGCCGCGTCGCTGGCGTCCAGCGGCGCTGCTTCGGCAGCCATCATCATCGATGGCAGCGTGTCGGATGCCACGACGGATCTCGTACAGCACGATGGCGGCCCGCTCATGTGGTCGACGGCAAGCGGCAACTTCACAGCCGACGGGTGGTGGGGTAACAACGAGTACGCTGATTTCATGACGGCAGCTCCCAACAACGAGTACGTCTATCAGTGGGACGCTGTCCGGCTCACCGAGTCCGTCACCGACCTGGTGTTCACGCTGAAGAACAAGGGTGGCGTTGCTTCCAGGGCCGGGTCCTCGGGGAGCCTTACTCTGACGTGGTTCGATTCGACCAACTGGAATGGCACCTCCAACAGCGGCCGCACATCCGTAGCCTTGTCATCGGTTGCCATTCCGTCCATTCCCGCCAACAGCACCGCTACCGTCAGTATTCCCCTGAGTTCGTTCAGTGCCAGCGGCCGGGACTTCGGTGACGTCGGTGACGCCTTAGGCGCCATGAACTTCACCAACGTGTTCCAGTCGGCAAGGGCCAGCGGCCTGGCGTGGTCGGACCTGTTGATCAGCGATGTGCGTTTCGTCGTGCCGGAGCCGGCCACGCTTGCCCTGGTGGCCGTGTGCGGCCTGGGCATGCTGCGCCGCCGCAGGTAACCCAAATTGCAGGGGAATCGACTTTTTGCGCGTACCCTGTGGGTGCAAAACGGGCCTGGCGAGGCCGGACACGCCTCGCCAGGCCCTGCTTCTGCAATGTTTGCCCCAGTCGGTCTGCGGCCGCGTGACTCGCAAACGCTG
>JAWLBS010000415.1:0-4244 GCA_041687575.1 Phycisphaerae bacterium | reverse complement strand
TATGGGGCCCAAGGCAACACGAAAGCCTCATCCGCCCGCCCGCTTTGTGCGCAAAACCTGCCCGAAACACCACGGCAGTGCCATTCGGGTCTGACCCCGAGTCGCACGTTTCCTGGCAGAATCGACGCCGTGATCTTGTGGCGGCCTGGATGGCTGTGCATCTCACCGGGGTCTGACCCCGTGGCGCTGACCAGCACTGGCAGGGGCACGGCGGGGTCTACCGCTCCCTCACGGTCGCGGCTCGTTGAAGCAGGACCGTAGCACCCCTCGCAGCGTTTGGCCCAGGGGGTCAGACCCCGTTGGATCGTTCAGGTCTTGGTGCGGCCATGGGAATCGGCTGCGGGGATTCGGGTGCGGGCGTGCTGCAAGGGGTCAGACCCCCGCCAGGCGCTGGCGCATCCTGTCGCTCAATGGATTCCCCTGCAAGACCCGATAGACTGGGCATCCGCAAGATTGGAGGAATGGTCCGGATGAACATCCTGCTGGTGGTTTACGACAACGACTCATACGTTCACTGGTTCCCGCACGGGCTGGCGTACATCGCCGCGGTGCTCAAGCGGGCCGGCCACAACGTCACCATCTACAACCAGGACATGCACCACTACCCCGACGAGCACCTGACCGCCACGCTCGACGAGGGCCGCTACGACATGGTCGGCGTCAACGCGATCTGCGGCTACTACCAGTACCGCAAGCTGCTGGCCCTCTCAGCCGCGATCAACGCCTCGAAGCGCCGGCCGCACTACGTCATCGGCGGGCACGGTCCGGCGCCCGAGCCGGAGTTCTTCCTGAAAAAGACCGGCGCCGACGTCGTCGTCATCGGCGAGGGGGAGCAGACCGTCATCGAGCTGCTCGACGCGCTGGGCAACCCGGCCGCCCTTGCGCGGGTCCAGGGCATCGCCTTTCGCGACGGCGAGCAGGTGACGATCAACCCCCGCCGGCCGCTCATCCCCGATGTCGACAGCATCCCCATGCCCGCATACGAGTTGTTCCCGATGGAGTACTACCGCCTGCTGCGGCTGCCCGGCGCCGCCGCCAGCGACTTCGTCATCCCGATCCTGTCCGGCCGGGGGTGCACGTTCAACTGCAACTTCTGCTACCGGATGGACCAGGGCCACCGCCCGCGCTCGGCTGAGGCGATCCTCGAGGAGATCGCCCTGCTGCAGCGGGACTACCGCATCAACTACATCGCCTTCGGGGACGAGCTGCTGATGACCAGCGAGCGGCGGACCCGCGAGCTGTGCGAGGCCTTCCTGCGCTCGGGGATGACGTTCAAATGGGAGTGCTGCGGCCGACTGAACTTCGCCACGCCCGACCTGCTGCAGCTGATGAAGCGGTCGGGATGCCAGTTCATCAACTACGGGATCGAGGCGGTCGACGACCAGATCCTGAAGAACATGAACAAGGCCCTGACGGTCGAGGTAATCACCCGCGGCATCGAGGCGACCCTGGCCGCGGGGATCAGCCCGGGCTTCAACATCATCTTCGGCAACATCGGCGAGAACCGCCAGACCCTGCAAAAGGGCGTGGACTTCCTGCTCAAGTACGACGACGGCGCGCAGATGCGGACGATCCGGCCGGTCACGCCGTACCCGGGCACGCCGCTGTACGAGTACGCCATCGAGCAGGGGCTGATCAGAGACTGCGAGGACTTCTACGAGAACAAGCATCTCAACAGCGACCTGCTGAGCGTCAACTTCACCGACATGACCGACGACGAGCTCCACCGGGCCCTCTGCGAGGCCAACACCTGCCTGCTCGAGAACTACTTCGCCAAGAGGAAACAGCAGGTGCTCCGCCAGGCCGAAGACCTTTACATCGGCCGCAACACCGCCTTCCGCGGCTTCCGTCAGTCGTAGAGCGGATCTCTGGGTTCCTCCTTGACTTGTGCATACGAAGCATGCATAAATATATGCATGAGGACAACGCTCAATATCGATGATGCCGTATTGTCGCGTGCTGCGGAGCTGACCGGTGTACGAGAGAAAACCACCCTGGTCAGGATGGGACTCGAGGCGCTGATCGCCAGGGAAAGCGCAGCCCGGCTTGCGGCCCTTGGGGGGACGGAGAAGGCCCTGAAACCCATCCGCCGTCGCAGGAGCAGCAAGAGTGGTTCTCGTTGATACCTCTGTCTGGGTTGATCACCTCCAGCGGGGCGATAAGGCCCTGGCTGGGCTGCTGCTGGCCGGGCAGGTTGCAGGCCATCCCTTCGTCATCGGTGAACTGGCCTGCGGCCGCATCCGCAATCGTGCCGAGGTTCTCTCCTTGTTGCAGACGCTGCCTGCGGTCCCAAGGGCAACGGATGCGGAAGTGCTGGACTTCATCGAACAGCACCACGTGATGGGAGAAGGATTGGGCCTGATCGACGTTCATCTGCTGGCATCCTGCCTGCTTGCGGGTACGCGCCTGTGGACGCGCGACAAGTCGCTATCGAAGGCCGCCGCAAGGGTGGGGATTGCCGCAGGATAGTCGGCCGCAATGCGATGGTGCGCCGGGCGGGGCTGCCTGACACGCCTCTGTTCGAGAGTTTACCGCGACCTCACGGCCGCAGCTCCTTCCCCTTCGCTGTCGGGAGTCCGTTCCCGTCTGCAAAGCACGGCCCTGCTGCGCAGGACGCGCAGGACCGTAGCCCCCTGCCTGCTGTCCCCTGCCTTTGTTGTTTTGCATCTGTGAAAATCTGCGAAATCTGCGGAAGGTCGTTTACGCCCAATCGCGGGCAGCCGCGGCAGGCGATGCACGCTACATGCCTCCGCTGATCACCTCGACCGGTGCGAGAGTATACTTCGCCGCCAGCGCGTTGAGCTGCGCCAGCCGCTGGGCGTCGACGTCCACCCCGCCGGCCTCCGCCTCGCGGAACCGCGCGAAGCCCCGCTCGCCCGGCAGCCGGATCTTGTCGACCCCCGGCTGCGTCCGGCTCGTCTTGAGCCACTCGATGAGGCGCCCCATCTCGCGGTCGAAGTGTTCCCGGCCGGCGAACGCCTCCGGGTCGATCACCATCAGCGCAAATGACTGGGCCTGCGGGATGTCGGGGTTGTTGGTCCGTCCGCCGGCCAGCGCGGTCATCGCCTCGCACCAGAGCGACATGGCGTAGCCCTTGTGCCCCTCGCTCTGGCCGCCCCAGAACTGGATCGAGCCGGCCTGACGCTGCCCCTCGGCGCTGACCATGACCGTCGGGTCGGTCGTGGGGTTGCCCGCCTCGTCGAGGAAGTACGGGTGCGGGGCCTTCATGCCGGCCCTGGCCAGCTGCGAGGTCCGTCCCATCGAGACCGCGGCCGTGGAGAAGTCCGCCACCACCGGGTCGCTGTCGGGACCGGTCGGAAACGCCAGGGCGATCGGGTTGGTCGAGAGCCTCGCATCGACCCCGCCGAACGGGGCACAGTCCTGGCACTGGCACGACTGGACCCACATCTGCGCCAGCAGTCCCTCCCTGGCCAGCGGCGCCAGGTACACGCCCAGGGCGGCGATCCACGAGGTGCCGCCCACGCCGACCAGCGAGACCCCGTGCTGCTTCGCCTTGCTCACCGCCAGCTGCGTCGCGAGGCGCATGGCGATCTGGCCGATCGCCCCGTCGCCGTCGATCTGCGCGACCGCCCCCTTGTCCCGCAGGATGCGGGGCTGGGCGGTCGGGTCGATCGTCTTGCCGATCTGGCCGTCCAGTGCCGTCAGCTGCACGAGCCCGTGCGTGGTCACGCCCATCGCCTCGGCGGTGACCGCCACGTCGGCGATAAACTGTGCGTCCCGCAGCGCCACGCCCCGCCGCACCAGCAGCTGGGTCCCGAGCTCGACCAGGTTCGCCATAGTTACCCTGGGCATCTGGATGACCCCTTTCATTCAGTGCGCGTGCAAGAACAAGCACGCAGATGACTCCGGGCATACGTCGCACGGCCCTGCGAGCGGCGCAGGACCGTGGCACCCGGCACGGCCTGATCCCCGTTTGCTCAAAGCATGGGCGTGGACCGGTGGGCGAGCTGAATCGGAACCCCCCACGGGTCCCGGAGCATCGCCATCCTGTCGCCGTCGGGCGTGACGTTGATCTCGCCCGCCATTGTCGCCCCGGCCGCGAGCAACCTGGCGACCGCAGTGTCGATGTCCTCGCAGACGAACGCCAGGTGCAGCTGCAGCGGGTCCATCGAGGCGTAGTCCGGGACGGGCACCTCGTTGCGCCGGTAGATCTCGATCATCACACTGCCGCTGCTGTCGGCCAGGAAGTGGCCGAACGGGTACTCGTTCATGCCGCGGACCAC
>JAWLBS010000414.1:0-4253 GCA_041687575.1 Phycisphaerae bacterium | reverse complement strand
CGACGATCCCGCCGCCGCCATGCACCTGTACCACATCAGCCAGGAGGCGGTGAACAACGCCATCAAGCACGGCCGCGCCGACCAGATCCACATCCGCCTGGCACCCGAGGGCGAAGGCTTCGTCCTGACCGTCCGCGACAACGGCGTGGGCATCGGCCAGCAGGCCGCCCACAACGGCGGAATGGGCCTGAACATCATGCACTACCGCGCCGGCATCCTCGGCGGCACCCTGGACGTGCGCCCTCACCCCGACGGCGGCACCGTCGTCATCTGCGCCTGCCCGACCGGCTGCCGGTAGCGGCTGCGTCCGATTCACCGCTCCTTCACGGTCGCGGCTCGTATCACCCGGAATCCAGCGTCAACGCCATGGCAACGCGTTACCGCCCGAAATCCAACGCCAGCGTCAGCAGGTCCTTGACATTGACGATGCCGTCGGCGTTCAGGTCGCAAAAGTCGTCGTAGCCGGCGTCGCCCTTGCTCAAGGTCCAGCTGTGCGCCAGCCGCAGCAGGTCCACCCCGTTGACCGCGCCATCGTTGTTGATGTCGCCCGCATAGGCCGGCGCCGCCGGCACCGACGCGCTCAGGCCCGTCGCCATGTCCTTGAGCGTAATCGTCCAGCCGCTGAGGGGGGTCTCGTCGATCGCAAACGGAATCACATCCTCCCAGATGCCGCCGTCGGCGATAACGTTTCGCGTCAGGTACGTCACCTCTTCGCCGGCGGCATCCCGCACAACCAGCCGCAGCACATGCCGGCCGGGCAGCGCCGCATCCGTCCGCACCGACGCACGGACCGTCGCCCGGTGCCTGCTGTCGAAGGCCACCGAATCGACGCTCAGCCTCGCAGCCCGATACGGCAGCAGGGCGAACACCCCGCCTTCCAGCACCGGCTGAGCAGCGTTGACCTGCGCACCGTAACCCATGTACGTCCCTTGCCGAACGTCGTACACGTGGCGCGGCTGGTCCAGCACGATCGTCACATTCGCCTCGGTCGCGCCAGCCTGTCCGAACAGCGCGCCTGCGGGGTCGTAATGGCTCGACCAGTCGTAGTTCTCCATCTGGCTGTTGACCACGCACCCCAGGTAGGTAATGGGCCCGTCCACGAACCGCGACTTCTCGAAATTGTAAACCGGCGTGCCGCTCAGGGGATTGGCGTCGTGCCCCCGCAGCACCTGCACCTTCGGCGCGACCCCGCCAAGGGCGATCAGGTTGCGGACCAGCTGCCGCACCGCCGTCGCCCCCGCCCGATCCGGGTACCGCCGCTCATCGGTGTAGTTGCTGCCGGTGCGCCCGTACCGCATCAGCGTCAGGTTCATGTAGACGCTCTTGCCGGCCCCGTGGTCCCTCACGATCAGCACCGGCTGGTTCATGTTCCCGTCGGCGACGGCCACCGCCGTGCCGCCCGCCGTGCGGACCCCGTCTTCCACGGCGTGCCAGCCGCTACCCACCGTCGAGCCGAACCCCGACAGCAGCACCTGGTATCCCGGCGGGGCCGGAATCAGCAGATCGAACGTCGCGGGATAGGCATCGCTGGAACCCTTGTTCCGCTCGGTCGTGCGGTAGTTGACCCGCTCGATGCCGAACCAGTCGTCCATCAGCCCGCCGCCTTCGGCGATCGAGCGCCGCTTGCCGTGGCCGTCGAAAAGGGCCGTCTGGCTGTCGGCGATCACCACGCCGCCGGCCTCGGCGAAGGCCTGCACCGCGGCGATCTCCTCCGGCGGCATCGCCATGACCCGCGGCATGATCAGCACCTTGTAGCCGCGGGTGATGAGCTCGCCATTGGCAACCTGCTCGTAGCTGACGAACCGCCCCTTAACGCCGACATCCTCCAGCGCCTTGAGCCAGCCCGTCTGCACGTAGGGGATCGTCTGGAGCCGCCGGTCGTTCGACTTCTGTGCGACCCAGCTATAGCCATACGGCTCGCTGTCGTACATCCAGCTGACGTGCGCCGACCGCTGCGAGTAGTACAGCGCCACCTCGGCGTCGTCCTGCTCGCCCTGGCTGAGCAGCTTGGCCAGCCCCTCGCGAAACTCGGTGTAGGCCGGCTCGATCCCCCAGGCATAACCGGTCGGCACGAAATTCCCGGTGAAGAAGTTCTGGTACCACCAGATGATGCTCGCGCGGAACCCGTAGTGGATGAAGCCGAACCAGAGCTTGTACCGGTTGCGCTGCGGCGAGCCGGAGTCGAACATCGTCACCCACCGGTAGAGCTTCTCGCCGTACTGGTTGTCCCGGAACGACCGCGCCAGCTCCGGCGAATTGCCCAGGTCGTACGCCTCGAAACTCGCCATCTTCGGCATCTGCAGCCAGTAGTCGTACCCGTTGAGCGGGCTGACCGTCTCGCCGCCCTCCCAGCCGATCGGCACCGTCGGATCGATCGCCCGCGCTGCATCCACGCACACCTGGATCGCATCCGCCATCGTCAGTTCCATGTGCCGCCGGAAGTCCGACCACGGCGAGAAGTTTTTGGCGGCGGTGTCGTCCGCATACAGCGGGTACTCCCGGTCCTTCATCTCCTGGGTGACAATCAGCGCCGCCTCGCCGTAGCGCGGGGCGTTGATCGGATCGGACAGATCATTGAACGAGGTGAAACTCGTCCCCCACTGGGCATTCATCGCCTGAATCGTGCCGTATTCCTGCTGCAACCATGCAATGAACTGCGCAATCGAGTCCGGCCCCAGGTCATAGTCGAACGGGTAATCCCGCCGACCAAGCCCGTACTCGTCCGCGATGTTCCACTGCATCGGACGCCATTTCCGGCTGGCCTGCATCCGCGGCGTGATCGTGCTGACCAGTGACGCCAAGGAGGCCGTGCTGCTGAGGCTCTGCGGCCGGACCAGCGCCGAACGCTTGGTCGGCAGGTAATAGTCATGCGTCTGCGACAGCGCCGGCTCGTAAATATTGTAATTCGGGTCGTGCATCGCGTCGGTCATCTCGAACCAGCGCTTGTCCTCGATGAAGTCGTGGTTGGGGCGCACGTCGTACAGTGGCCCGAAGAAACTCGCCCCGCTGAAGTCGTAGCCGTCGTTGACGCTGAGGTTCCGGAAGATATGGCCCAGGTCCACCCCCGCCCGCTTGATCGCGCTGAAGTAGGCGGGATCACTCGTCGTTCCGCTCCCCCAGACGTTGGCGTGAAAGTCCTCGTGATCGATCGGGTCGGGCACGAGCTCCCAGTCGTCGCTCGAGGCGCTCAGCGTGTCGCCGCTGCCTGCGAACCGGGCCGAGGCGTTGATCCGGTTGAGCATCGTCAGCCCCGCGTCCGTCGAGAACGAGAACGGCACCGACGTCTCGCCCGGCGCCGCAATCACACTCACCTGCCGGTCGGCGACGCGCCCGTGGTTGTCCACCCAGTCGATCGTCACCACCAGCTCGCCCGCCTGCGCGGTGCTCACCACGACCTGCCCGGCGATCGGATCGTGCTTGTCGACCACCTGGGCATCGAGCACCACGCTCGTGCTGCCGACGACCGCAGCCACCACCGGACCCGGGGCACACAAAGCTGCAGCCACAAGCGAAAACGACCACACGGCGGACGGGAATGCACGCTTCATCTCGCTTCTCCCTCGGACAGGCCGATCTACGGAATCGAATGGTGCCGCAAGCCAGCCTTGCGCCTGGCCGCGACCGATCCTCACAGTATACCGAAAACCCCACCCCGAAACCAAGCAGCCGGCATGCCCTTCGCCCACCGGGGGCGCCCTGCCCGCGTTTGAAAACAAGCCCCGTTCACGATACCGTAATCTCCCAGGCACCGACCATCTGTACACCGGAAGCTGTAACTCCGGGAGAAACCTGCAGATATGAAGACCAACCCAGCACATGCGCCGGACAAGACCACTGCCCGCCCCCCGGCGGCGCCAGCGACCGGACGGGCCACGGCAACCAATCTGCTTGGAGCCCTTGCCTTGGTACTGCTGGCGGCGGCCCTGTGCGGGCGAGCCCTGCTCAACGAGGACCGCACCATCGCCGTCGGCCAGCTCGTCGTCGCCCCCGAGGCCGCCCCCAGCGCCACGCTGATGGTCCGGCACCTGGCGCACCTGCTGGCCGCCGCGGGGCTCGGCCTGGCCGCCGCCTGGGCGATCCTTTCCCGGCGAACCTGGCGCCTCGGCGGGCTGGAGATCGGGGCGATTGCCCTGTTCGTCGCCGCCGCACTCGGCATGGCCGTCGCCTCCGACAAGCGCCTCGCCCTCAACGGCGTGATCGATACCACCTTGCCGCTGATCGCCGCCGCCGCCCTGTACCGCCTGCTGCTGCAC
>JAWLBS010000413.1:0-4288 GCA_041687575.1 Phycisphaerae bacterium | reverse complement strand
TCTTTCTAGGCTTTGCATTATGAACGAACAGCTAACCAAGGTCACGGTCGCCGCCGCCCAGTTGCCCGCCCGGCCGCTCGAACAAGCCGGCGAGGCGCTGCGGGACATCGCCGCCGCCGTCGCCGACGCCCGCAAGGCCGGCGCCGACCTGGTGGTCCTGCCGGAGTGCTGCTACCCGTGCTACTGGCTCGGCTCGATCGAGCGGTACCGTGCCGCCGGCCTGCTGCGCGGCCGCGACCTCGAGGCTCACATCGGCGAGCTTGCCAGGCAACACGGGATCGCCGTCGTCGCCGGTCTTGTACACGAAGCCGACGACGGCACGCTCCGCGACGCGGCCGTCCTCTTCGACCCGACTGGAAAAGTGCGCGGCCGGCACTTCAAGACATTCCTCTGGGACGCCGAGCACAACTGGTACCAGCCGGGCGAAGCGGTCCAGCCGATCGCGACGCAGCATGGCCGGGTCGGCCTGGTGATCTGTGCCGAGGGTCGTTCGCCGGAGGTCTTCGCCTCGCACGCGGCGCAGCGGGCCTCGCTGCTGGCGATGCCGACGGCCTGGGTCAACGCCGCCGCCGAGCCCGGCGGCTATTACAACCCCCAGCCGGACTACATGATCGAGGCGCGGGCCCGCGAGTTCACCCTGCCGATCATCTGCGCCAACAAGTTCGGCCAGGAGTGCGACGAGGCACGGTTCTGCGGGATGAGCATGATCGCATCTGGCGGCGGCGAGGTCCTCGCCAAGGCCCCGCCGGACGAGCCCGCCCTGCTGGTCGCCGCGCTGGAGGTCCGGCCGCGGCGGTACCTGCTGCCGGAAGCGGCGGTGCGGCAGGTGCTGCATCCGACGCCCGTTCTGCCGCCGGCGGATGCGGCGCCCCTGCGGGTGGCAATCCTGCCGGGAGACACAAACGGCGATGCGGAAGCAGCACGCGAACTGGCCGAGTCCCTGCGCAGCCAGGGCGCGCAAATGATCATCGCCGACCCGGCGCCAGGAACGGCCCCGCCCATGCCGCCTCATCTCAGCGACACGGGCCTTCGGCAGGTGGCGCATGCGACGGTGGCGACCATCCCGGCGGGACAGGCCCGCTCGTTCGCCACCCCGCGGATCCGCGCCCTGCGCGGCGCGCAGGTCCTGCACGTGACCGGCCGGTTCGACGACCTGGCGACGCTGCGGATGCGGGCGGCCGAAAACCGCGTGTTCGTCATCGCCTCGTGCCAGGGGCGCCCGACGATCATCGCCCCCGGCGGGGCAATCCTCGCCCGGGCCGCCGAAGGTTCCCGCGAGCCGCTGATCGTGGACCTTGATCTGGCGGAAGCAGCGAAGAAGCTCGTCGCCCCGGCTACGGATGTCTGGGCCGAACGGCGGTGCGGGGCCTATCGCCTGGACTGTTGTACCTGAACCATCCGACGACCTATGGACGCGACCGCATGAGTGCAAAGACCGCCCAACGAACAGGGCCGACCGCCGCGGAGAACACGCCCGCCGTTTCGCGTCCCCACGCGCTGGCGGGTCCGACCGCCCTGGCGACCTTCGTCATGCTGGTCGCCGCATTGTGCGGGCGGGCCCTGCTGTGGGAGATGCCCGAGCGGGAGATCCTCGACCTGGTCATGCCCCCCGACGCCATCTGGAGCGCCGGGCCGATGATCACGTATGCCATGCACGTGCTGACGGGGCTCGGGCTGGTACTGTGCGCGGTCCAGCAAATCCTCGCCCGCCGGCCGTGGCGGCTGACGGGACTGGAGGCGGGGGCGGGTCTGCTGATCGTCGCCGGGCTGCTGGCGGTGCCCGCCGCCTCGGACAAGCGCCTCGCGATTGTTACCGCCCTGGACACGATCCTGCCGCTGCTGGCGGCGGCGGGGCTCTACCAGGTCATGGTGCAGTATCCCATCTGGCGGCGGGCGGCGCTGGCCGTGCTGGTGGCGATGGCAGCCGCGCAGTGCGGCAAGGCGACCGCCCGCGCTTCATGGGAATACGCGCAGACGCTGGCTGGGTACGAGCAGCACAAAGACGACCTTTGGCGGCAACTGGGCGTCGGCCCGAACGACCCGATCGTCACGTACTATGAAGGCAGACTGAAGGACGAAACTCCCCGGGGCTACTTCCAGCACGCCAACGCCCTGGGAGCAATGATGCTGCTGGGATTGGCGGGAACGATCGCGGCAGTTGGCGGCTCGCAAGTGTGGCGTCGCCGCGCCGCCGATAGCGTCAAGACGAAAGACGCGCCTCTGCCCCGAGAATCGGTCCGGGAGCACGCTGGCGGACACGCTCCAGATGCCGCGCACGCGGCCCTGCAAACGACGCAGGACCGTGACGCCCGACAAACGGTCGTCCCCGGGATGGGCATGGCAGCCGGCATCCGGATGGCGGGATCGCGCTTGCGGCGATGGATGATGTTCGCGCCGGCCGGCGTGGTGCTCTTCGGACTGGTCGCCTGGCAGATGGTCCTTCTGATCCGCGTGCAGAGCTCGGGCGCCTTTCTCGGGCTTGCAGGAGGGATCGCGGCGTACTGCGGTAGCGTACTGCTCCGGTCGCGCCCGCGGGTGCTGGCGATAACGGTGCTTGCGGCCGTGGCGATCCCCCAGGCGACCCTTACCGTCGCATCCCTGGACCCGTCGCGGCTGTACACCAAGCTTATGGAAAGCGGGGGCGAGGCCGAATCGCTGGCCATACGGCTGTACCTATGGGACGGCGCGGCCCGGATGTTCGTCGATCATCCGATCACCGGGGTCGGTCCGGGCCAGTTCCGACGACACTACAACGCGATCAACCCGGCATACATCCCGATCGAGCCGACGCACCCGCACAACTGGCTGCTGGCGGTCGCCGCCGAATGGGGCATCTTCGGAGTGGCGGGGCTGGTGACAGCCCTGGTCGCAGTCGTCTGGCGAATCGTGCGGTCGCTGGCGGCGCGGGGCGATCACAAGGATGCGCCCGTGACCAACGTCCTCGCGCTGGCGGGCCTGGCCCTGCTGGCGTGCTGGTTGCCAGCCGCATGGGACCACTCGCCGGGCCTGGGGCCGGTCGGGATGCCGGTGGCGGTCGGGGCAATCGCAGCGGCCGCGGTCGTGTGGCTCGCACCGCGAGGGCGGCTGAGCCATGCGGTGCTGCTGGCCGGGGTCGTGGCGTTCATGATGCACGGGTTGATCGGCATCCCGCCGGGTATTGCGGGCACCCTCTGGGCCTTCTGGGCCCTGGCGGCGATCGCCATGGCGTGGTCGGCGGCACCTGACGGCGAGGTCGCATCATCGTCCACCGCACCTGCCCACATACCCGCCGGCCCGTCGGTACGCCGCTATATGCACATCGCTGTGGCGGCCAGTGTCGGGCTGGCGGGCCTGGTGACGATCGGCCTGTCGATCCAGCCGCTGCGGGCGGCGTCGCTGGTCCACGAGGCGCGGCTCGCCCGGGCGGATGGTCAGCGGCAAGAGCACATACGGCTGCTCGAGCGGGCGGCCGCGGTCGATACGCTCGATCCGACGCCCTTGGCGGCAGCCGGCTTTGCGACCACGCGGCTGACAGCGACGGGGCCGGAGCAGAAACTGCGTCAGATGCAGGAGGCGGTGCGGCTGTACGAGGCCGCCGTAGCGCGCGACCCGTTGCGGCACATTCTCTGGCAGGCCCTGGCGGGGGTGCGGATGCCGCTGGCCTGCGCGGTCGGCGACGTCGACGGCGTCCGCCGCGCGATCGCCGAGAAGCAGCGGGAACTGAACCTCTATCCGACCAACGCGGCCGGGCTGTACCAACTGGCCCTCATGGCAGCCGTGAAGGACCCGCACCGGCCCGACGATCCGACCCGGCTTCGCCTGGCGATCGAGAGCGTGGACAAGGCCCTGACGGTAGATCGGGCCCGACCCGAAAGGGATCTGCGGAGGCTCAAGCCCCACGAGGTCGAGAACCTGCGGAAGATGCGCGAGGAACTGGTCGAACGGCTGGAGGCGGTCGGCGGGCATTCGGGCGGCCCCGCATTGTCATCCTGAACGAAGGTGTCATCCTATCCTGAGCAACGCGAAGGATCTCGGCCAAGCGGGCCGCTCAATTCTGGGCGCTCCGTCCATTAGAGATTCTTCGCTGCGCTCAGAATGACAGCCCGGGTGGTAGTTTGGCGCAGAACACGCTGCTCATTCGCATAATTCCATGGCCGCGAACAGCGCGGCCATGGCACCCGGCACGCGCGGGGCTATGCATTGTCAATTTCCTGCAACTCCGCCTTGAGCCTCTCGCGGACCTCGCTGAAGAAACCGTGGTAGGTCGGGGCGGCGTAGTCGGGGTAGGTCCACGGCCACGCCCGCCAGC
>JAWLBS010000412.1:0-4349 GCA_041687575.1 Phycisphaerae bacterium | reverse complement strand
ACACAGATTAGAAACAGCAACGGCAGGGGTCGGGGCTCAGGGATCAAGGGTCAGTGAACGACAACAGGATGTTACAGGTTACAGGGCACCCGGCTTCGCCAAACGACGGCTACGCCGGGCAAGCAGGGGACAGCAGACCGGGTGTCGGGTATCGGGGTTCGAGTGTCGACAGACAGACAAAGCGAAAGGCACGCCAATACGGCGACAGCCTTTGGAGTGCGGCGCCGAAGACGCCGCTTTGGATTTCCCACGGGCTGCAAAGGCATGCGACCTCAACAAGCGACGCTAACCCTTGGGAGCGCGGCGGCGCAGACACCGCTTCGCTGAGGATCACGATGCCCTCCGCGCCCGCTCCACCTTGAGATAGACGTAGTCCTTCTCAACCCGGAGCGGCCCGAACGACAGCACGTCAAGCAGCCCAAATCCCAGCAGGCTGTAATCCAGCACCCGCCGGACCTGCTCGATGCGGTCGAGGTGCACGATGATCCGCGGCCAGTCCAGCTCCACCACCCCCTCGCTCAGCCGGTGCACGTGCTTGACCGCCGCGCCGCGCCGGACCGCGGCGGCAAAGGCCCCCTCGGCCACCCACGCCGTGACCCGCCCCAGCGTGTTGCGCCCCTCGACCTCGACGTTGCGCTCGGCAGTGAAGACGGCCACGCGGGCGGCCCGGTCGACCTCGAACCGCTCGGGAAACAGCCGCACAGTCGCCGTATGGCTCAGCGGTCCGGTCTTCGTGTGGACGGTGATCAAAAAGTGCCCCGGCCGGCACTGCAGGCTGACGCTCTCGACGTTGGGCGCCTTTTCGGCATGGCGATGGAGCTGTTCGTTGAGAAGGCCCTGCGAGACGGGAATCCAGCCGCGGCGGAGCATCTCGGGCTGCAGGCCGGGGAAACGTTCGCCGAGCTCCCGGACGACCCGCTCGGGCAGCCGGCCGGCGTGATGGACGAGACGGTCCTTCAGATCGCCGGCGATCCTCCTGAATTCATCAAGTGGTATCATTCGTTTCGCGTCCTTGTCAGTTGTCCCGTCTGGCCGGGTGCCACCGTCCCGGTAGGGCGGGCTGCGCCCGCCAAGCTCGGAGTCCCCGCTTTAGCGGGCGTTCGGAGTCCCGCCTTCAGGCGGCCCGCCCGAGCGAGCGCAGCGACGCGAGTGGCCGAGCTGCGAAGTCTCGGGTGCCACGGTCCTGCAAAGCAGGGCCGTGCTACGCCCGGCACATGAGGCTGCATGACGCGCAGAAAACGACCGCAAGACGCATCGGTGCTTCCGGCCCGCCGCAACTTCCCACCGCTTCGGCCGGCGGGGAAACCATCGCCGCCGTCCCGCAGATTACACGCCGTCACGGTGAAGCGGTCAAGCGCCCCGTGGGCGCAGAAACAGCAGATGTTCCAGACGCTGTGCGACGAGGGGCTCGGCTGGCAGCCGACGGGCCCGGAGCAGATCCAGCGCTGGCAGGACGGCCTGGTCGCACGAGGTGTACCGCCTGAGACAGCCGAACGGGAGATCCGCCGGGAGTTACAGCGGGATTTCGCCGGCAAGGGTCGGCAGTACCATACCGTCGTACCGAGCACGCTCGTGTTCAGCTATGGGGTTGTGGATGAGGCGTGAGGCATCAAGCGACGCCCCGCAAAAGCACCGCTTGCCGTTGTCACGGCCGATGGGCCCGTCTACCATGGATCCCATCAGAAAGCATTATGCGTTCGGTTCGGCCTGAAACACGGGCTTCGGAAACCATCAACATGGCGAAAACCTGCATCACCTGCGGCGCGAGCTATGACCCGCCTTCCTTCAGCCTGGACACCGGCAAGTGCGGCGCATGCGTCCTGCGGCGGTGGCAGCTCACACCCCCGCCCGGCCCGGCCACCACCCGCGAACTGTGGTGGGGCGTCCTGTTCGTCCATGCGATCTACGGATTCGTTTCTCTCATCATCCTGTGCAGCGACATATGGCCTCTCTGCTTCTACAGTTTTGTCGTGATCTGCTACTGCCTGGTGAAGATCACGGCTGGTGCCGTGCGGGGGTACCCCTCACTGACCAGCAAGCAGCAGGCGGGACTCCTGCTGTTTCCGGCCTGGGGACTGGGCCTGACCGCACTGCTGACGGCGGGGCTGCTGTGGCTGTACGAGGTAACAGGCATCCTGCCGTACCTGGAGGCGAGATGAAACGTCATTCGGCGTCTCGACTGGATGGCGGTTGCATCGCGGCACCTGGCTGCTCGAACACCAGCCGACGGCAGATACATTGAGGGCATCAAGTCGGTCAGTATAGCCGCAAATACTCCTGCTCGCTCAGCCGGCATTGTTTCAGAATGGCTCTGAGAGTCAACGGATTGATCCGGCTGTGACGCGGGATGGTGGTGTATCGGCCATCGGGATGCGCCATGATCGTGTGCCTACCACCCTGTTGCTCTTCAAATCCCGCTCGCTGCAGAGCGCGGATCACCTTTGAACGGGCATTGGCGTTAGCCAAGCTGGACATGCCGCGCTCCACGCAGGGCCTTTCGACTACGACTCATGTACTCCAGGACCGATTCGATAGCGGCCTGACCGTTGGCGAGGGCTTCGGCAACCGTTCGCCCCTGCTCGATGGCCCCGGGCAACTGGCGGCACTGCACGGTGAACCCCTCGACCTCCGGGTCGCGCGTCACTTCCAGGTGATAGCGCCGGCCAGCCACCTGGACCTCGTGAACAGACCGGACGGGAAGGGCCTGAACCTGCGACTGCGTCTCCTGGATGAGTTTGCCCAGCGGGACCGACCAGACCAGCTGCCGTGTCACCACGTCCATGATCTGCCGCTGGTCGGTCAACATGTAGACGTTGTTCCCGTCGGTCAGAAGCGTCAGGCGCGAAAGACGGCGAGTGTCCGACACGTCAGGGTAATGGGCTCGCACGTGACGGACGGCCTTGCGGATCTTCTGCAGCGGGCAATTCGCCCGGCGCAGGCTGGCGATGGTCTGGGCGGCCACGAGGTCCTGAAACGTGTAGCGCCGCCGGGACCCCCGGCCGCTGGCATCCCGGCCGGAGGGGCGCAGCAGTCCGGTGCGGGCCCAGTAGTCGATCTGCCGCTGACTGGTGCCGGTCAAACGAGCCACAAGCGCTGTGGGGAATTGTGCGTCCATCTTGTCCTCCAGCCTGAGCATAGCATACTACTGCGGCGTCATCAACCTCATAGATCCTGAATACACACATGAACTCTTTGTGCTCATGTGTGCTGCTGGGCGGCCCTGCGACACAGCCCTTTGCGCAACTGCAGATGACAAACTGTCCAACCGGTGGTAAACCATACGCCGCTCGCGGCGCGTTGCGTTCATGGCAGACAAGGAGCCACCCATGCCCGAGATAAAACAAACCGTCCTGCCCCGCTGGCGGGGGTTCAACCTGCTGGACTTCTTCACCGTCAAAAGCACCGGCGATCTCAGCGAAGACGACTTCCGCTGGATCGCCGACTGGGGCTTCGACTTCGTCCGCCTGCCGATGTGCTACACCCTCTGGATCGAGGACGACGACCCGTTCAAACCACATGAGCCGATGCTGGCGAAGATCGACCGGGCGGTGGACCTCGGCCAGCGGTACAACATCCACGTCGACCTGAACTTCCACCGCGCGCCGGGCTACTCGGTCAACCCGGAGCGGACCGAGCCGTTCAACCTCTGGAAGGACCAGGCCGCCCTCGACGCCTTCTGCTTCCACTGGCGGCTGCTGGCCGAGCGCTACAAGGGCGTCGGCTCCGACCGGCTGAGCTTCAACCTGGTCAACGAGCCGAAGAACCCCTCGGCCGAGATGACCCGCGACGACCACCAGCGGGTGATCCTCGCGGCCGTCGCCGCCATCCGCGAGGTCGACCCCGACCGGCTGATCATCGCCGACGGCCTGACCTGGGGCAACGACCCGGCGCCCGAGCTGGCCGACCTGAACATCGCCCAGAGCTGCCGGGCCTACCTGCCGATGGGCGTGAGCCACTACCAGGCGTCGTGGGTCAAGGGCGAGGCCTTTCCTCCGCCGGCCTGGCCGGGCGGGTGGAATTTCCCCGGCATCCTGTGGGACCGCGCCATGCTGGAAAAACACTACGCCCAGTGGGCCCGGCTCGCCAGCGGAGGCGTCGGCGTACACTGCGGCGAGGGCGGCGCCTACAACAAGACGCCCCACGATGTGTTCCTCCGCTGGCTGCGCGACGTGCTGGAGGTCCTCAAGGGCTGCAACATCGGCTGGGCCCTCTGGAACTTCCGCGGCAGCTTCGGCGTGCTGGATTCGCAGCGGGCCGATGTCCAGTACGAAGACTGGCACGGCCACGCCCTCGACCGCGAGCTGCTCGACCTGTTACAACAAATGTAGGGCGGGCTGCGCCCGCCAAAG
>JAWLBS010000411.1:0-4358 GCA_041687575.1 Phycisphaerae bacterium | reverse complement strand
CATCCTCCGCTTGCGTTTTGTGCCCTTCCCCGCTGTCATCCTGAACGAAGTGAAGGATCTCTACCAAGCGGGCCGCTCAATTCTGGGCACCCCGTCCAATAGAGATTCTTCACTGCGATCAGAATGACATCCTCGGGCGGCATTCCCGGGAAGAAATGCCCCCTCATCCGAATGGCACGGCCCTGCTCCCTGCTTCGCCAGACGACGGCTACGCAGGGCGAGGTCGCAGGACCGTGGCACCCGAAAGAGACTGCGGGTGGCGGCGGGACAAACCGGCCGATCCGTCCCACCGCCTGTCAAAAAACCGCCTATGCATACTTGACCGCCAGCGTCCGGCCCTGAGCAGCGCTCTGCTGCGCCAGGTCGATCACATGCACCGGCCGGCGCGACCACTGCGGGCTGATCACCAGCGGCACGTCGTCCACCAGGTGCGACGCGAGGTTCTCATAGAAGCACTCGGCCGTCGTCGGCGGGTTCTTGCCGCGGGTCACCAGCGTCTGCTCATGGTCCGGCCGGGTGATCTCATAGCTGTGGTAGTCGAACCAGTACGACCCCTCCGTGCCGACCACCTGCACCCAGCCCTGACGCGGGCGGCTGTCCAGCGACGAGATGCCCAGCGTGGACCACCGGCCGTCGGTGTAGCGGATCGTCACGAAGGCGTCGTCCTCGTTGGCGTCAGCGCCCCACGGGCTGGTCTGGGCCCAGAAGCCGGCCTTGACGAAGCCGCTGACCTCGGCCATATCCGCCTGGAGGATCTGGAACGTGTAGTCCAGCAGGTGGGCGCCCCAATCATAGAGGATCCCGCCGGAGATCGACTTGCTCGACCGCCACCACTCCCGCGGCTTGCCCCAGGAGCCCATGTGGGCGTCGACGTGGACCACCTCGCCGATCGCGCCCGAGCGGATCGCCTTGACCGCCTGCATGATGCAGCCGTTCCAGTGGCGGTTGTGGTAGGCCGTGACCACCAGGTTGCGCTGCTCGGCGGCAGCGATCATTTCGTCGCACTCCTCGGTCGTCAGGGCGAACGGCTTTTCGACCACCACGTGCCGGCCGGCCCGCAGGCACTTCAGCGCCAGGTCGTAATGCGTGTTGTGGGGGGTGATGATCGCGATCAGGTTGACGTCGCTTTTGGCGAGCATCTCGTCGAGGTCGCTGTAGGTCTCGATGCCCGGGAAGTCCTGCCGGGCCGCCTCGCGACGCTCGGGGTTGAGCTCGCAGACGGCCGTCGGGACCATGCCGAACTTCTGCCCGTCGGCCAGGTGGGCCCGCCCCATGTTGAACGCGCTGCTGTAGCCGATCGTGCCGATACGAATATCGCCGGCCTTGGAAAATCTTGCCACGAAACCTCTCTCCTGTGCCAGGCCCTGCCCGCCGTGACCGACCACGTCTACGCCATGTCCTCCAGGACCGGTCCATCCGGCACGAACGAGCAGGGCAGATCCAGGCCGGCAAAATACCCGCACAGCGCGCGGCAGGCAAATTGCTGGCCCAAGAAACGCCGGATGCCCGACACCCGGTTGGCGCACCGCAGGTCGGTTCCGGGCGGCGGCAGCTTTGGAGTGCGGCGCCGAAGACGCCGCTTTGCCTTTGCAACGGGCCTCAAGGGCCGTCACGTCAACAACCCGGCGCCGGAGTGCGGCGGCAGCGAGCGTACCAATTGTCGCGGCAGCGCGGCAGGTCGACATTGCATTCCAGTCGGGCGTACAACATGGAGGCGTCCATTGGTGCTCACTCCAGATCCTTGGTCATAATCACATTGCGGATCTGCGCCCCCTCCAGCCGCCAGATCCGCTCTTGGACGCTCTTGTACCCGAGGTGCTCATAAAACGCCACCGAGTTCAGCGACGCCTCGAGGGTCAACTGCCGGATGCCCTGGCGACGGGCCTCGGCCTCGAGCATCTCGTGGATCCGGCGGCCGATGCCGTGGCCCTGGTGTTCGGGGCTGACGTACATCCGGGCGACGTGGCCGTTGTCCATCGCGCCCATGCCGACGATGCGGTCATCGGCGACAGCGACTACGCAGTAGAACTTCGGCAGCTCCTCCCGGTAGTGCGCGTGGCGGACCTTCTCGCGCAGCTTCGGCTGCGCCTCGGGGTCCACGCCGGTGAACTGGTCGATGCACTGCAGGACCAGGGCCCGACACGCTTCGGTGTCGGCCGGTTCGAATTGCCTGTAGTGGATCGTGTCGACCATGTTCCTTCGCCTGGCTGACTGTGCGTTCGGAGCCTTCGCTCACGATGAGTTGCGGCGCTGTTCCCGATGTCCCACTCTTTTGGCTACTCCGAGGCTCGGCCACTCGCATCGCTGCGCTCGCTCGGGCGGACCGCCTGAAGGCGGTACTCCTAACGCCCGCTAAAGCGGGGACTCCAAGCGCCGGCTAAAGCCGGTACTCCAAGCTTGGCGGGCGCAGCCCGCCCTACATGCCACTCCGAGCTGCACGGCCCTGCGAACAGCCGCGGGACCGCACTCGATTCACTGCCCCCTGCCCCCTGCCGTTACTGGCAACTGGCGACTGGCAACTGGCAACTCTATGGGCGCAGCCCGCCCTACACTTTCTCGCCTACATCATGATAGGCATGGCCGATCGGGTCGAAGACCTGACCCTCGAACGCGCGGCCCAGCGACGTGTACACCCGCACCCTCAGCGCGTTCGGTCCGGCCCGCAGTTCATCGGCGGCCAGCGCCGCCAGCCGCGGCGACCAGGGCACGGGGTGCCAGGGGCCGTCGTTGAAGGCGACCTCGCAGGCGTCCTCGAAGGCCGGGCCGAAATCCAGGTCCGCCAGCACCGCCTCGCCAGCCGGCACGTCCGCGACCTCCACCTGCATCTCGTACTCGACCACCCCGGCGTAGTAGGGCAGGCCATTTGCCTCGTACGCCTCGAACTTGCCCTTTTCCGGCCGGTCCAGCAGCGTCGGCGCCTGGCCGAGCTGCACGCCGAAGTCGCCAGCCACGTACAGGCAGTTCAGCAGCCCGCCATCGAGCCGGTCGGTGCGGACGTCGACGGTGATCGTGTTGCGGCCGGCGCGGGCGGCGCCCGTGATGTCAAGGCCGAGGCTGCCGCGGACGTGCGTATCAGTCTGCCTGAAGGCCTCCGGCCCGACCCGCTCAGCGTCGTTGACGCGGACGCTCCACTCGCCGACGATCGAATCCGGCTCGATCACCAGTTCGACCGGCCCGTCGTAGACCTTGTCGAACTGCGCGCTGTAGCGGATGTGCAGCTCGGGCAGGCGGACGGTCGGCATGATCCGCGGCCGCTCCTGGATCGTCGGCACGAAGGCGAACTGCCCCGTCGCCAGCTGGTTCGCCAGCGGCACGGCCGGCACGGTGCCGGTCGGGCCGGGCATGCCGTGCTCGTCGAGCAGGGCCATCTGCCAGTCGTACAGCCGCAGCAGGTTCCTGTTGAGCGGGCGGACGTGGGCCGCCCCGCGAACCGGCACCTTCACCCGCGGCGGCAGGGGCGGCGCCTTGGCCGGTTCGTCGGACGACGTCAGCAGCACCGCCTCCAGCGGCTCTACCAGGCGACTGTAATTCTCACCGTCCCGCTCCAGCCGCGCCGCCATGCCCTCATCCAGGCCTACCTCGCGCAGCGGGCCGTCCGCCGCCAGCGACACCCGCGCCGGCTCGCGCGTCGGGTTGAGCACCAGCCACACCCGCCGCCGCCCGTCACGCCGCGAGACCACCTGCAGCCGCTCGGCGCCATCGCCGTCAATCCGCAGGTGCGGCTGGAGGAGCCCGCAAAGCTTGTTGCCGAGGTCGTCGCCCCGATCGTCCACCTCGCACCGGATCACCGCCCCGCCCGCCGCCTCGAATCCGTCCAGCCACGCCTGCAGCGTCGGCTCGACCACCCGCATCGGCGGCACGAGCACGACCTTCGCCCGCACGTCGCGCACCTGCACTGCGCTATCCTCGATAATGCCGCCTTCGAGCACGTCGGTGTCGACCATCAGAAAGTCCAGGTGCAGCCCCAGCAGCACGTCCTGGATCCGCTCATAGGCCTCGCGGTCCTTCTCATCGGGCAGGCCCCACGACGGCTCGACCAGCAGCACCTGCGCATCGATGTGCGTGTCGGCGAAGGCCTCGCCGATGCGGTCGACCCGCGCGGTGAGCCGCTCGAAGAAGTGCCAGTGCGGGATCTGGAAGAAGAACGTCGGCGGCGCGTCGTGCTTGCGCAGGGCGTGCGTGCTGTAGAAGAACCCGTGCGGCACGAGATAGTCGATGCCCGCCAGCAGCAGCCCGTCGGCGATGATCCGCGCGTCCTGCAGCGTCGCGCTCCATCCCATGGAATGATAACACTCGCACAGAGAGCCGGGCTTGTCGTACAGGTACGCCCCCGAGGCGGTCGCCCGCGCGTTCGAGCG
>JAWLBS010000410.1:0-4375 GCA_041687575.1 Phycisphaerae bacterium | reverse complement strand
CTAAGTGTCAGGGTGCGTCTTGTCATGAATCATTGTAGACTCAATACCCGATTAGTCTGTCAAAGAGCATCAGGCGGTCCGCCCGAGCGAGCGCAGCGACGCGAGTGGCCGGGCCTCCAGGTGGATAAACAAGCCCGGCAACGAGCAGACGCCGCGAAGTCATCCTGCGACTCGCCGCGGCGTACCCGTCGTCTGGCGAACCCGGCCTCGCCACGGCGTAGCTGTCGTGTAGCGAAGCCGGAAGAGCAAACGACCTTCCGCAGATTTCGCAGATTTCCACAGATTGAACAACAGCAACAGCAAGTTGCCAGTGGCCAGTGAACGGCAACGGCAGGGGACAGGTTACAGGTTACAGGTTACAGGTTACAGGGGACAGCAAACGGCAACAGCCCCATCGCGGCGGCGTTGTCGTTGACGCAGGTGGTGAAGTTCCGCTCCCAGGTGAAGAACTCGCCGTCGGATCCGGGGATGTAATCGTGCGGCATGTGCTGCGCTCCTTGTGCTGTAAGGATGTTGGATCGGTCCCGCGAAGGCCGCCATGGCCCCTGCGTAATCCGGATATCGGCACGGCGACAGATCCGCGTTGCCCGGGATGCCAGGGTCTGTTGTCCGGCCATCCGCCCGCCCCGCCCCGCCGCCATCGATCCCCCCGCCCGCCCCCGCCGGTCACCGGCGGACCTCCGGGAGCCATTCGCGGGCCTCCGCGAGTCATTCGCGGACCTCCGGGAACCGTTCGCGGGCCTCCGCGAACCGTTCGCGGGCCTCCGGGAGTCATTCGCGGGCCTCCGGGAGTCGCTGGCGGGCTTCCGGGAGTCGCTGGCGGGCCTCCGGGAGTCGCTGGCGGGCCTCCGGGAGTCGCTGGCGGGGGCTTGTCCGTACCTTGTCGGGCTCCCCCCCGGCGCGGCGTAACGTGTGATTTACAGGATAGTTGCGGCTCAGCCCCCACGGATCAAAGGCCGGGGGCCGGGCGAGAGGATGGGTGGTGGGGAAATGGGGAGCTAACCAATTAGGGGGGGGGGAGGGCGCTCGGCGGTGCTGCACTCCAAGGGCTGGGGTGGCGTGTTTGCGGTGCACGTTTTTGCAGCCCGTGGGAAAGGCAAAGCGGCGTCTGCGGCGCCGCACTCCATAGCGCCGCCGATGGTCCCTGTCGATTCGCGGGCGGCGAACCGATGGGGGCTTGATCCATAGTGGCGGCTGGCGGTGTCACATAGGCGGTCGTTGTTGTTGCTGTTGCCGTTATCCGCGTTTCATCCGCGTTTATCCGTGGCTGAACATGTCGTTGCCGTTGTTGTCGTTGTCGTTTCCCTTCGTGATCTTCGTGTCCTTCGTGGTAGCACTGTCGTTGTCGTTGCTGTTGTTGTTCAATCTGTGAGAATCTGCGAAATCTGCGGAAGGCTGTTTCGCCCCGCCCCTGCACACGCTTGCGAAATCTGCGGAAGGTCGTTGGCCTTCGATCTTGCAGCCCCGCCGGAACGCGGCACGCCCCGCCCCTGCATCTGGCGGGGGCGGGGCGTCCGGGTGTGTTCGATTCCGGCTACTTGCCCGACGCCGGCAGCGGGGCCGTCGTCGGCGGGGTGAAGCTCTTCAGGGGCAGTTCGACCGGTTCGTTTGTCATGGCCGACTGGTAGACCGCCAGGATCAGCTCGACGCTCTTGCGGCCTTCCCGGCCGTCGACGAGGACCTTGCGCTCGCCGCGCAGGGCGCCCAGGACGTCCTCGAAGATGTTCTTGGGGGCGCCTTCGGGGCGGGGGGGCAGATCGGCGGCGTCCTTGGGCAGGCTGCAGCTGTACTCGCCGTTGACCGAACCCCAGGCGGCGCCGAACTTCGTGCCGTGGATCTCCACGTCGTACGTGCGGCTCTCCGGCCAGGTGGTCGTGCCGATGATCACGCCCTTGGCGCCGTTTTTGAAGTCCACCAGGCCCAGGCCCAGGTCCTCGGTCTCGATGTCGTGGGCGTAGACGCCCATCCGGCCGACGACCTTCTCGATGTCGCCGCCGTACCACTGCAGCTGGTCGATCAGGTGGACGGTCTGGTTCATCAGCGAGCCGCCGCCGTCCTGGGCCCAGGTGCCGTGCCAGCCGACGAAGTACTCGTCGCTGCGGTACCACTTCAGGCGGGCCTCGACGAGGATGAGCTGGCCGAACAGGCCCTGGTCGAGCCCGGTCTTGACGCGGGTGGGCATGTCGGTGTAGCGCTCCTGGAAGTCGACGGCCAGCAGCACGCCGGCCTTGTCGCACTCGTCGATGAGCTTGTCGATGGCGGTGAGCGAGACGTCGAGGGGCTTGGTGCACACGACGTGCTTGCCGGCGCGGGCGGCCTGGATGCCCATCTCGGCGTGCATGCCCGAGGGGGTCATGACCATCACGACGTCGATGTCGTCGCGATTGAGGACGTCGGCGTAGGAGCGGGTGCCCTCGGCCTCGAACTCCTCGCAGTTCTTGGCGAGCCGGGCCTCGTCCAGGTCGCACAGCAGGGCGAGCTCGGCGCCGGGGGTCTCCTTGCACAGCTTGGCCCGCGGCCGGCCCATGCCCAGGCCCACGATCGCAAAACGTACCGGTTTGTCAGCCATCAACAGGTTCTCCCAGTCGTGAAAGTCGGTATCTGAAAACCAGCTGGCGATTATGCCGCGCAGCCGGATGAATGCAAAGGCCGCAGCCGGGGCGGCCCGCCCCCCAACGGCGACAGCCCTTGGAGTGCGGCGCCGAAGACGCCGCTTTGCCTTTCGCTCGGGCCGAGACCCCGCTGATGCTCCGGATCTCGAGCAGACGCCACGGTGCCAGTTATCCAGCCCCTACAGGGCTGAAAAGCGACAAGAACAAAGACAAAGACGAAGGGGATTGGCGCCGCTACCCCGGGGCGGCGCAGGTCGCGATCCTGCTTCGCCAAACGGCTGGCTACGCAGGATGGCGACGCGACCCGCTGGAGCCCCGGGCTGGTTAGTGTTCCGCCCTTTCAGGGCTTTGTTGCCAACGGCATGGGTTGGCGGGCGCCGTTCGATTCGCTTTGCCCGCTCACGGGAGGCAGCCCGCCCTACAAGAACGGCAACGGCTTTGGCGGGCAGAGCCCGCCCTACATGGCGGGGCCTCGTTACCGACGGCAACGGGTTGGCAGGCAGACAGCCCACCCTGCGCGACTGGCTTTGCTCGCTCACGGAGGCAGCCCGTCCTGCATGCTACCGCTCCCTTACGGTCGCGACGCGTTATCGCAGCTACCGCTCCCTCACGGTCGCGGCTCGTTTCGGCAGAACGGTGGCGATCAACCCCGCCGGGTCCCGGATCCTGCACGCCGGCCGATTTCAGCTTGTCCTTTGTAGCGCAGGGAGTACGATAAGATTCGGAGGATTCGGGTCATGCAATTGGGCGACCTGCACATAGATCGCACGCGACTCTCGGAGATCTGTCGGCGCTACCACGTGGCGCGGCTGGAGGCGTTCGGGAGCTTCGTCACGGGCAACGCCGGGCCGGACAGTGATCTGGATCTGCTGGTCACCTTTGAGCCGGGGGCGGTCATCGGGCTGGAGTTCGTCACGCTGCAGCAGGAGATCGAGGCGGCGGTGGGGCGTCCCGTCGACCTGCTTACACGCGCTTCGGTGGAACGTTCACCAAACAAGTACTTCCGGCGCTTCGCGCTGCGATACACGGAGCCGCTTTATGAGCGTGCCGCCTGATCCCCGCGAGCGCGACCTGGTCAAGCCAAGAGGGGCCACCGTGTGCTTCATGGCGCTGCGCTGCGGGAGGGTTATCCAGCCCTTTCAGGGCTGAACAACGACAAAAACAGAGACAAAGGGGGTTGGGGCCGCTACCCCGGGGCGGCGCGGGTCGCGATCCTGCTTCGCCAAACGGCTGGCTACGCAGGATTGCGACGCGACCCGCTGGAGCCCCGGGCTGGTTAGTATTTCGCCCTTTCAGGGCTTTGTTGCCAACGGCATGGGTTGGCGGGCATAGCCCGCCCTACAAGAGGCCACGGCCCTGGTTGGTGGGCAGATAGCCCGCCCTACAGAAAGGCCAACGGCATTGGTTGGCGGGCGCCGTTCGACTCGCTTTGCTCGCTCACGGCAACAGCCCGCCCTACATGCACTTCCGGCTTCGTTGAACAACGAGTACGTCGTGACACGCCCGGCTTCGTCCCACAACGACTACGTCGTGACCAAGTCGCAGGACCGCGGCATCCCTGGGGGCATTGATGTGATATTGGGTGATCGTGACGAAGCAGCTACTGCTTATGCGCCGGCTGGACCGCCTTGGCGGAGGTGTCCTGGCCCTTGAGGGTCAGCTGCGCCATGCGGATCTCGGCGTACTCGACGTTGGCCTTGTTGAAGGTCTCTTCCGCCAGTACCTGCCGGTACATCGCCAGGGCGCGGGGGCGGTCGTTCAGC
>JAWLBS010000409.1:0-4442 GCA_041687575.1 Phycisphaerae bacterium | reverse complement strand
GGGTCTGACCCCGATTCGCACGCCTGCCAGCGGAATCAACGCCTGGATGTCATGGGAGCCTGACACCTGTGCACCTCACCGGGGTCTGACCCCGTGGCGCTGGCAGGGACACGGCGGGGGTTCACCGCTCCCTTACGGTCGCGGCTCGTTGGGGCAGGACCCTGGTACCCATCCACTGCTATTTGGCCAGGCTGCCGTGAAAGGTCCAACTCCTTGGGACGGAATCTCCTTGTGCCGACTTGCGGCGCTTTCGGGTGAGGTCTGGCGCCAAACCCGGCCGCCGCGGCCGGGCATGTACGCACACGATATGTGAAGACAACCAAGAGCGATAGATCGGGGCGGCTGGCAATCGAGCCCGTCCGCTAACCGGTTATCGCATAAAGTCTTGTGGCGACAAGGCCGCTCGGGTATGCTGGGAATCGTCAACGACCGCTCGCGCCGATTTTCCCGCGGACCGGCCAGGGAGATGAACACATGACATCGCACACTTCAGACACAACTGCATCGCATGTGGCGACATCGCCGCCCAGGGCCGCTGTCAGCCGGACCAGGCGTTTTCCTGCCGCCGTCGCACTGCTGAGCCTTCTTGCCCTCTTTGTGCTGTGCCCGCGGGTGGAGGCGGCGTGGACCAGCGAGACGATCGACGATCAGGCACCGGCGAGCAATGGTGTCGCCATCGCGGTGCCGTCAGCCGGGCGGGTGCACGTGTCTTATCAGCACGCCAGTGCCCGCGCCGCCAGGTACGCCACCAACGTCTACGATACGCCTTGGCTGATCGAAAACATCGCCACTTCGAATGCCGCGCAGATCGGCGGCAACAGCGCCGTCGCCATCGATGCCGGCGGCAACACGCACGTGACGTACTACGACCCGCACCAGCACGCATATCACTACCAGACCAACGCCTCAGGGCAATGGCAGGAGCAGACCATTCACGGGAGTGTCGGGGCCTTCATCGCCCTGGCGGTCGACGGCGGAGATGCCGGCAGCATCGCATCTGTCCATATCGTGGCAATGGACGAGTCGATGGATTTATGGCACTTCACCAACGCCTCGGGCAACTGGGAGAGGGCCTCGTTCGCCGATGACAATACCGGCCAGCATGTTGCGCTGGCAGTCGATGGCAACGGCGCGGTGCACGTGGCATACGTAGCGTATGACGGCCTCATCCACCGCAAGTATACCTCGGGCGCATGGCAGGCGCCTTCGGAAGTCGGCGACGAGGCAGAGCCGTTCCAGCCGATCGCGATGTCCATCGACACGGAAGGCGTCGTCCACCTGGCGTACGTGGTCTACGACGATGTGGACGACGATTTCGACCTGCGCTATGCGAGCAACCCTGCCGGCACCTGGCATGCCGAGAAAGTCGCCGACTTCGCGTACGGCACGAACCTCGCTCTGGACGTCGCGGCGGACCAGGACGACCCGCGGGTTACCTCCTTCAACCTCGATACCGGCGAACTGGTCGTAAGCGGCAAGACCTCCGGCAGTTGGCAGCCGGTCGCGGGCGGCAACTACAACGCGCCGACCGCCGCCTCCTGCGCGGCGGTAACCACCGACCCCGACGGCTACACCCACCTGGTCTACATCGACATCGACGACACCACGAGGAACCTCCAGTACGTAACCAACTACGACTACGCGGACCGCCCGCACGGGTCCGATGTGCGGGTGACCATGGAGCGCTCGCCGGCCGAGGTATGGATCGGCCGCACCGTGACGTACACGGTCACCGCCGAAAACCTCGGACCGGACAATGCCCCCCGCGTCGTGGTGACCAGCGATCTGCCCACGGCCGCGGCGTTCGTATCGGCCAGCGAGGGGACCTACAACGCCGGCGCCGGCCAGGTGCGGTGGGAGATCGACGACCTGGCCGCCGGCGACAGCAGGACGCTTACTATCGTAGTCACCGCCCCGAACACCCCGGGCACGATCAGCAACAGCGCCGCCATCGAGGTGGTCGGCACCGAAGACTTCCGGACCGCCAACAACCAGGCCGCCGACAGCGCCCAGGTCATCCAGCCGATCCGCGAACTGGTCCTGGCGGTGGCGGGTACAGGCGGCCACCTGACGACCGAAGATGGCCTGACAAGGGCGAACTACGGCGAGGGCGAGATCATCACGGTCAAGGCCACGCCGGACCCGGGATACCGGGTCAAGCAGTGGCACGGCACGAACAACGACAGCTCCACGGGCAGCACCAACACCGTCAAAATCGGCCAGGGCGAGACCACCAAGGTCGAAATCGAGTTCGAGCCGATCCCCTGCCAGCTCACTGCCACGGTCCTCGGCGGCAACGGGACGATCCGGCCGACGGGCGGCACGTACGATTGGGGCAACATCGTCCGGCTTACGGCTGAGCCCAACCGCAGGTACCGCGTCAAGCGGTGGCACGGCACGAACAACGACGCCTCGACCTCCAGCGAAAACACGGTGAGGATGAACGGCGACAAATCGGTTTCCGTCGAGTTCGAGCCGGCGCCGAACAACGCGCCCTTCGCCACCATCTGGGCAGCGTCGCCCGTGGGCGCCGGCGAGAAGGTCACCCTCGACGGCTCGGGCAGCTTCGATCCGGACGGCGACCCGCTCACGTACCTGTGGGAACTGGAGGACGACATCGACGTCGCCATTGTCGATCGCAACTCCGAAATCGCCTCGTTCACCGCGCCTGTCGGCTACGACGATCAGATCTTCCTGAAGTTCCGCCTGACGGTCAGCGACGGCGAGTACACCCACTCGCAGACCACGCTGATTCGAGTCGACCCGGCCGGGACGGGCGGCACGAACGGCCCGCCCGGCGGCAAGCCCCCCATCCTGCCCGGCGGCGGCATGTGCGGCCAGGGCATCGGTGCGGTCAACGCGGTCGCCTTCAGCGCCCTGTGCTTCACGGGCCTGGGCGTGACGAAACAGAACCGCCGCCGGCGCTCTCGCTGACGCGGGCCCGACAACAACGATCATCCGCAGATTACAAGCAACAACGACAGGGGTCAGGGATCAGGGGGCAGTGACACAGCCACCGCGCCAGCCCCGGAAGCGTCAAGATTATCTGCGGCCTCGCTGCCAATGATCCGCCGGTAGCGGGGCCGGTTTGTTGTTTCCGCACGCGCATTGCGGATCGTCGTGACCTTGCCGGGCGCCGGGGCGCGCCCCTTATCCAGTGCGCTGTCCGACCAGATCACGGCCAGATCCACGAAAAAGCGGCAGACTGGCGTGCAACGATGAGATAACATACCGGGCATGCGGTCCGCCGCCGATGACGGACCCGCGACCAGTGGAACCAGCAAGGAGCCGGCGAGTGAAATTCGCAACCAGGGCCATTCGCGTGGGACAGACGCCCGACCCGACCACCGGGTCGATCAACGTTCCGATCTATCAGACCGCCAATTTCGTCTTCGACGAGATCGGCAAGCCGCACGGCTACGAGTACTCCCGCAGTGGCAACCCCACCCGCGCCGCGCTGGAGCAGTGCCTGGCGTCGCTGGAAGAGGGACAGTTCGGCATCGTCTTCAGCTCCGGCATGGCCGCCGTCGACGCAGCCTGCTCGATCCTGCGACCCGGCGACCACATCGTCGCGAGCCGTGACATTTACGGCGGCACCTTCCGGCTGTTCGAGAAGGTCTACCGGCCGCGCCAGGTTTCGTTCACCTACGTCGACGGCACGGCCCCCGCCGCCTTCGCCGCGGCGATCGGCCCGAATACGAAGGTGGTCTGGATCGAAACCCCCGCCAACCCCCTGCTGCAACTGGTCGACGTCCAGGCCGTCGCGAAGATCTGCCGCGACAAGAAGGTCCTGTTGATGGCGGACAACACCTTCGCCTCGCCGCGGCTGCAGCGGCCCCTGTCGCAGGGGGCCGACGTGGTGGTCCACAGCACGACCAAGTACATCAGCGGCCACTCCGACGTCATTGGCGGCGCCGTGGTCACCAACGATCCGCAGCTGCACGAGGAGATCCGCTTCTACCAGAACACCGTCGGTGCCGTGCCCGGGCCGCAGGACTGCTACCTGAGCCTGCGGGGCCTCAAGACCCTCGAGATCCGCATGCACAGGCACGTCGCCAACGCCCAGGCTGTCGCCGAGTTCCTCGCCAGGCACCCCAAGGCCTGCGAGACGATCTACCCCGGCCTGCCCAATCACCCGCAGCACGAACTGGCCTGCCGGCAGATGGACGGCTTCGGCGCGATCGTCACGTTCCGCCTGGCCGGCGGCGCCGAGCAGGTCGCCGCCTTCGTCAGGCAGCTGAAGGTGTTCCTGTTCGCCGAGAGCCTCGGCGGCGTCGAGTCGCTGGTGTGCCACCCCGCCAGCATGAGCCATGCGGTGCTCACTCCCGAGGAACGGGAGCGGATCGGCATCACCGACGGCCTCCTCCGGCTGTCGGTCGGCATCGAGGACCCGCAGGACCTGATCGAGGACCTGCAGCAGGCCCTGGCGGCGTGCTGACCCC
>JAWLBS010000408.1:0-4459 GCA_041687575.1 Phycisphaerae bacterium | reverse complement strand
CGGGACCGACGCCGGCCAGACCGCCTGGTACCGCCTCCGCTGGGTCAATACCCGCGGCGCCCGCGGGCCGTGGAGCGAGATCGAGGCGGCGACGGTGACGGGGTAGAACGACAGTTGCCAGTTGCCAGTTGCCAGTGAACGGCAAAGACATCTATCCGCAGATTACGCAGATTACTCAGATTAGAAACAACAACAACGGCAGGGGACAGGTTACAGCAAGCGAAACGGCCTTCCGCACATTACGTAACGGCAGGGGCCCCGGCTTCGCCACACGACAGCTACGCCGTGGCAGGCAGGGGTCGGTGAACGGCAACGGCAACAACAACGGCAATATCAGCCACGGATGAACGCGGATGAAACGCGGATAACGACAACAGCAACGGCAGGACTACCACGAAGGACCTGGCGCGGCCGGTAGCTGCAACCAGAATCGCCCTGACAAGGTGACCGCGTGACAAGGTGACAGGGCGACAACATAATGACATCTTCGGTCCTGCGCAAAATGGAGAACCTTCCGATCCGTTGATTGCTCGGAGACCTGGCGGGCAATAGTCCGCCCTTTGTATATCGGGCAAATGCCCGACAGGAGAATGCCGTGCAGGTCAGCGAGCACGTACACGCCATCAAGATCCCGTTCCAGATAAACATCGCCCCGGGCGTGGTCCTTGATCGGTTCGCCTTCGCCTACCTCGTCGTCGCCGGGCGGATCACGCTGATCGACAGCGGCGTGGCCGGCGGCGAGGGACTGATCTTCGACTACCTCCGCTCGATCGGGCGGGACCCCGGCGAGATCGACCTGCTCGTGCTGACCCACTCGCACCCGGACCACGTGGGGGCCGCGCAGACGATCCGCGAGGCGACCAGCTGCCGCGTGGCCGCCCATCCGGCCGAACGGGACTGGATCGAGGACGTCGACCTGCAGGCGCGGCAGCGGCCGGTGCCGGGGTTTGCCGACCTGGTGGCCGGCTCGGTGCCGGTAGACCGCGAGCTGCGTGACGGGGAGACGCTGCCCCTGGGCGAGGGGCTTTGCGCGGACGTGCTGCACACGCCGGGGCACTCGCGGGGGTCGATCTCGCTGTGGCTGCGGGCCGAGGGCGTGCTGATCTGCGGCGACGCGGTGGCCCTGCCGGGCGACCTGCCGATCTATGACGATGTCGCGGCGGCCGTGGGGTCGATCCGCCGGCTGCAGGCGGTGGAAGGCGTGCGGGTGCTGCTGTCGGCGTGGGAGCCGCCGGTGCCGGCCGGGCAGGTGGCCCAGCGGCTGGAGAAGGCTCTGGCATACCTGCAGCGGATCCACGAGGCGGTGCTGGCGGCGGCGGCCGATGAGGCAGCGCCGGAGCCGATGGACCTGTGCCGGCGCGTCGTGGCGGCAATGGGCGCCCCGCCGGTGGCGGCCAATCCGCTGGTGGCGCGGTCGCTGATGTCACACCTGCGGGTCCGGGATCGCAAGAGCCTGTTATAGGCTGGTTGTGTACGATCGAACCGGCAGGAGCACGGCCCTGCACCCGGCTTCGCCGAACGACGGCTACGCCGTGGCGGGCACAGCCGCAGGACTGTGGCACCCGGCTTCGCCAGACAGCGGCTACGCCGTGGCAAGCCCGATGACGCCTTTGCCCCGGATCGGTCGGGAACATCGGAAGTCTAGATCAGAACCGCAGCGGCCAGGCGGTCGGGTCGGCGGCGGCGGCGAACTGCTCGAGCATCGCCCGGCAGTCGCCGGCGTAGTCGCGGGCCCGGGCGGCGTCGCGACGGCGAACGCCGTTGATGACGATGTACTTCTGGTGCTCGTACATCAGGTAGAACCAGCGGCGGATCAGGAAGGCCTCGGTCGGCTCGGGGCGGTGGCCGTAGCCGCTCCAGAAGGCCGGGCGGGTCAGGCCGCAGTACTCGGCGACCGCCAGGTCGATGCCGGGCTCGCCCCAGCAGGCGCGGTCGAAGTCGATCAGGCCGGCGAGCCTGCCCTTGTGCACCAGGATGTTCTCCGACCAGAGGTCCATGTGACACAAACCGGGGGCGAAGGGCTCTTCAAACGCGCGGCGGTGGCGGGGATACAGGCCCACCGCCATGTCGCGCAGGCTGTCGGTGTAGAAGCCGGCGGCGCGGACGTCGTCCAGAAGCCTGGCCCACATATCCTCAAAGGCATCCGCCCAGCAGCGGCGGGGCTGCATCGGCGCGTGCCGGCCGCGATAGCCGAACAGCCGCCCGCGGATCGCGTGCAGGCTGGCGGTGTGCCGGCCGAGGTCGGCGAGGACCCCGTCGACCTGGCGGGTCAGAAGGCTGTGGGTCACCTTCATCAGCGGTTCGCCGCTGAGGCGCTCCATGATCAGCCAGTCGCGGTCGATGCGGCGCCGCGAGAAGTCCCACGCGACGATCCGCGGCACGGGGATATCGGTGCGGCGGCGGATCAGCCGGTGCAGGGCCGGCTCCTGCCGCATCATGCGGTACTCGTAGAACAGAAAGCCCGCGTCGTCCGGCGGGGCGACTCGCAGGACGTACTCGCCCGCGGCCGGACCGGTGTCGACCCAGACGAACCACGACGTGCTGAACCGCCCCGTGCCCACGGGCACCAGGCTGGGCCTGACGCCCTCGAGGCGGAGCCCCGCACGTGCCAGATCCTCGGCAACGTCGATATTGAGAGCCTGCGTATCGGCCATGATCGATCCCTCGCGATTGATCCCTGGCCCGCTGAGTGGCCACGTCCCTTGCTGAATCGTAGTCCCCCTGCCGGCCCCGGGCACGTTGCCGAGCGGCCCGGAAAGGACTACAGTAGCGGCTCGCACACGTCAAGGCTGGGCGCAGTCGCCTTGGCGCGCTGCATGAAACCACAATCGACAAGACAAACGCGGAGGTAAGGATATGGCGCTGATGCAGGGCAAGAAGGGAATCGTCTTCGGCGTGGCCAACGACCGCAGCCTCGCCTGGCAGATCGCCGAGCAGCTGCACAACGAGGGCGCGGAGCTCGCCTTTAACTATCTGCCCAACGAGAAGATGGAGCGGCGGGTCCGCAAACTGGCCGAGCCGATCGGCGCGAAACTGCTCGCCCCGTGCGACCTGACCGACGACGCCCAGATCGCCGAGTTCTACGCCAAGGTCAAAGAGACGTTCGGCCAGGTCGACTTCATCGTCCACGCCATCGCCTTCGCCTCGCGCGACGCCCTGAGCAACCCGTTCTACAAGACCAGCCGGGCCGATTTCGCCCAGGCGATGGACGTCAGCTGCTATACGCTGGTGGCGGTCTGCCAGGCGGCCATGGAGGCCGACGTGCTGGCCGAGAATGCCTCCGTCGTCACCCTGTCGTACCTCGGCGGGGTGATGGTGGTGCCCGGCTACAATGTCATGGGCGTGTGCAAGGCAGCGCTGGAAAGCAGCATGCGGTACCTGGCCGCCGAGCTCGGCCGGGCGAAAAACGTACGGGTCAACGCCCTCTCGGCCGGCCCGGTGCGGACGCTCAGTTCCAGCGGCGTTGCCGGGATCGACAAGATGATGGAGCACTACCCGACGAAGGCCCCGCTGGCCCGCAACGTCGAGTACGACGAGGTCGGCAAGGCGGGGTTGTACCTGCTGAGCCCGCTGGCCAGCGGCGTGACGGGCACGGTGCATTACGTGGATGCGGGGTACCACATCATCGGGTGGTAAATCGCGGGGACCGCTTATGGGGCCCGAGCACGCTGCAGACGCCGGAACCGCCAACCCGACGGATCCGAAGGCACTGGCCGAGACGATCCGCCGGGAGGCGATGTCGACCTTCAGCCCGCGGGTGATGAAGCTCTCGGGGGCGTTCGCGGGCCTGTTCCGCCTGGACTACGACGAGAAGATCTTCCAGCGGAACTACCGCAACCCGGTGCTGGTTGCGGCGCGGGCGGACAGTGGCCCGCAAGCGCGGGCGGACCTGGCGCTGCAGACAGGCCGGCTGGGCGATCTGGCGGCCGATGCGGTCGCCCGGTGCGTCAACGACATGCTCACCATCGGCGCCGAGCCGCTGCTGGCGATGCATCACGCCGCGGGGGATCTGACGCCGGCACAACAGGCGCAAGTCGTCGAAGGGCTGGCGACGGCCTGTCGGCAGGCGGGGTGTGCCCTGCTGGGGGCCGATCAGCCGGGCGCCCCCGCGACGGGCGAGACACAAGGCTTCGACCTGTCGGTCTTTGCGATCGGCGTGTGCGATCACAAGAAGTTGATCACGGGCGCGCGGATCGAGCCGGACGACGAGGTCATCGGCCTGGCCGGCGGCGGCCTGCACGGGGTCGGCGTGGATCTCGCCGCCCGAGCGGCGCTGGAGGGGGCGGGGCTCGCGCCGGATGCCCACCTTGAATCGGTCGATCAGACCATTGCCCAGGCCCTGCTCGCCCCGACGGTTGTGTACGTGGCGCCGGTGCTGCGGGTGCTGCGGTACTACCGCCGCAAGCGGATCGTGCCGGGAATGGCCCACGTCGGCGAGGGGGGATTGCCCGCCGCTATC
>JAWLBS010000407.1:0-4464 GCA_041687575.1 Phycisphaerae bacterium | reverse complement strand
CTGGCGGCCGCAACCGCCGACTGCTGCCCGTGCCGCCGGCCGCATCCCTACGACCGGACGGCCTGCAATCGTACCGCGAACCGGCCCGGCCCGCGAGACGGCGACCGCCGGACATTAGAATCACCGGGAGTATTGGCCGCCGTAATGCATCTTCCCCACGAACAGGGGCCGGATGAACGGCAGCGAACGAGCCTGAGGCGTAAGCGGGTATCCGTTCCGTCGTTGTCTCTGCCGAAGCCCCCGCCTTCGCAATCTCTCGGCGGGCAGTAGACCATTGGCCACGCTGGACAACGCCGCATAGCCGCAGGCGCCTCTCGACAGCCGCCGATCTGCAACCGTATGATGAACCCGGCAAGATGGTCGCCAGTGTCATCTGCTGGTACGGACAGAACGCGAAAATCTATCGCAAGGAAAGGCGGTGACATCGTGCATGAGGTTTCTGCAGATGCCGGACGACGCTACCTCCTCCTGTTTTCACAGGCAACCCTTGTGGTCGCCGCCCTGCACGCGGTGCTGCTCTTCCGGGAGGCGTGGCGAGGGGCATGCGTTTTCGCCGGCGTGAGTGCCCTTGCCGCGATGTACGTCCTCAAGAGGTACAGGCCCGCGGGCGGCACCAAGGCGAAATGCTACATCATCATTGCAATAGCGGCCATACTATGCGTCCCCGCGTTCGTCGAGGCCTGGCGGTACATGCGTCCTGCGTAGCACGGCCCTGCTCCCGTCTTCGTCGAACGACGACTACGCCGTGGCGAAGACGCAGGACCGTGCACCCAAGGCACATGGTTCATGTGGAACCGGCATCAGACCCTTGAAAACGCAAGCCGGCCCGGCCCCTCGTCGGGGGTGGGCCGGCCATCGATTCATCGCCACTGCACTTCGATCGTCCAGCCGTTAGATCCCGCCGATGATCTGCCACCGTCGCGGATCGCTCTCGACCCGCCGCACGAACGGACCGTGCGGCGACCACTGGTGCAGCTGCCCGTCTTTCTCGACCTCCACCGTCACTGGCACACGAAGGCTGCGGGTCTGCTCGTGCGGCGTCGGCTCGCCGATCGAGACGATCCGCACCACCGGGAGATTCTGTGCCAGCTGCTCCATCCGCGCCGCCGGTACGCCACTGAAGATCCGCCCGGCCAGGACATAGTCCCTGTCGATCAGGGCCTGAAAGAACTGCCGGACCACCTCTTTGGCGATTTCGTCGTCGGTCATGTCCCCTTGCGACAGACCGATCGGCTGCGTCGTCTGGTCGATGCGGGTGATGTCCTGCGGCAGCTGCGGCTCGAACACGGCCGGGGCGATCGGGTCGTTGTACGCCAGGATCTCGACCCGGCTGAGCAGCTCGCCATCTTCGGAAAACCTCTCCACCCGCGTGACCAGCCGCGTCGCCGGATCGACGTGCAGCACCTGCCTGCGCCCCGGCGCGTCGCTGCCGGCCAGATCGGTGACGTTCAGCACGATCGATCCGTCGGCGGCAGGCGCCTGCGTCTCGACACGAACCTCGCCGCGGACCTGCGCCTGTTCCAGCCGGCTGACCAACGTCCGCGGGTCGTTCTCCATCGCCAGCTCCAGCGTCGCCCGCGCGACCTTCTGGTCGGCGATCGTCAGGTAGCTGTTCTTGTCCTTGAACCAGACGCTCGCCTTGCCGTCGCGCCAGAGGATAACCTTGTAGCCGTCCGGCGTCACCGGGCAATCCCAGCGGCACCGGTTCAGTTCGCCCGCCCTGTCGAATTCGCACCACAGCTCGCCGCTGAGTCCGCGGCCGGCACTGTCGACCTTCAGGTGCAGGCTCTGCACCGAGTGCATCGCCGCGACGGTGTCGCCGAACACATACGCCGTCGTCCCGTTGTGCAACAACCCCAGCGCCGTCACCGCCAAGCCGACCGCGACCAGCAGGCCGGCCGCGACGGCGAATCTTGCTATCGTATTGTGCATAAGGAATCTCCCTGTTCGGATGATGCGCCCCGCGCCGTCCGACTGTCGCCGGGCCTCGGCGAGGGCCTTCTCGGAATCGTTCAGAATGCGGTCGTCCAGGGCCTGGCCCGTGGCGACCCGCAACGATCGCAGCATCTGTTCTATGTCGTCTGTGGGTTTCATCGTTCCGCTCCCGCGCCAAGAAGCGCCCGCAGTTTCTCCAGTCCGTACCGGTACCGGCTCTGCACGGTGTTGATCGATATCGCCGTCTGCCGGGCTATCTGGGCAAACGTCAGGTCTCCCTGCAACCGCAGCACGATCACCTCGCGCTGCTCCCAGGGCAGCTGCCTCAGCGCCTCGTGCAGCCGGGCGGACTCTTCGCGATCGATCAATGCCTCGGCCGCCGCCCGCCCGTTGCTCACCGCCGCAGTCGCCAGGTGCCCGGGGTCGCCCGCTGGCTCGTGCCGCCGGCGGCGAAGCAGGTCCCGCGCCCGGTTGGCGACGCTGGTCACCAGGTAGCCTTTCAGCGTGGTCCGCAGCCGCAGGGCCCCGGCACTGCCCGCAAACCGCACGAACACGTCGTGCAGGCAGTCCTCCGCCGCCGCCCGCTCGCCCAGCAGGCTGACGGCGACGGTCAGCAGGTCGTCCTTGTGTCTCTGGTAGATGCGGCGCAACCCCTCGGGTTCGCCCCGCCGCACCTGCTCCAGCCACTCTTGATCGTCATCATGCCCCTGCATGCCCAGCTCCTGTCTGACCGGTCCAACGAGCGCTCGTACTCCTGTAGGACGCTCGACCCGCCGCGTTTAGTCTACCCGGCCTGATGATCGGGGTCGTCACCGACCGGGGACGGCCCCTCGGCGCAGCACCGTCCGCATGCCCCCTGACAAAGCGTCAGGCCAATCAGATTCGCCTCCGCGTCCGGGGGCATATCGCAAACGCCCGGCCTCTCTGGCAGGCGATCGGTCTGTCTGTATAGTGTCAGACGCCCCCGCGGCGGAAGCGGGTCGTCGGATCATGACTGTCGCCGCCGCCGGCAGGCAACAAGCGAGAGAGGGACGCACCGTGACACGGTCGATCGCACTGCTATCGGCACTGGCCATCATCGGCCTGACCGCGCAAGCACTCGTCCGGTCCGCCGGCTCGACCCGACCGGCCGCGACGCGTCCGGCAACGCAGCCGGCGGCAAGTCAGCCGGGCGCTGCGCAGGGGCTCCTGCTGACCAGCGGGCGCCTCGTCTTCGCCATGCAGATGGACCAGGACTTCGCGGCCGACAAACCGGCCTGGCAGTGGACGGCCCCGGACTGCGACAACCTCGACGCCCGCGCCAGCGGCTGGTTCCTCGCGATGGACGACGCCAAGCCGGTGCTGTGTGGCACGCACGTGCTGGCGACCTCATCGGGCGGCGGGGTGGCGCTGATCCGGCGGCGCGACAACGCCTGCGTCTTCTACGCACCCTCGACCAACGCCCACACCGCCGAGATTGTCCGCGGGCGCTGGCTCGCCGTCGCGTCGAGCTTCCGCGGGAACGAGCTGCAGGTTTTCGACCTGGAGGATACCAGGCGCCCGGCCGAGAAGGTGACGTCGATCCGGCTCCGCGGCGCACACGGGCTGGTCTGCGACTGGCGACATGACATCCTCTGGGCCCTCGGCGACGGCGAACTGCTCAAGACGAAGATCGTCGAGCAGCCGGGCGATACGCCCATCCGCATCGAGGTGCTCAGACGGCTGCCCCTGCCCAAGACCGGCGGCCACGACCTGTTTCCGTACTTCCACTACAAGCACGCGGGCGGCGAGGTCCCCGCTACAGCCAAAGGACTGTTCGTCACGGTCGTCGGCGGCGTGTACGTCTTCGACCTCGAAACCGAAACGTTCCTGCCCTTCGCGCCGCTGGCCGACACCAGGCACGTCAAGAGCATCGGCGACAACCTTCAAACGGGGCAGATCGTCTACACCGAGGCCGACGAAGGCACGCCGTTTACCGCGCGGGTGCGCTTCCTCCAGCCGGCCGAGGTCCGCAGGCTGCCCGCCAAGCTCGGCGTCTACCCGACCCGGCTCTACAAGGCCCGCTGGCAGCAGCCCAACCCCTTTAGCTACCCCGAGGACGCGGGCAAAGATATATCCGCAGATTTCGCAGGACAGAAGTAGGCAGTTGCCAGGGAACGGCAGGGGTCGGGGGGCAGGGATCAGGGGTCAGTAACGACGACAACGGTCCTCCGGGAGTTTCGCTAGCGTGTGCGGGACGGAGGTAAACGACCTTCCGCAGATGTCGCAGATTTACACAGATTAGAAGCAACAGCAACGACAGTACAACCACGAAGGGCACGAAGAACACGAAGAAAACGACAACAGCGATATCAGCCACGGATCGACGCGGATGAAACGCGGATAGACGACAACGACAAGGCCACAAGAGTACGACCTTTTGGTGCAACCGAGCAGGCACGAAATGTTCCCGCGGCGCAAAGAGAATACATGCCCCTGGTACGGAGGACGCGAGGAAGAACAGTCTTTGTTTCCCTTCGTGATCTTCGTGTCCTTCGTGGTAGCCCTGTC
>JAWLBS010000406.1:0-4482 GCA_041687575.1 Phycisphaerae bacterium | reverse complement strand
TTCGGCATCTGGACCGTCACACTGGACGGTGGGGAGCCCGGCTGGCCGGCCGAGGTCGCCGCCGAACCCGATGCCGCCTTGATCGCCCCGACCTGGTCGCCGGACGGCAGCCAGATCGCCTTCTGCCGGGTCCCGGCTGGCGCTGCGGACACGTCCCTGCGGTCCGCCCGGGCGGACATCTTCCTGATCGACGCGGACGGGACGAATCGCATGCGACTGACCGACGGCGGGGCGAATTTCAGCCCCTGCTTCTCGCGCGAGGGACGCCTGTTTTTCTCCACGGACCGCGACGGCAGGGAACGGGTCTGGAGTCTGAAGATCGCCGGCGTGGCCAGTCCGGGACTGGCCACGGCCGCACGGGACGACTGAGAAAGTTGAATCATAAAGACCTCATGCCGGAATCGGATGGGGCCGATAGTTCTGATGGCTGAGGCCGCGACAGTCGAGGTCGCAGCCGGGACCGGACGAGAAACCGGGGACACGAAATGATCGGGATCGGACGTACTCTTGCGGCAGCGACGCTGTGTCTGGCAGCCTGGACAGGCTGCCAGAGGCCGCAGCCGATCCCCACGCCCGTCGGGTACAAGGGGCGGCCCGTGACGCTCGCGGTCGTCCCGGTGCAGGACCTCAGCGGCAACGGCGCACTGAATTCGCTGGCCATGACCGACGTGCTGGCCGGCGAACTCGCCCAGATCGAACAGGTCTCCGTCGTCCCGGTCAACCAGACGGTCGCGGTGATGCTCGGACAGGGCTGGGGGGGTCTCAGTTCCGCCCGGCAGGCCGAGACGCTCGCCCGGCTGCTCAACGCCGATGGCGTGCTGGTGACCGCCGTGACAGAGTACGACCCGTACATGCCGCCCCGGCTGGGACTGATCGGCGAAGTGTACATGGTTTCGCCGCATGCCCGGCCGCTTGCCGGCCAGGCCGTCAGCCGCTCGCCGGCGCCGGTCACGACCCGGCCCGAGCCGACGGTCGGACCGGATCGCCAGGTGCAGCGGATCTTCGATACCGCCCAGGCGGCCGAACAGAAGCGGATCCGCACGTTTGCGGCGCATCGCTCGGCGGACCGGGGCCAGTGGCAGGACTACCTGCGGAATCAGCAGCAGTTTCTGCGGTATTGCAGCTGGCGAACAGTTGTGGAACTGGTCAGCGAACCTCAGGCAGCAGTGGCCGGACCGACCGGCTGACGCCGCGGTCTTATTGCCTTACGGAGATTATGGACATGGACGTGATCCGGCAGCTTTCGCTCATCAAGGGCAATCACCGCTATGTGTTTCGGTACCGGGCGGGCTGCGAGGAAGAGCTGGTCGACGCACTGGCCGGACTGGCGACCGATGCCGATTGCGATTTCGACTGGTTCGACGCCGCCGTGCTGAGCTACCAGATGGGGCGCCGGATCGACAAGGAACTCGAACACATCAAGGACCATCAGTAAATACAGCGGCCGTGACCCGGCTGCTGCGGCGCCCGAGGCGGAGCCCCGGGCTTGTTGGAAGGGTTGTGGAACAACCGAAGAGGCTTCGCCATCTGGCCGAGTGAAGTCATGAGCAACAGCGAATTGATCGAACAGTTTCTGAGTTACCTGCGGTTCGAACGGCACTTCAGCGAACACACCGCCAAGTGCTACGGGGCCGACCTGCAGCAGTTCTGCGGATACCTGACCTCCAGCCCGAGCGAGGAGGAGGCCGACGCCGCCTCCGGCGCGCAGGGCGCGGCCGGCACCGCGGACCTGACCGAGCAGCTGGTCGGCATGGACACCTTCAAGATGCGCAGCTACCTGGCGGCCCTGGCCGAGCACCAGTACAGCCGGGCGACCATGGCCCGCAAGCTGGCGACGCTGCGGTCGTTCTACAAGTTCCTGATGCGCCGGGGGCACGTTTCGGCCAACCCGGTCGCCGCGATCCGCACGCCCAAGCAGGAGAAGCGCCTGCCCAAGTGCCTGACGATCGACGACGTGCGGCAGCTGCTGACGATCCCCGACGACGGGACGCTGCTGGGCACCCGCGACCGGGCGATCCTCGAGACGCTCTACTCGACCGGCGTGCGCGTCAGCGAGCTGGTCGACCTGAATCTCGAGGACGTCGACTTCGGCGGCTGCATCATCCACGTCCGCGGCAAGGGCAAGAAGGAGCGCATCTCCCCGGTCGGACCCGGCACCGTCGAGGCGATCCAGCGGTACCTGCGGCTGCGCCAGGCGAACCCCAAGAGCGGCTCGTTCGACACCCGCGCCCTGTACGTCAACAAGCACGGCAAGCGCCTGAGCACCCGCTCGGTCCGCCGCAAGCTCGACAAGTACCTGATCGCCGCGGGCCTCGACCCGTCGATCAGTCCGCACACCCTGCGGCACACGTTCGCCACGCACATGCTCAACAACGGGGCCGACCTGCGGGCCGTGCAGGAACTGCTGGGACACCAGTCGCTCTCGACCACGCAGATCTACACGCACCTGACGACCCAGCGCCTCCAGGAGGCCTACCAGGCCGCGCACCCCAGGTCCGACAACGGCAACGGCTACTCCGGCGGGACCGTCGCCCGCGGCGCCAACGGCGGCCTGCTCAACTCGACCCGCGCAGCCGAGCCGACAGCCGCGGCCATTCACAGCTGAACCGGGACTTGCCGATAACATCGGGCGAAAACCCGCGCATTTTCACAGGTCGCCTGCCCCGCCAGGGCAGGCGACCTCTTTTTTGTCCGGCCGCGACGCCAAAGTTCCTGGTCCGACTGGAGGTGACAGGACGGAAACGTCGATATAATAGTCCGACACGGGACTTACCGAGGCCAAGGCATGATCCGCAACATCCTGATCGCATCGATGGGACTGATCCTGGTTGCCGGGGCGGGCTGCGCCGATAACCACGCCGTCCTGGCATCACTGCCGGCGGCCGCGGTGCAGCGCGATGTCATGGCACCGGTCCCGCTGGCGCGGCCGGCCGCAGCCCCGCCGGTCCGCGTCGTGCCCGTGATGGGGCATCTGCCCCAACCCGGTGGGGCTCATCCCGAATGGTCGCCCCAGGTCGAGATCAGCCCCCGCTGGACCTGCATGGTCATCCACCACTCGGCCGGCGAAAAGGGCTCGCCCGAGGGGATCGACCAGTACCATCGCGATCGCGGCTGGGACGAGATGGGCTATCACTTCCTGATCGGCAACGGCAACGGCTACCCGGACGGGGCGGTCTACGTCGGCACCCGCTGGCTCAAGCAGAAGCACGGCGCCCACTGCAAGGTGCCCGGCAATTACTATAACGAACACGGAATCGGAATCTGCCTGGTGGGCGATCTCGATGAACACCCGCCAACCGAGCTGCAGATGCAATCTCTCGCGCAGCTGGTTGCGTTTCTCGAGGCCCGGTGCGACATCGGGCCCGATCGGGTCTTGACGCACGGCGGGATCACCGGCAAAACAGAATGTCCGGGTCGGCACTTTTCCATCAACGACCTTTTCCGGCGGATGGACCTGCCCGCGTACGCCAGCCGCCGCTGACATGGCGGCCAGGCGGTCCGGCGTTTGTCTTGTAGAGGGATAAAGCGGCTGCGGCCGCAAGAAAAGGGAGTATTTTTGCCCTATGCCAGCGCCACTCCATCCCGTTGCCCGATGCAACGCCAGGTCGATACGCGCCGTTGCGATTGCAGGCATGATGCTGACGACACTGCTGGCCGCCGGCTGCCAGCCTAATGGCGAGGTGGTCTCCGTCCTGCCCGATCCGACCGCCCCTCGCTGGCAGGCGCCGCGCAGGCCCACCCCGCCCAAGCCCGTCGCACGGTATGTCCCGCCGACGCCCGGATCGTACGTCTCGCCCGAGGCGGGCTGGATCCCGGCCGGCGGGATCAACTCGCGGTGGCGGTGCATCGTGATTCACCACTCGGCCACCGAACGGGCGACCCCGGAGTCGATGGACCGCGCGCACAAGGCCCGCGGCTGGGACGAACTCGGCTACCACTTCGTGATCGGTAACGGCCAGGGCTATTCCGATGGCGCGGTGTTCGTCGGGCCGCGATGGGCCAAGCAGAAGCACGGCGCCCACTGCAAGACGCCGGGCGGCTTCCACAACCAGCACGGAATCGGCATCTCCCTGATGGGCAACTTCGAGGACCACCCGCCCACCCACCGGCAGATGGAATCGCTGGCCCGGCTGATCGCCTTCCTGCAGCGCCAGTGCCATATCAGCGAATCCCAGATCCTCACCCACGGCGGCGTCACGGGCAAGACGGCCTGTCCCGGACGGCACTTCTCGATCGGCGACCTGCGACGGCGGCTGGCGTCGTACCGGTAGGGGCGACTCGCCGTCATCCTGATGTAGGGCGGGCTGCGCCCGCCAAAACCCGTCATCCTGAAGCGCCGTGGTTGTCATCCTGAGCAACGCGAAGGATCTCTGCCAAGCGGGCCATCCTCCGCTTGCGTTTTGTGCCCTTCCCCGCTGTCATCCTGAACGAAGTGAAGGATCTCTACCAAGCGGGCCGCTCAATTCTGGGCACCCCGTCCAA
>JAWLBS010000405.1:0-4493 GCA_041687575.1 Phycisphaerae bacterium | reverse complement strand
GCTTGCGGAACCGCCGGCCGGCGGTATCCTTTATCCGGATTGGTACATGTCTGAAGGTTGTGCGCCAGGATGTTTTGGGCGGCCGGAAAGATCCGATCGGGTGCCGCACAATACAGGGCTGAATACGGCGCGTCCGGTTGAGGCGAGGAGCACAGACCATGACGGAATGGACCTGGTGGCAGGAGCTGGCTCCGCTGAGCCAGTGGCTCTACAGCGGGGCGGCCTTCTTCAGCATCCTGTTCCTCTGGCAGCTGGTCGGGGCGATACTGGGGCTGATGGACGGCGACAGCATCGATGCCCACCACGTGGACCTCGGCAGCGACGGGCGCCCGGACTTCGGGCATGCCGGCGATGACATCGGCGCAGGCGCCGGGCACGACGGCATCATCGACCACGGCAGCGTGGCCGACTTCAAGCTGATCAGCCTGCGGTCGCTGCTGGCGTTTTTCACGCTGTTTTTCTGGGCGGGCGCCCTGTACACCAGCAACGGCATGGCGCCGTTCTGGGGATTGAGCTACGCGGTGCTGTGGGGCGGGGCGGCGATGGCGGGCGTGGCGACGGCCTTTTATGTGCTGCGTAAGCTCGTCGAGACCGGCACGCCGAATATCGCCACATGCGTCGGGACGCGGGGCGTGGTCTATATGGATATCCCATCGGGCGGGCAGGGCGAGATCCGCGCCCTGGTCAGCGGCGCGATCTCCTGCGTCAAGGCCCGATCCGTCAGCGGAGAAGCGATCAAGGCGGGCACACCCGTGCGCGTGCTTCGGGCGGTCAGCACGACCACCGTCGAGGTCGAACCTGTTACACAGAAACTTGATACGCAAGGAGTCGCGTGATGCCTGCATCTGAACCCATCCTCGCCCAGCAGATCTCCCAAGGCACGATCTTTCTGATCCTGGCGATCTTCGCAGCCTTCGTGGTCCTCTGCGCGTTCATGACGCTGGTCAGCCGCTATAAGCGGTGCCCGTCCAACCAGATCCTGGTCATCTACGGCAAGACCGGCAGCGGGGCCGGCAAGTGCGTCCACGGCGGGGCGGCGTTCGTCTGGCCGCTCATCCAGGACTACGCCTACCTCGACCTCGAGCCGTTCGTCGTGCCGATCGACCTGGCCAATGCCCTGTCCATGGAGAACATCCGCGTGGCCGTGCCGACGACCGTCACCGCCGCCATCTCCAACCAGCCCGGCATCATGCAGAACGCCGCGATCCGCCTGCTGGGGCTCAGCCAGAAGCAGATCCAGGAGCAGGCCCAGGACATCATCCTCGGCCAGATGCGCGCGGTGATCGCCACGATGAAGATCGAGGAGATCAACAGCGACCGCCAGGCGTTCATGGCCAAGGTCAACGAGGCCGTCTCGGTCGAACTCGAGAAGATCGGCCTGAGCGTCATCAACGTCAACATCCGCGACATCCAGGACGAGTCGGGCTATATCACCGCCCTGGGGCGCAAGGCCGCCGCCGAGGCGATCAACCAGGCCAATGTCGACGTGGCCGAGCAGGAGCGGACCGGCCAGATCGGCGTCGCCGAGCGCAAGCGCGACACTCGCGTCGCTGTCGCCGCCGCCAATGCCCAGGCCGAAATCGGTGAGGCCGATGCCCAGAAGACCCGCCGCCAGAAGGTGGCTGCCTTGACGGCCGAAGCGGAAATCGGCGAGGCCGGCGCCGAGCGGACCAAGCGTCAGCAGATCGCCGCGGCCTATGCCGAGGCCGAGATCGGCGAAGCCGATGCCGCCAAGAACAAGCGCCAGCAGACCGCCGCCCTCGATGCCGAGGCCGTCAGCAAGGAGACCGAGGCCGGCTCGTCGATGGCTGCCTACCGCGCCAACCAGCGGGTCGCCGAGGAAGAGGCCCGTCAGCGGACCGAGTCGGCCGCACGCCTGGCTGACGGGGAGATCCGCGTCGCCCAGGAGAACGCGGCGAAAAGGGCCGAAGAGGCCCGCAGCCTCCGCGAGGCCGCCCGCTACAACGCCGAGGTCGTCGTGCCTGCTGAAGCCCTCAAGGAAAAGACCATCATCGAGGCCGAGGCCGAAAAGCAGCAGGCCATCCGCCTGGCCCAGGGCCAGGCCGAGGCGATCCTGGCCAGGATGACTGCCGAGGCGAAGGGCCTTCAGTCGATTCTGGCGGGCAAGGCCGAAGGCTACCGCGAGCTGGTCGAGGCGTGCGGCGGCGACAAGGGCGCGGCCTCCCTGCTGCTGATCGAGAAGCTGCTGGAGATCAGCCACGTCCAGGCCGATGCGATCCGCAACCTGCCGCTGGAAAAGATCATCGTCTGGGACGGCGGCAACGGCGGCGGCGGCGTCGACGGGCTGGGCAAGCGGCTGATGGGCGTGCTGCCCCCGATGCACGAACTGGCCAGACAGGTTGGCCTCGACCTGCCCGAGTTCCTCGGCAAGGTCGGCAACGGCCAGGCCCCCGAGATCGACCTTTCCGCCGCCCGGGCCAAGATCACCCGTCCCGCCGGCGACGGTTCGAGCGGGGTGGTGGAGCGACCCGACAAGCCTCGGATCGATCCGAAGGCATAGCGCCGGGTTGAGTCCGTTCGCCGTTCGATGGGATACATGCGGCCGCCGCGGTGCCAGGGCATCCGGCGGCCGCGATGCATATCTGGACTGCGCCTCCATCGGTTCGCGGTCCGCGAACTTGAAGGCACGTTCGGCGGCGAGTATGGACTGCGGCGCCGAAGACGCCGCTTTCACTCAAGCTGCCATCGGTTCACCGCTCGCGAACGTAAGGGAACCATCGGCGGCGAATATGGACGGCAGCGGCCGCGACGTCGCTTTCACTCATGGCCAGGCTGCCGAGCGAGCTGCGAATCTCGAGCGAGTTTCGATGTTGCATATGATGACCCTCAAAGCGTACCATGACGATATGGTGTGGTTCGTCGCCCGCGAGCTGGCCAAGCGGGCGTTCATACCGGGCGTTGCGGGCGCATTGTGGATTTTCCGTCGCGGACGGTGTTACTGACGCAGGCATAGCGGCCGGGGCTTCGGGCGGGACGCCAGTCGTAGACGAGACCCGAAACCCGATGCCCCGTGCCAGGCACTACGCCTGGACTGGGGCTGCTCCAGCCGGCAAAGGAGTGAATGATGGCGGTCAAGCACGTGGTGCTGTTCAAGTTCAAGAAGACGACCTCGCCCGAGAAGATCGACGAGATCTTCGCCGCCCTGGGCAACCTGCCAGGCCGGATCCAGGGCTTGCTCGACTTTTCCGGCGGGCCGTACTCCGGTCCCGAGGGGCGTAACCGCGGCTTCACCCACGGGATGGTGATGACCTTCCGCGACGCCTCGTGCCGCGACCTGTACCTGCCCGACCCCGCCCACAGGCGCGTGGTGGACCTGCTGTCGCCTGAACTCGACGGCTCGGACGCCGTGCTGGCGTTCGACTGGGAACATAATCCAGCATAAGTGGGTATTCGATCGGTGCAAAAGCAGGCTGTCATCCTGAGCAATGCGAAGGATCTCTGCCGAGCGGGCCACTCAACCATGAGCACGCTGTCCAATAGAGATTCTTCGCTGCGCTCAGAGCCTGTGAATGTTTCGGCTTTCACCCGCGTTTTTTAACCCTGAAAACGCGGTTTTCTGCCAATTCTTTCACAGGCTCTCAGAATGACAGTTTTGGGTGGTGGTCAGGGACGCAACATGCTGCGCATTTGCGGAATTCCATGGCCGGAAACAGCCCCTGCCATGGCACCCGGCAACCCGAGCCCCGGCTTTAGCGCCCACCCTACGCCAACCACTGGTGGATCGACTCAGCGGCCACCCGGCCGTCGTCGATGGCGTTGACCACCAGCTTCGCCCCCATCTGGGCGTCGCCGGCCGCAAAGAAGCCCGGCTCGCTCGTCATGAACCGTTCATCGATCCGGATATTGCCCCGCGGCGTCAGCGCCAGGCCCAGGTCGCCGACCAGCCCCGGCTGGGCGACGTGGGCAAAGCCGATCGCCAGCAGCACCAGGTCCACGTTCATCGTCAGCTGCGTGCCGGGCAGCTCTGTCATCGACCGCTTGCCGCCGCAGTAGTCCCAGTTCACCTCGACGGCCGTGAGTGCAGTCACCCGATCGCCGACCCGGTGGAACTCCTTCGTCAGCACCGCCCACTTTCGCTGGCACCCCTCCTCGTGGCTGGTGCTGGTCCGCAGGATGTGGGGCCACTCGGGCCAGGGAGTCTGGGGCGGGACCGTCTCGGGCGGGGTGAGGTGATACTGGAACTGGTAGACCTCTTTGGCGCCCTGGCGGATGGCCGTGCCGACGCAGTCGCTGCCCGTGTCGCCCCCGCCGATGACCACGACGACTTTGTCCTTCGCCGTCACCCGCGCTGCTTCCGGCACGGTGTCGCCGTGCACGATCCGGTTCTGTTGGATCAGGTACGGCATGGCGAAGTGGATGTTCTCGGCGCCGTCCCGGCCGGGGACGTTCAGGTCGCGCGGCTGCTCGCACCCCAGCGTCAGCAGCACCGCGTCGAACTGGTTCTTCAGGTATCGGGCGGAGATGTCCCGGCC
>JAWLBS010000404.1:0-4536 GCA_041687575.1 Phycisphaerae bacterium | reverse complement strand
CTGACGGTGGTCCTGCAGGCCGGTTCGATGGCCGCGTTCAGTGTCGCCGCGATCGCCCTGGGCATGGAGCCGGCGTGGCAGCAGTACTTCGTGTACCTGCCGGTGGCGCTGATGATCGCGGCGATCCCGATTGTGCCGATGGGGGCGGGCACGATGGAGGCGGCGATGGTCTTCATGCTGGCCGGGCAGGTCGGCTCGGTCAGCCAGGTGGTGGGGCTGGCGCTGGCCATGCGGATCATCGGGCTGATCTGGGCGCTGCCGGGCGGGCTGGTCCCGCTGGTGCGGCCGAAGGCGCCGACGCCGGTGGTGACGGCCACGGGGGTGGTCGAGAACCGGTCGTAGGGGCGGTTATCGGGCCGGGGCGGGCGATTCCGGTTTCGCTGGCGAGGCGAAATTGGGAGATCTTATCAAGAACGCTTCCTATTGAGCCGAAGCACCAGAGGCTGAGAATCGTGCATGGACCCGGCCTGATGGGCTTGTTTCGCGCCGGCCCCGGGGGACATGTCGCAGGACGCCAGCCGCAAGGAGAGAACGATGTCGTTCTGCTTCGAACTCGATGAAAGACAGTCGGCCCGCGTGATCGAGCAGGCCATCCGGGGAGGCGTGCCGGTGCGGCTCGAGCCGCATCACGCGAGCACGTGCGAACCGTTCGGCATGCAGATGATCGACGCCGAAAGCGAGTGCCTCGTCTTTCGCTTCGCCGCCAGCCAGGCCGAATACGCCGCCCGGCTCGTGCCCGGCCAGATCTGCCAGGCGCAGTTTTCGGTGGCCGGCGGGATCCACACGATCAACGTCCACGTGCTGGAGATCGACCTGCCCAACAATCGGATGCGGACCAGTCGGCCCGAGGCGGTCCAGATCCTGGAGCGCCGCAGGTTCGTCCGCGCGCAGCTGGCGGGCTGCACGAAGGTGCAGGTCCGGTGGCTGGATCGCGATCGCTCGGCCGAGACAATCCTGTTCAACATCGGCGGGGGCGGGTTGGCGCTGCGGATCGGGCGGGGCCTTGGCGACGAGATCCACGTCGGCGACCTGATGGAAGCGACGTTCGAGCTGCCGGGGCTGCCCCGGCGGTTCCAGTTCAAGATATCGATCTGTAACAAGACCGTGGCCAGCGACGAGGCGAGTGTCATCGTCGGGGTGCAGTTCGAACAGGCTGCGGAGGATGGCAAGGCCGGCGAACTCGACGAGTTGCGCCGGTTTCTGGCGACCCAGCAACAGACGCCTTGTGCGAGGTGAGGACCATGGGACAGTTGATAACGTTTAACGCCGCCGTTCGTGATGAGGCCATTGTCGAGGCTGCCGAAAAGCAGACCCCCGCGGTGATCACCGTGCCGATGGCGAGCCGCTGGATCACGATGAAGACGCGGATCACCGGGGCGAGCCGGTCCGTCGGCGCGATCGCTCTGGCCGACCCGCAGCCCGAAGAGGGGCAGCCCGCTCCGGATCTGACGCCCGGGCACTGCGTGAGCCTGTCGTTCCGGCGGGGGCATCGCAAGTGCATGGCGATGTGCGTGGTGACGGGCACGGACCAAACGCAGCTCGACCAGGCGATCACGCTGAGCTGGCCGGACGAACTGCTGGCGGTCCAGCGGCGGGCCTACTTCCGCGCGCCGGCGCCCGAGGACCTGCAGGTCGAGGCGCGGCTGTGGCGGGGTGGCCGGGCCAAGCGACGGCTCGTGGCGGTCGGCAAGTGGCCGAGCGTGACCGGGCAGCTGGTGGACTGTTCGGCCGGCGGCATGCGGATGGACATCGACGCGGCGGCCGACCCGGAGATTCAGATCGGCGAGCCGGTGGCGGTGGAGTTCTGCCCCCTGAGAGAGGTCGGGCACATCTCCCTGGACGCCAACTTCCGCTACAGCCTGTCGCTGGCGGATGGCAAACTGGGGCTGGGGCTGCAGTTCGTGGGCCTGGAGGCCTCGGCGGCCGGGCGGCAGATGCTGCTGGTGCTCGGGCAGGTCAGTGCCGAGTATCTGCGTCTGAGCCACCAGTCGCACCGGGCGGCCGACCGGTCCCGTCCCCAGCGCTCTTGGCGCCCGCCGAGCGGTGTGGACAATGGGGCGTATGAACCGGCCCGACCCGCGAATTGACGGATATCGCATTCTCGACACGCCCCTGGGCGCGATGGCGCTGGGGGCGCATGACGATCGACTGCGCGGCGTGATTCTGCCGCGCCCGGGCAAGACATCCGCGGATGACCTTGTCGCCGAGCTGTGGCCGGCGGCACGATCGCGGCGGGGCGTCTTGCCCGATCTTGTTTTGCAGGTCCGCGCGTACTGGTCCGGCCGGTGCGCGGTCTTTCGGGTCCAGCTCGATCTCGAGGGCTTCCCCCCGTTCTACGGCAAGGTCTGGCGCGAGGCGATGCGGATCCCGCCCGGCGAGGTTCGCACGTACGGGCAGCTTGCCGCGGCCGCCGGCTCGCCCGCCGCCAGCCGCGCTGTCGGCGGGGCGATGGCGGCCAACCCGATGCCCCTGGTCGTGCCGTGCCACCGAGTGGTGGCGGCCTCGAGCCTGGGCGGTTTCAGCGCCCCCGGCGGCCTGGACCTCAAGCGGGCCCTGCTCGACCGGGAGCGCCAGGCGAGCCGGGTCTGATAGGGCGGGCTGTACTGCCAGAGTTGCCAGTCGCCAGTTGCCAGTGAACGGCAGGGGCCATGGAACTCCCCGCATGCGCAGCGCTGCCGCATCCTGGACCGCGCCCAAACGAGCCCATGTAGGGCGGGCTGCGCCCGCCAAAGCCCCGCCAGGGGCGAAAGAACCGTCGGGTGCCGAAGCATAAGCGAGGACATCTCTTCCGCCGGATGCACAGTACTCCATATCCCGCGGGAACGAGCCCGAAGCGTGAGCGGCGTGAGCGAGGGCGTCTTCCCCCGTTCGAACGCGTGTGCCCTCTCGTCTCGCTGGGGTCCCCTCCCTCCGTTGCATTGCCCGCGTCTGCAATTATCATGGCCTCTCGTATCGACAACCAAGGAGCCCGTCCATGCCATTACAACGCGTTGGCATATCATCCGTGGTGCTTGTCCTGGCCCTGTCGGCCGCCGCCCCGGCTGTCGAGGTCCCGCCGGCCTTGCCGCTGTCGCCCCTGGCCAGCGCCCCGCTCGCCGTGGTTCAGACCGTCGACAGCCCGGCGGCGGTAACGGTCCGGCGAGACGACGACACCCTCACCGTCCGCCTGGCGTGCGTACGGGCCGATGGGGAAGAACCCGCCGGGACCGCCGCCGACTTCCTCCGCCGCCTGCTCGTCGGCGAGACCGTCTGGCTCGTGCCCGCTGCGAGTGCGGGCCAGGCGGCATCCGAAGACGGCGGGGGCAGCGCCTGCTACCTGATTTACCGCTGGCCCGACCGGCTGCTGGTGAACGTGGAACTGGTCCGTCTGGGCTATGCCGACGCCGCCGTTGATGGCGGGCCCGAGGCGGCGCAGGAGGTCTTCAGGTATTGGCGCGACCGCGCCCGCGAGCAGCACAAGGGGATCTGGGGCCCCGCCGCTACGACCCTGCCGGCCCCCGGCGCCCCTGCCGCAGTCGCCCCCACTGCCGCCAATGGAGGTTCCCCCGCCACCCAACGCGCGGCGACGGGAGAACCGACGCAAACGACAGGGAATCGGCCGCCTACTACCGATACGCCGTCCCCCGAACAAGAGAAGACCATCGTTTACATCACCAACTCCGGCACGAAGTACCACCGCGAGCACTGCCCTTCGCTGCGCAAGAGCAAAAAGGCCATCCCGCTGGCCGAGGCCCGCGCCAGCTACGAACCCTGCAAAACCTGCAACCCGCCGCAATAGGATGAATCCATGCCCGCCCGCAACCGCGACGCCCGCCCCGTGACAGAATCGTGCAGCGACCCCCTCGACCGCATCGTGCCGCTGACGGTGGAATCTGCGAGGCTTGGCCAGCGCCGCAGCGTCCTGGTCTACCTCCCGCCCGGCTACGCCCGCACCCGCAGGAAGTACCCCATCCTCTACCTGCTCCACGGCGGCCGGGGCAGCGAGCTGGACTGGGTCTTTCGCGGCCGGGTTCACCGCACGCTCGACCGGCTGATCGGCGAGGGGGCGATCCGGCCGCTGATCGTGGCGATGCCCGGCGACGGCCTGTACGGGGCGGGCACGTTCTACACGAAGTGGTACGACGGCACGGCCGACTTCGAGCACCACCTTCTCAAGGAAATCATGCCGGTTGTCGAGGCCGAAGTCCGCGTCCGCGGCGAGCGGGACAGCCGGGCGATCGCCGGGTTGAGCATGGGCGGCTACGGCGCACTGACGCTCTCGCTGCGCCACCCGAAGACGTTCTGCGCCGCCGCGAGCCTTTCCGGGGTGACCGCGCCGCTGCACGCGACGGTCTGGGGCAAATGGGCCCGCCGCGTCTTCGGCCCCGCCCGAGGCAAGGGCGCCGACCACCGCCGCCAGCGCGACCCTCGCCATCTTGTTACCCGCCGCACGAATCGCGACGTCGCCCTGCACCTGAGCTGCGGCACGGAGGATTTCCTGCTGCCGATGAACCGCAAGTTCCACAGGCTGCTGGAGCGGATCGGCCGGCCGCACGA
>JAWLBS010000403.1:0-4539 GCA_041687575.1 Phycisphaerae bacterium | reverse complement strand
TCGGTGTCAGCCGGGTAGGCGATGCCCGATCGAGCCTGGCGCAGGGCCTGCACGCGGAGCATTTCCTCGGCCATCTCCTCGATGGCGGCGACGACCTTCTCCTTGGTCTGCTTCCAGCGGGTGCCGCCCAGGTGCGAGAGGTGCGGGCGGATGCCGGCGGCCCCGACGTACTTCTGCACCAGGTGAATCTGGCTGGCCGGCACGTGCAGGGTCGCCTTGCCGGCGAACCGCAGGGTGAGGTACTCCTCGGTGCGGTCGTCCTGCTTTAAGGTCTGGAGGCTCTCGAATTTCGCGATGCCGTACTGCACGTGGACGACGTAGTCGCCGGGCGCCAGGTCCAGGAACGACTCGATCGGCCGGGCGGCCGGCACGCGCCGCAGGAGCCGCCGCGGCTCGGCGCGGCCGAACATCTCGTGGTGCGGCACGACGGCGACGTTGGCCTTGGGCCAGACGAAGCCGCGGTGGACGAGGCCCAGGCGGACCTCCAGGGCGGCCGGCACCATGTTGCTTGTGTGCTGGCGGAGCAGGTCGTTCATCCGGTCGACCTCGCCGGGCGAGTCGCAGTAGACGATCACGCCGGTCTCGACCGCCATCTTCAGCAGCTCGTCGACGGCCTCGCCCGTCTCGCGGCTGAAGCGGCTGAGCAGGTTGACCCGCATGTGCAGGGTCGCACCGGCCAGGCCCGCGCCGAAGCGCTGGATGTGCAGCCGGCCGAACTCGCCGGACTGGCGGATGACCGCCTCGGGGGAGTACAGGCCGGTGTGGTCGTCGAGCCGTTCGAGCACGAGCCGGCCGAGCTCGATGCTTTCCAGGGGCTCGGCGAGGATGACCAGGGTGCTCTTGGGCAGGTACCTGAAGAACGGGCAGGTGTCGCGGTCTTCGGCGCCGGTGGGGATGGCGGTGATCTCGATCCGCTGGAGCTGCTCGACGGAGCGCTGGGTGCCCAGGTCGAAGGTGCGGATCGAGTCGACCTGGTCGCCGAAGAACTCCATGCGGACCGGGTCGTCCAGGCCCGGCGAGTAGATGTCGACGATCCCGCCGCGCATGGCGAAGTGGCCGGCCTCTTCGACCTGGTCGACCCGTTCGAAACCGCGGTCGACGAGCCAGCCGGCCAGGTCGTCGGGGTCGACGGTCTGGCCGACGTGCAGCGAGCGGGTGGCGGCCTGGAGGGATTTCGGTGTCGGCACGGCCTGCATCATCGCCTGGATGGGGGCGACGACGATGGGGTTGGGGGTGCCGCCGTCGAGCAGGCGGGCGCAGATGCGTGCCCGTTCGGCGGCGATCTCGATGGCCGCGGCGCCCTCGCCGGGGCGGGTCTCGAAGGCGGTCAGGATGGAGACCTCGCGGCTGGTGAAGGTCTGGAGGTCGTCGGCGGCGCGGTCGGCCTCTTCGAGATGGGCGGCGATGTAGAGGATGGGTCGTGTAAGCCGGGCGCTGGCCGCCGCGGCCAGAAGTGGCGCAGCAGATCCCCCCGGCCCGGCGGCGGTTGCGGCCCCTGTCGGTTCGGCCTGCAACCGGTCGAGCAGTTGTCTGACGGCAGGATCTCGTACGATGCTTTCTATCACGGCTACGCTGATTTTTGGCCCCTCGGGCCTCGGCGTCAATGCCTTATAGGACATAGGGGGCACAGGAGATCCATCGGCAGGAGGGGGGTGTGGGCTGTAGTCGGATGATTGGTATAATGTTCATCAAGACAGGAGAGCAGCCATGGAGAACGGGATTCTTGTTCGCGGGCGATTGACCGGCCCTCGAAGCATCGAGCTGGATGAACCGGTCGCGAACGTGACGACTGAGGTCGAGGTGATCCTGCGGCCCAAGCGGGAGTCCGCTCCGGAAGACCAGGGTCTTGCCGCTTTTCTCAGTGCGCTGCCGCCGGGTAACCGGACGCGTGAGGACATAGACCAGCAGCTTCGCCAAGAGCGGGCCGGCTGGGAGTCCGGCGCATGAGGCTTTACCTCGACGCCAGCGCAATCATCTACGCAGTAGAGGGCGCCGCATCCGTTCGCCAAACTGTTCTCGACCACATCAGACAAGTGGAGAATAGCCGCGGCAAGGTTTTGACGTCTCGCCTCTCGCGGCTGGAGTGCCGGGTCCATCCCCTGCGCAGAAATGATGCCGCACTCTTGGCAGTCTACGATCATTTCTTTGCCCGGCACTCCTTGGATGTTGGCGATATCACGTCGTCCGTTATCGAGCGAGCTACCGACTTGCGTGCGCGGCTAAACCTCAAGACACCTGACGCGATCCACGTGGCAACGGCGATCGAACTGCAGGCGGACGTAATTCTGACCGGCGACCGGGATTTCACCCGGTGCACAGATGTGAACGTCGTGGTTGTGTAGCAGACTGGCGAGCGGATCATTTTCGTTTGGCCCTGTCTGCGACCCGCTGGCGGACGGTTGAGCGGATATGTTCCCAGTCGCGATCTGTCAGCTCTACCGCATCGCCACTGTCCAGGGCCTCGATGAGCCTGCGATCGAGGTCTTCTTTCGCCCTGCGTCTCTGGTCTTCGCGGACCAGCGTGCGGAAATACTCGCTGGCCGTGCCGTAGCCGTCGGCGCTGATCCGCTCTTGGACCCATTGCCGCATGGTCTCCGGAAGAGAGATATTCATGCTGGTCTGTTGATTAGCCATACTATGAGGATAGCATGTATGGCAGCAAATGGCAATATTTGGCATCATGCCTTCTGGGCGTTGACATGGCCAACCGTTGATGTGTATGCTTGATACACATTCTGGAGGTGTGTTGTGAGGACCAATGTTGTCATTGATGATGAGCTGATGGACAAGGCCCTCCGCGCCAGCGGATGCCGGACCAAGAAGTCCGCCATAGAGTCCGGGCTGCGTCTGCTCATCCAGGTGAGCAGCCAGGAGAAGCTGCGCAGCCTCAAAGGCAAGATCGACTGGCAGGGCGATCTCGAGGAAATGAGGAAGGACTGACGTGGTCATTGTCGACACTTCGGCCTGGATCGAGTTTCTGCGGAGCGGTGAGTCCGCAGTCGTCGAGAAGGTTGATCGGTGCCTCGAACGGAACCTTGTCGGCATAGGGGACCTGGTCTACTGCGAGGTCGTGCAGGGCATTCGATTCCCTCGACAGCGGGCCGAGGTCTCGTCGCTGCTCCTGTCATTGCCGCAATTCGAGATGGTCGGTTTTAGGATGGCGGAGAAGTCCGCGGCCAACTATCGCCTCCTGCGAAGCAAGGGGGTGACGGTGCGAAAGACAATCGATGTACTCATCGGCACCTTCTGCGCCGAGCACGGTTTCGGGATCGTCCACAGCGACTCGGATTTCGACCTGATGGCACCGCATATCGGGTTGCAGGTGATATGACTGGCCAACCCTGTCTCCTCGCGGTAATCTGCCCTGCCGAGTGAACGCGTACGCCTGACCCGCACACGAGAAGGGAGTTTCCCCCATGCGCTGCATTATGGTGATGTTCGATACGCTCAGCCGGCGGTTCCTGCCGAACTACGGGTGCGACTGGACGGTGATGCCGAACTTCGAGCGGCTCGGCCGCGAGGCGGTCACCTTCAACCGCAGCTACGTCGGGTCGATGCCGTGCATGCCGGCCCGGCGGGAGATCCACACGGGCAGGTACAACTTCCTGCACCGCTCGTGGGGCCCGCTCGAGCCGTGGGATGACTCCATGCCCGTCCTGCTCCGCGAGAAGGGCGTCTACAGCCACTTGGCCAGCGACCACTACCACTACTGGGAGGAGGGCGGCGCCAACTACCACACGAAGTACAACACCTGGGAGATCTTCCGCGGCCAGGAGGGCGACCCGTGGATCGGCCAGGTCAAAGACCCGCAGATCCCCGACTGCTATCAGGTCCGCAGCGGCGCGCGGTGGCGGCAGGACTGGGTCAACCGCCCGCACATGGACAGCGACGAGAAGATGCCCCAGGCGCAGACGATGCAGGCCGGCTGCGAGTTCATCGCCCGCAACAGCGATCAGGACAACTGGTTTCTGCACATCGAGACTTTCGACCCGCACGAGCCGTACTTCGTGCCCAAGCGGCTGATCGAGCTCTACGAACAGGATTACCAGGGTCCGCGCTGGGACTGGCCGAACTACGGGCACTTCCCCGAGATCGAGCCTCACATGCGCGAGCACATCCGCAAGGTCTACGCCGCGCTGGCGACCTTCTGCGACGAGCAGCTGGGCCGGGTGCTGGCGATGATGGACGAGCACGACATGTGGAAGGACACCATGCTGATCGTCAACACCGACCACGGCACGCTGCTGGGCGAGCACGACGAGTGGGAGAAGATGCGCCAGCCGTTCTACCAGGAAGTTGCCAACACGCCCCTGTTCATCTGGGACCCGCGCAGCGGCGTCAAGGGCCAGTGCCGCGAGAGCCTCGTTCAGACGATCGACCTGCCGGCGACGATCCTGGAGCTCTTCGGCGTCGATCGCCCGAAGGATATGCAGGGCGTGCCGCTGAAGGATACCATCGCCAGCGACGCCCCGGTCCGCGAGGCCGGCCTGATGGGCATGCACGGCGGCCACGTCAACGTTACTGACGGCCGGTACGTCT
>JAWLBS010000402.1:0-4561 GCA_041687575.1 Phycisphaerae bacterium | reverse complement strand
CATGGGTTCTCCCTTTCACGCAGCTGGATGCACTGTACATGCGGCAGAAATTGCCGGTAAATATCCTGAACTGCACCACGCCTTCACTGGAAAAGATCGGCTACGCCGGCCGGACCACCAGGGACTGGCCCTGCACCTCGATGGCCACGACCGACATCTCGCGGTCTATCATACCGCTCTCGGCGAGGCATTCCACTCGCCGGCCGCCGAAATCGCACGTCCCCACCGGCCGCAGCGGCGTGAGGCTCCGCCCCGTCTGCCCAATCAACCGGCGCAAGGCGGCACTCGTATCGCTCGGCATCTCGGCCGGACGAAACTCCTCGTTCGGCGGGGCGATCCGCCGCCCGACGAACGTCCGCGGCCATATCTTGATCGCCGCCCAGGCAAACATCGGCAGCAACAGGATTACCCCCAGCAGCGCCGCATAGCCGAAATCCGTGCCGTAGCTGAACGCCGAGACCACCCCGGCGATCAGGCTCACCACCGCCAGCACCGTCAGCACGCCGTAGCTCGGCAGAAAGATCTCGGCCACCATCAGGGCCAGACCCAGCAGCAGCAACCCCAGAGATCTGAACAATATCTCGTTCATGCCTTGTCCGGCGCCTTCACGCTCCGCACCACAACCCGATTGCCCGCCCGCTCGGTCACCTGGACCGCTTGGTCCGCCTCGATGAACTCGCTATCGGCAACCACGTCCACCATCTTCGTGCCGAAACGCGCCTTGCCAGCCGGGCGGAGCGAGTTGATCGTCGTCCCACGCTCGCCCACGTGCGGCAGGTCCGCGAACCAGCTCGTCAGGTCCAGGTCCTGCGCCGTCGGGTTGGCCAGCACCAGCCGGTTCGCCATCGGCAGCCTGCGCAGATACTTCGACAGCAAGACCATCCCGATCGCCGAGACCACCAGCGCCCCGATCACCGACAGCGCCCCCTGGCGCAGCGCCTCGACCGCATACCTGGTGTCCGGCCAATTAAACGGCCCCTCGCCCGGCATCCCCTCCGGCACGAAACTCATCACCAGCCCCACCAGCAGCAGCACGACCCCCGCCACGCCCGCCACCCCGAAGCCCGGGATCACGAAGATCTCCACCATCAAAAGGCCGATCCCCAGCCCCACCAGCAGGATCTCCCAGATACCCGCCAGCCCCGCCAGGTACGGCGCCCCCAGAAACAGCGCCAGGCACACCACCGCAATCCCGCCAGCCACCCCGAGCCCCGGCGTGTTCAGCTCCATGTACCCAGCCAGCAACGCCAGCATCAACAGCCCGCTGCGCACCAGGGGCGAAGTCAGCCACGCCACCAGGTCCTCGCTCCAGGTCGTGACCAGCCGGTCGACGACCTGCGTATTGTACAAGGCCTCCAGCTCGGCCACGTCGGCGATCATCTCCGGTTTGGCAAACCCGAAGGCGATCGCCTCGTTCTGTGACATCGTCAGCAGCTCGGCCGACGAGACGACCGGCTGCTTGACCCGCGGCAGCAGCGGGGTCGACCGCACGTACTGCCAATCCGTCCGGCTGGCAACGCTCACCGTCTCCGGCTGCGTCGCGCTCACTCCGGCCGGCGCTTCCACCCCGAACAGGTCGTTCCGCTCCGATCGGGTCGCGAATCGCTGCTCGCCCGTCTCGGTGTTCTCGATCCAGAACACCTCCAGCTCCGGCACGATCATCGACTCGCACAAGAGCAGGTTGTAGCCGTTGCGCACCGCCGAGTCGCGGACCTCCTCCAGCAGCGGGCTCATCACCTTCGGCCGGATCCCCTCCGAAATCGCCTGCGGCCCTTCCGCCCCCATCATGATCGGCATCGCATCGCCGATCGTCGCCCGCGGCGCGACAACGATCTCGTTGCAGGCGATCGCAATCACTGCCCCCGCGCTGAAGGCCTTGGTGTTGACCCAGGCCACCGTGTACTGTGGCAGCGTCTTGATGAAGTCGGTGATCTTCATCATGCTGCCGACCTGCCCGCCGGGGGTGTTCATCTCGAAGATCAGCAGGTCCGCCCCCCGCTCGCCGGCCTCGGCGGTGCGGCGCCTGATGCTCTCGAAGGTGACGTCGGAGATCTCATCCTCGACGAGAATGATGAACGCCCTCTCGTAGCGCGCAGGCTCATCCGCGGCTGGCTGCGTCGCACTCACGCCGCCCGGCCCGTCCGCTGCCGGCTGCGTCGTCTGTGCGGAAAGGGCCTGCAACCCCGCCAGCAGAACGATTGCCCCCAACAGCCCGGATCGCAGCCGGCGGCTTGCGCACGCACGTCGAACGAGGCCCTTGTTGTCGGACATGGTCAAGATCGGCACTCCTATTAAGATACCCTCCGTATTGTAGATTTCGGCCCGCTCAACCGCAACATGCCCGCACCAGCTTGTCTCCGGGACGCGCGCCGCGTTGGACATGCACCTCCTGCCGCGCAATGATCACTCGAAAGCGAGGGAATGGGTCCAACCGTTCTGCCGAGGATAGCCCCGGCGAACGTTTTCCCCTCGACCTGCGAGGGATAGGAATGACAGACACTCGCGAAATCGTCCAGGATGGGGCCTGGTGCTGGTTCGCCGACCCCCGGGCCGTGTACCACCAGGGGCAGTACGCACGCACGTATCTCGGCTGGGTCAGCCGCGGCGACATCGTCGTGGCCGCATGGGATCACCACGACCGCCGGCTGACCACCCGCACGCTCCATACGGCCTTGCAGGTAGACGACCACGCCAACCTGCTGCGACCCGTCGGTCGTCTACCTCTCACGCGAGGTCCGTGGCATCCACGAGATCCAGCAGTGGACCACCCCCGACGGCGGCGCCACCTGGCACAGCCAGCCGGTCACCGCCGACTCGGCCCGGAAGAACGTCCGCCCGGTCGTCCCCCGCAACCGCCCGCCTGGCGACCTGGCCGTCCTCTGGATGCGCGGCGACTAACCCGCACTACACGAAGTACCAGACCGCCCTATGGGCCGCCGGCGACTGAAGCGAACCCCCTCTCTGGCCGCCGACCTCGCGCCCCCCTATAATCCCCCGACCTAAGCCGCTCAACCAGTTGCGCCGCAGCCTCACGCGGTGCCAGCGGCCTGCGATTTACCGGAACGGCTGAAATATACCTCTCGCCGGACACCGCAGAACCGGCGAGACCCGATGCGATGCACCCGTACAAGGAGCCATCATGAAGCGAGCCAAACTCTCCATCATCGGCGCCGGCAACGTCGGCGCGACCTGCGCCCACTGGGCGGCCGCCAAGGAGCTCGGCGACATCGTCCTGCTCGACATCGTCGAGGGCATGCCCCAGGGCAAGGCCCTGGACCTCATGGAGTCCAGCCCCGTCGAAGGCTTCGACAGCCGCATCGTCGGCACCAACGACTATGACGACACTGCCGATTCCGACGTGATCATCATCACCTCCGGCCTGCCGCGAAAGCCCGGCATGAGCCGCGACGACCTGCTGGCGGCCAACGCGAAGATCGTCCGCGAGGTCACCGAACAGGCCGCCCGCCGCAGCCCCGAGGCCGTCCTGATCGTCGTGTCCAACCCCCTCGACGCCATGGTCTACATCGCCTGGAAGACCAGCGGCTTTCCGACCAACCGCGTGGTTGGCCAGGCGGGCGTGCTGGACACCGCCCGTTTCCGCGCGTTTATCGCCATGGAACTGGACGTCAGCGTCGAGGACGTTACGGCCCTGCTGCTGGGCGGCCACGGCGACGACATGGTCCCGCTGCCCCGTCACACGGCCGTCGGCGGCATCCCCTTGACCGACCTACTGCCCGCTGAGCGGATCGAGCAGCTCGTCGAACGGACCCGCAAAGGCGGCGGCGAGATCGTCGGCCTGCTCAAGACCGGCAGCGCCTTTTACGCCCCTTCGGCCGCGTCGGTCCAGATGGCCGAGGCGATCATCCGCGACAAGAAGCGGGTTCTGCCGTGTGCTGCTTACTGCGACAAGGAGTACGGCGTGGGCGGCTACTTCGTTGGCGTGCCGTGCGTGCTGGGCGCAAGTGGCGTGGAACGGGTTATCGAGGTCAATCTCCAGGAGAACGAGAAGACCGCCTTCCAGGCCAGCGTCAGCCACGTGAAGGAACTGGTCGCCGCAGTCGAGAAACTGTAGGGCGGGCTGTGCCCGCCAATAGCGCATAAAAATGCGAGAAGCATGACACCTTCGTGTCATGCTTCTCGCTCTCACCTTTGGTGCTAACCCAATGGTTATTCATCAAAGGCTACACTAAAACTATACCCCGCCCCGGCAAGCAGGCAAATGTCCCCCTCGCAAAATCGCACGCCGATCGCAGCATCCCTGCCGCAGCTTCAAGCAGCTCAAGATATAGCGGCGCGACCGAGCCGATGAAAAAAATTCTGGCTGCCCCGCAGGCCCCCTCGACGGCCGCCACCACCCGCCGGGCGGCAAGGTGCCGCCCCTGGATGCGCGCCATGACCTTGCACCAAATCGCAGGCACGTATCGCCCGACACGGTGCCCATCGCCGGAACACAGCCTTGCATACTTCGGGATGCCCGCTGTCCCGCCCCGGGCAACCACATACAATCCATAGAAGCCATGCGAACGAATCCAATGCGTACGGCAGCCGCGTCGCGGCAACG
>JAWLBS010000401.1:0-4596 GCA_041687575.1 Phycisphaerae bacterium | reverse complement strand
GGCCGAGGCCGGCCTGCAGCCCGGCGACTTCGTCGTCGCGATCAACGGCGACGACATCAACAGCATCAACGACCTGCGCAACAAGGTGGCCGGCGTCACGCCCGGCACCACCGTGCCGGTCGACTTCTACCGCGACGGCGAGAAGCAGACCCTGGACGTCACCGTCGCCTCCGCCCCCGGCGATGAGCCGATCGTCGGCGTGCAGCCGGGCGAGCCGCAGGGCCTGTCCAGCCAGCTCGGCCTGGAGGTCGCTCCGTTCACCCCGCGGCTGGCCCGCCAGTTCGGCTACCGCCGCCCCGTCCAGGGCGTGCTGATCACCGCGGTCGCGCCGGCCTCCCCCGCCGCCGCCGCCGGCCTGCGGCCGGGCATTGCCATCCTGCAGGTGGGCAACACCCCGATCGACACCGTCGAGGCCTTCGAACAGGCCCTCGCCGAGCAGTCCGACCGCGGCATCCGCCTGCGCGTCGCCGACCCGTCGGGCCGGTCCAGCTTCGTCTTCCTCGCGCCGGAGTAGGCGCCGCACAACTATGGACTGCGGCGCCGAAGACGCCGCTTTCAATCAAGCGTCCATCGGCGCCAACGCCTCCGATCCCAAGCGGATCGCACAGCGGCAATATGGAGTGCGGCGGCGCAGACGCCGCTTTGCATTTCCCGCCCCAGCCCCTGCCAGCCGGGAATCCGCCGCGGCGGCTGGAATGATCGGCGTGATCGCCGGCACCAACGATCTGGAGCCATTACTGATTTCTAATTCGACACGCCCGCAGCGCATGTGTCGATCAGTTGTTGACACGGATACTCACGGTTGGCAAGATATGACCCACACTCGGGACCGCACGAGCCACCGGCTCCGGCCCTTGGGCAGCACCCGGCGTCTCGCCCGGCTGGAGGCCCGTCCGGGCCGGCGGGGGTGCGGCCGCTGCCGCCCGCCTGGACGAAGGGAGAGCGAAAGAAGGCCGCGGTGCGGAGCAATAACAGGTGGTTGTTCCTATTTACAGAGTATCGGGTTTTATGGTCGTGCTGGCGGTGTTCGCTGCCGGGTTCTTCAGCATGTGCGGTTTCGCCCATGCACAAGACGCATCCGCCGCCGCGCCGAAAGAAACCAGCGTCACCACATCGACATCTGGAACGGACACCGCTGCCAGCAACCGTGCGGCAACCGTTACTGTGCAAGGACGAGTTGTCGACGCCGCAACCGGTCGTGCGATTGAGCGATTTCGGGTGTTTCTGGGCGTCCAGCGAAAACACGACTTCATCTCGGACTACGTCAGGTGGGAACCGTTTCCAGGCCGAGCCTTCCAGGAAGGCCGATTTCAGCTCGATCTGCGGAGGCCTGAGCCGTCGTCTTCCAAAACCTATAGTCTTTGGGTGCAGGCGCCCAACTACTACGCCGCCGAACACCGCGTACCGCTCGATCCGAACGAAAAGATCCACATCGTACTGCACAAGCGAGAAGGTCTGCAGTGCAGCGTTCGCCTGCCGTCGGGTGAGTCTGCCTCCGGCGCGGAGGTAGGCATAGCCACGCCTGCCAGATGGGTCGGCGTGTACAACAACGGGGAGGGCCTGGACGGCCGCAGCCCGATCCTCAGGAGTGATGCTGACGGCGGGTTTCATCTGCCGCCTCAGCGAGACACCTACGCGGTTATCGTCATCCATGAAAAGGGCTGGGCTCACGTTTCGCAGAGACAGATCGAAGCCTCGCCGCAGATCACGCTTCAGCCATGGGCCCGGATAAAGGGGACCATTCGGATGGAAGGCGATCGCCAGTCCGAACAACAGGTTGGTCTGGCCTTCGATCACGTAGATGGCAGTCGTCTGCCGTTGCCACGGCACAGCCACCTCGAGTACTTGACAGGCGAAGCGGTCGAGTACACCACAAACCGGGGCGTACCTGCGGTGATGTACGGCTACTACACGAAGCCAAACGCAGAAGGCGAGTTCGTCTTCGACCGCGTGTTCGCCGGCGATGTGCGGGTCAGCCGGTTCGCCCCCCCACTCTGGAAGGACAGTCACACCGTCGAAGTCCGAACCGCCCCAGGCGAGGTCGCCGAGGTCCAGGTCGCTTCCGGCAAGGCGACCACCGCCGAGGCTGTGGTCCAGCCCAAAAGCGCAGATAATCTGGACACCCTCTCGCGCCCGCAAGAGACGGCCGGTTCGACCCAGCCCTCGCCTGCCTCGCAGCCGATCGACAGCTGGACCCGCTACGTCGAAAGGTTCATCGTCACCTACAAGCTCGATGCCGGCCAGCAGCAGGCCGCATGGTCGATCCTCAGGCAATTACAGGATCGGGCCCGGGAGCACCGGATCTCATACAAGACGGAATATGATGCCGCCAACAGGCTTCAAGACGCTGAGCGGAAGCGGGAACTGCAGGCGCTCGATGCCCCGCTCGACCGGATGTTCCGGGAACTCAAGCATCGGCTCATGACTATTCCCACTGAAGCACAGCGCTCGGCAGTCGCCGCCGGACGCTCATCTTTGCCATCAGCGGCCACTCGTCCGTCAGCACACGAAGGTGGATAGCAACCGACTACGGGGTTTGTGGGCCGTGCAAGATATCCTAAGGGTAGCCGGGGCTGGCGTGCGGTCGAAGTCGTCCACCCCTCCCGCCGGGCTGCTGTGGTTCTGGCCCGCCGCCACCCTCGCCGCCGCCGGGATGCGGTATTCTGATTTCTGATTGACGCGGCCGTGCCCGGCCGCTATATTCTTCTACATGAAGCGTACACAGGCCGACAATCCGGGTAGCGCCATCATGGCAATCAGCGCCGCTTACGCAGTGTATTGCTATTACCGCGCGCGCTACCGGAGGAGCGGCCCAACGTAAGATTCCCCTTGCGAACTGACCGGCAAAAAGGCCCGCTCCCCGGAGCGGGCCTTTTTTCATGCGCGAAACCCGATCTGCCACAAAACAAGGATGCATCAACATGCACGACACGCGACAACCAGACATGGACCAACTCGCCCGCACCACCGAACAGGTCTTTTCCCTGGATGAGCTTCGCCAGAGGTTCGCCTCCGGCCGGCCGCTGCGCATCAAGTACGGCGTGGACGTCACCGCGCCGTTCCTGCACATCGGCCACGCCGTCAACCTCTGGATGATGCGGCACCTGCAGGACTGCGGCCACAAGGTCATCTTCCTGATCGGCGATTTCACCACCCGCATCGGCGATCCGACCGGCAAGAGCCACGCCCGCAAGATCATCCCGCCCGAACAGATCGAGGCCAACGCCCGCGCGTTCCTCGAACAGGTCCACATGGTGCTCCGGCCGGACCCGGCTGTCTTCGAGGTCCGCCGCAACAGCGAGTGGTACGACACCATGCGCCTCGCCGAGATATTCGACCTGCTGGCGATGCTGACCCACCAGAGGCTCATCCAGCGCGACATGTTTCAGAAGCGCATCGCGGCCGGGCGGGAGATCTTCATGCATGAACTGCTCTACCCGGTGCTGCAGGGGTACGACTCGGTCATGCTCGGCGCCGACCTGACCATAGTCGGCAGCGACCAGCTCTTCAACGAGATGATCGGACGCTTCTATCAGGAAAAGGCCGGCCAGACGCCCCAGGTGGTCCTGACCACGAAGATCACCCCCGGCACCGACGGCCGCGAGAAACAGAGCAAGAGCCTGGGCAACTACATCGCCCTGGCCGACAGCCCGCGCGACAAGTTCGGCAAGGTCATGTCGATCCCCGACCGGCTGATCGCAACGTACCTGGAGGTGTACACGCTCACGCCGATGGACGAGGTTCGCCGGATCGAGCGAGGTCTGGCGGATGGTTCCGTCCACCCGATGCAGGCCAAGCGCGACCTGGCGGCGGCGATCGTGGCGCGGTACCACGACGAGCAGGTCGCCTCCGCCGAGGCGGAGTGGTTCGACCGCACGTTCTCGCAGCGTGCCACACCGGCCGACGCGGCGGCCATCGACGTGCCGACCGGCGCAAACGCCTGCGCGATCCTTCGCCTGTGCCTGCCGGACCTGTCACGCTCGCAGCACCGCCGCCTGCTCGAGCAGGGCGCGGTCCGCCTGAACGATACGAAGCTGACGCCGGAGGACACGCCGGTAAAGGTCGCCGACGGCGACGTCCTGCGCGTCGGCCGCCGTCAGTGGTTCCGGTTGCGGGTGTGCGATCAGTAGGGCGGGCTGCGCCCGCCGCTGCCGCCGGCAGCCGGGCGTCATATCCACCTTACGTCAACCTCGCACGAACAGCCTGACCTCATCCGGTTGCAGCGTCAGCGCCGCCACATCCGCGGCTGACACGGGCTTGCCGGTCACGACATCCGTGTAATCACGACTTTGCCACGGCGCAACCGTGCATGCCCCTGCCCCGAGGTTCGCCACCAGCAGGTACTCGCGCCCGTCCTGGCCGCGGACGGCCGCGGCGCGGACGTTCGTCGCGTCGCCGTCATCTCCGTTGCAGGCGACCCGCTGGGCGGCGCCGTCCTCGTGCAGCCGCGCCGTACCCGCCGCGTCGACCGACGAGACGAGCACGCACGCGTTATCCAGGATCCGCGCCGGGCCGGTCACGTCGCACGGTTCCGCCTGCAGGCCGTAGCACAGCCGATCGACCAGGAGGTTGCCGAAGGCGTAGCCGCCGACTCGC
>JAWLBS010000400.1:0-4617 GCA_041687575.1 Phycisphaerae bacterium | reverse complement strand
TCGGCGGCCGAGCGGTAGATCGCCTCGGTCGCCTTCGCCACCTCGACCGCAAAGACCGGCGGCACGTAGCCCTTACCACCGTTGCGGACGTACTTCAGGAACTCGTTGTCCGGCCACGTCTCCTTGTACCTGGCCGGCAGTTTCATCGGCTCGTCGTTAACCAGCGTGGACTGCACCCGCCAGCCGTGCAGGTGGTAGACCAGGCTGCCCCTGGTGCCGTGGAAGCTGTGACGCTCATCGTGCTGACCGGCGTTGCCGATGAAACTCAGCGTCCCCATCGCGCCGTTCTCGAACCGCATCGTCACCAGCGAGTTGATGTCGACCGGCTGGTCGAAGTTCTCGACCACGGCCGACAGCTCCACCACCCGCATCCCCATCATCCAGATCGTCGAGGCGACCAAGTGGCTGCCGGTGTCCATCAGCATGCCGCCGCCGGCCTGCACCGGGTCCATCCGCCACGTGCCGGCCCGGCCCCAGTTCTGCGTTACATAGCCGACCATGCCCTTGATCTCGCCGAGCTGACACTTGCGGATCAGTTCCCGGCCGTACGCGTAGGTCGGCCAGAAGCGCCGCTGGTAGGCGACCATCAGGATCCTGTTCTGCTCGGCCGCCATCTTCAGCAGGGCCTGGTTCTGCTTGCTGGAGGGGGTCAGCGGCTTTTCGACCAGCACGTGCAGACCGCGTTTGAGCGACTCGCACGCCTGCTCGTAGTGCACGTTGTGCGGCGTGCTGATGACCACGCCGTCGAGCTGGTTGTCGACGATCATCTTGCGCCAGTCGTCGTACCAGGGGAACTCGCGCCCGGCCCGCTCGAACAGCGCCTTGGCGGCGTCCTCGAACGGATCCGCCACGCAACAGATCTCCGCCCCGTCTTCCAGCAGACGCTGGGCATGGGCCCTCATGTTTCCGCCGCAGCCGATCAGGCCCAGACGAACCTTCTTCTTTGCCATGTCCGTTTGTCTCACTTCTTTATGAACTTATCCTGGCATGCGAGCGGCCCCGCCGCCCGGCCCCTGTCTGTCCGTTGGTCGCCTGGCCGCCATCCATCCGCAGCGGCCGGGTCAGTTTGACCGTCTTGCCGAGCCGGCACCACCTCGGCGGTCGTCGCCGTGACAACCATGGCGACTCCGACAGGCCGAGAGAATAAACCCCACCCTCCGTCGGCACAAGGCCGCCGCCGCGCAGAGCTTGCTTGAAGTACGGGACGACACCGGTCATACTGAGATGACACTCATACACCAGCCGTTCCGGAGGATTTGCGATGCATCAACTCGTGTACACAGTCGCTCTGGTCCTGGCCCTGATTCCCTCGGCATGGGTCCCCGCCGCAACGCCAGCCCGACCGGCAGCCGAACCGATCGTCCACCTGCTGGCCCCCGACCAGGCATACGCCGACACCTACGACTGCCTCGTGCCGGAAGCCGCCCTTCGCCTGGTGGCCATTGACCTGGCCGCCCGCACCGGCCGCCACGCAAAGTTCTGGCCGATAGACCAGCTGGACGACGTCTCCGAAGAGGCCTGGCCCCGCGTCCGTGTCAGCGCCGCGCCTCTGCCCCCGCTGCCGCACGTGAAGCTCGTCCGCCGCGGCGACCTGTTCACCGCCTGGGCCAGCGCCGACGGCCGGCAGTACGTCAACGTCGGCCAGGTCCGGCTCGACCTGCCGGAAAAGACGTTCGTCGGCTTTTTCGCGTTCTACGACGACCGCGGCCGGACCATCCGCAACAGCATCCGGGACCTGCGGCTCGACGGCCAGCCCCTGGCGGAACCGCAGAACGTCACGATCGGCGAGCCGGCCAGACCCGCCGATGCCGAACTTGGCGACGACACGTGGACCGTAACGACCTTCGGCGGCCAGTACGAGACGGGAAAGGACGCCGACAAGAAGTGGCTCGAACACGGCCAGTTCGTCTGCGTGCCGGTCACCGGCGACTTCGTCCTGAGCGGCACCGTCGACCGGATCGACAACGACAGCAAGTATGACATGCCCTCAATCGCGTGCCGTGCAGGCATGGACCTCGAATCGTCGTCTGTGTTCCTCACGCCCGCCGCCGACGGCGCGCTGCTGCAGTCCCGCACGCCGCCCTACCGGTTCGCCCGCCTGCACAAGTGCCTCGAAGGACACCTGCTCCAGGCCGACCTGCTGCTCGACGAGAACCGCAGCGTGCGGCTCGCCACCGTCCCCGTCACCTACACCAACTGGGACGTCCTGACAGCCTGCACCGAGCAGCTTGCCGACGGCATTCGGCAAGGCCTTGCCGCGCATCTCGACCTGCCGGCCGGCGAGCCGGCGGCCACACCCGCCACCCCCGACCAGCGAGCGGTGCTCGACGAAGCAAGAAAAACGGCCCTGCAGGTCAGCCTCCGCGACGTGCTCGATGCGGCCGGCCGGATCGACGCCGTCCTCGACGAGGCCCCCCGCTGTCCGCAGGCCCACTACGCTGCGGGCATGTGCGGTTCGGTCCTGGCGATGGGCGAGGTCTACACCCGCTTCTATGAAGGCGGGCGGTTCCTGGCCGGCCCCGTCTCCCACGCCCTGTTCGCCCGGCGACTCGCCCCGCCCGCCGGGGCCGAGGACCGGCTGGCGATGGCGCTGCCGGCCCTGGTGGTCGGCTACCCGGACGAGGCCCTGGCGATGGTCCGCGCCCTGCCGCCGGACGAGCGGGAAACGCCGCTGGCCCGAGCCATCACCATGTTCGCCACCCGCGACTACCGCAGCCTCGACAGGCGGGATGTGCCCGACGCCACGCGGATCGAGCAACTCGCCTGGATCACCGCGTGCAGGCAATCGGGACGGAAAGATCTGCTGGAAGAGGCCGGCGCGACGCTGGCCGAACAGGCACGCTCGCCGGTCTACTCGCTGTTTACGAGTTGCGAGAACTTCTGCTCGCCCGGCCTGTCGATCAGCCTGACGTTCGGGCGGGACGTCGCGGCCCTGTTGCCGGACGAGCGGATCCCCGCCGACCTCCGCCGCCGCATCGCCCGCAGCCTCTGCGATCGGCTGCACGTCCAAGCGACTGAGAACGATCTTGCCTCGGCTGCCTCGCAGATCGCCTGGGCGTTTTACGACCACGGGCCGGCGCGAACGTCCCAGCCAGACGGTCTGGCTGCGACGGTCGCCGACCTGTTCGCCCTGTACGAGGCAGCCCGGACGACCCCGTCGGGTCCGGTCACGTTCGATGACCGGAACGCACGTCTGCACTGGCAGTGCCTGCCCCCTCACGACGTCGCCGACCAGCGCCGAGGCCTGTTCCTGCTCGCCCTGCTGGACCAGGCCGAGATGCTTGCGACGCGCCTCGGCGTGCCGCAGGCGGCCAGGGACTTCTGCTTCGCCGCCGCCGAAGGTGTCGGGGCCCTGCCAGGGGCGGGAGCGTTCTTCAAGGCCTGCGGGCTCCTGTCGATCGAGCAAACCGACAAGGCCAAGAAGCAGATGGCTCTTACCCTCGATACCCCCTGGGGCAGGCGGCTGCCGACGATCGGAACCTTCATCTTCGAATCGCGGTACGGCATGCCGCGCCTGGGCCATCAGACGTACACCCTCTGGCCCGGCCGCGGCGCCTGGGAGTGGGCGGACCTGTGCGTGGCCGCCATGTATGACGGGAATGGGATGCACAGCAACAGCATGGCCTGGAAGTGCCTGGCCGTCGATGCCCACACCTACAGCCCGTCGCTGGTCCTGCGCTTCCAGAGTCAGACCGACGATGCGATCGAACCGTTCCTCGAAAGGATCCCTTACAATCTGGCCTTGCTCCACGTTGATATCACCCGGGCCCAAAGACAGAACAAGCCCGACAGGTTCATCGCGGCATGCGAGAGGATCATCGCGCTGGCGCCCGACGACGACTGGGCCTACAAGCGCCTCGCCCATTTCTACGCCGGCCGGGACCAGCGCGACAAGGCCATCGCCGTCGTCCGCCGGGCCATGAACGAGTGCGAGTGGTCGATCGGCCTGAGCAACCTGATCGGCCAGGCGGTCCCATGGCTGGTCGAGCAAGGGCAAAAGCAGGAGGCGCTCGTCTGGGGGCGCAGGAGCGCGCAGACGTACAGCTATACGGGCCTGGAAGGCCTGGCCGTCGCCCTGGCCGCCAATGACCGTATAGACGAGGCCGCCGACGTCTGGCGGCAGATCGCCTTCCGCTACGACAGCGGGGCCCGCCCCTACATCCGGTTTCTGATCGACCACGACCGGCCAGCGGACCAGGTACTCGACGCGATCGACGCCCTGATCGATGAGCATCCCGCCATGCGGGAGGCGGTCGGCGGACGCATCGTCAATGCCATGACCCATTCCGCCGGCGACGCGAAACTGCTCGAGGCGGCCTACGAGCGGGGGCTCTCGTTCGTCCCGCCGCTGGACCGCCAGAAGAAGCTGTTCACCCTGGCCATGCACGGCCGGCGGTTCGACGAGGCCGTGGACCGCGCCCTTTCCATCCACGAGCAGGAGCCCCTGGACGCCTCCTACGCGCTGTGGGCCCATATCGCCATGCAGCTCTCGCGGCGAACAGACCGGATCGGCCGGATCGAGGAGGTCCTCCGCAAACCGGACAGGCAGGGCGCGGTCTCGCACCATGTCCTCTACGCGCTGGGCGACCTGGACTGGCAGCAGCTCGAGCCGGCCAA
>JAWLBS010000399.1:0-4633 GCA_041687575.1 Phycisphaerae bacterium | reverse complement strand
CCGCTGGCCGAGCTCGAACCGGTCATGGACACCGAGCAGATCCTCGAGATGCAGGAGCAGGCCCGCCAGGTCAAGATCAGCAACGCCCTGCTCGACTACATCCTGGACATGGTCGACGCCACCCGGTCGCACCCGCAGCTGGCCGTCGGCGTCTCGCCGCGAGGCATGCTCGCCCTGGTCCACGCGGTCCAGGCGGCGGCCCTGCTGGCCGGCCGCGACTACGTCGTGCCCGACGACATCAAGGTCCTGGCGGTGCCCGCCTTCGCCCACCGCGTCGTGACCCGGTCGTACCTTCGCGAAGGCGAGGTCAGCAGCGGCGAACAGATCATCAGGGAAATTCTGGCGGCCACCGTCGTGCCCGAGTAGCGGACCGTCGCGGCGCCCGGCCACGTTGCCCGAACAATCGGCCGGTCGGCGCCGCCGGTCGTGCGAACCGATTCAAAGACCCGGGAGCCAGCCGTGACCGCAAGTGTGGACCAACCGATCGACCTGTCCCGCCGGCAGGTCGCCCGCATCACCGAGGCGCCGCTTGGCCGCCGCGCCTGGCCGCGGACCTGGCCCACCCGCGCCGGGACGGGCCTGCTGTTCATGCTGGCGGTGCTGGGGTTCGTTGCCGCCAACCCGGGCCTGAACCTGCTGCTGCTGCTGTTCGGCCTGGGCATCGGGGCGATCCTGTTCAACGCCCTGCTGGCGGGGGTCCAGGTGCGGCGGATCCGCGTCCGGCGGACGCTGCCCGACGTGGCGGCGGTCGGTCGGCCCAGCCACATCCGCTACGAGATCCACAATGACTCGCCCCGCGCCGCCGCCAACAGCCTCTGGGTCATCGACGGCACCGGCGACGGGCTCGACACTCCCGCCACCTGGTTGGAGAAGGTCCCCCCGCGGACGAGCGTCACCGGCGAGGTCCGCATCGTTCCGGCCCGTCGCGGGATGCACACGTTCGACGAGGTCCGCCTGCTCAGCCGCTTCCCGTTCGGGCTGGTCCGTACCGTCCGCACGCTGCGGCTGCCCGGGCGGATGCTCGTGTGGCCCGCCCTGTGGCGACCGCGGCTGGACTGGCTCGGCCGCGTCCAGTCATCCTCGCAGGCGCGAAGCGCTCAGGGCAGTCAGCGGCACGCCGGCATCGACGAATTCTACGGCATCCGCGAGTACCGCCCCGGCGACAACGTCCGCTGGATCCACTGGCGGCGATCCGCCTCGCTCGACCGCATCGTCGTGCGCGAGATGGCCGACATCAGCCCGGGACGCGTCAGCCTCGTGCTCGAAACCGCCGGGCTGGCCGATGACCCCGACGGGACCGTTCTCGACGACCTGGTCAGCGCCGCCGCCAGCCTCACCTGCGACGCCCTGGACCGCGGCTGGCACGTCGGACTGATCGCCAACGGGCAGACGGCTGTCGTGCTCCCCCCGGCCGGCGGCTACACCACGCGGCACCGCCTGCTGTACGAACTGGCGATCCTGAAGGCGGCCGGCCGGCGACACCTGGCCGAGCTCCTCGCCGACTGGCCCGCCGGACCCCGCTGGGGCGGCCGGGCGATGCTGCTGCACCCGCGCACACCGGACGCCGAGTCGCTGGCCACGACCGCCGCCGGCCGGTTGACCCAGCGGATCGGCCCAACCCGGATTCTCTGGCCGGACAACCTGGCCGACTGGTTCGACCTGTCGGATGCGCGGGCGGGCGTGCCGGTCTTGCCGGCCGATGCAGCGGTCGCACAATTCGCCGACGCCTCCGGATCGCCGGGCATCTCCCGCCTCCCCCGCCAGCGGCAAGGGGGGCAGGCATGACGCGCAGGCCGATCGACTCGATTATCCCCGGGCCGCTGTCCTGGACGCTCTGGCTGCTGCTGACGGTCGCGGTCCTGCCGGTCTCGCAGGCGCAGGGGCTATGGATCCTGGCGGTCGCGGCACCGCTCGCTTCGGCGCTGGGCATTCAGCGGACCCAGCGGACCGGCCGCGTCCGCCTGCGGCAGGGGACCAGCGCGGCCGTCGCCGGGATTCTCGCCCTGCTGATCGGTGCGACCTCTTTCGGCGCCGGCACGATTGGTGTGTATGCGGTCGCCAACTGGCTGATCGCGGTGGCCATCCTCAAGTGCTGGCAGCTGGGGACTGGGCGCGACGCGGCGCACGTGCTGATCATCTCCGGGCTGCTGCTGGTGGTCGGCGCGATGGTCAGCGGGCAGCTCACCTACGCGGTGGCGCTGATGGTTGCGCTGTTTGCCGCACCGGCCGCCCTGCTGCAGTGGCACCTGCTGACCGAACGCCACCGCCTGCCGCGGCTCGGCCAGCCGGCGCCGCCGCGGATCGCCGGCCAGAGGTGGCGACCGATCGCCGCAGTAGCCGGGGCGTTCTGCCTGGCGGTGGGGTTTGTGGTTTTCGCAACGTTCCCGCGGCTGCGAACGCCCCTGCAGCCGAACCTCCACACGGGGGCGGCGACCGTCACGGGGTTCTCCGAGACCTCCAGCCTCAACGATATGGGCACGCTCCGCCAGTCCGACCGCGTCTACATGCGGGTCCGCCTGACCACGGGTGGCCAGAACGTCGGCGGGGCCAGCAATCAGCCGTACATGCGGGGCATGGCCTACAACTACTACAACGGCCACGGCTGGGAGGACCGGGGGAGGCGCGACCTGGTCGTGATCCCCCTGGCGCGGGGCAGCGGCTACGTTACGTTCCGCACGTTCGAGCGGGGAAAGGTCCCCGTCGATGAGCAGGAATACTGGATCGAATCGGGGCGCCCGCCGCGGCTGTTCTGCATGCCGGTGCCCGCCGCCGTCGGCAGCGACGAGATCTCGGAGGTCCTCTGGAACCCCCGCGACGACACCCTGGTCCCCCCCGAGCGGCTGCCCGCGGCCGTGCACTACAAGATCCAGAGCATACCCGCCTATGCCCTGCCCGCCGCCCGGCCGCTGATGCCTGAGGACCGCAGCCAGGGGGACCGCCACGCAACCGGCGAGCCCCCCCGCCCCGCGTCGACGGCGCCGCCCGCCTCGGGCGAGGACCCGTCGCCGCCGTCCGCCGCAATCCTGGACGAGAGGCCGCAGGAGGCCTCCGGCGGCGATGACGATCTCCCGCTCGCGCCCCAGGTCCGTCACCGACCAGGCATCTACTACCCCGCCGTCCACCAGGAGGTCGACGCGCTCGCCCGCACGCTCGCCGCGGAAGTGACCGGCACGCCGCTGGTCGGCAACGCCGAGCCGATCTGGCACGAGCGGATCGTCAACCGTTTCAACGAGTATCTCAGCGGCCCCGACTTCACCTATTCGCTGGATGCCGCCGGCCGAAGCGGCGGGTACGGCGCGCTGGAGACGTTCCTGTTCAAGACCCGCCGCGGCTACTGCGAGTACTTCGCGACGTCCCTGGCGGTGCTCTGCCAGAGCGTGGGCATTCCGGCCCGCTACGTGACCGGCTTTCGCGGCGGCCAGTACAACGAGGTCGGCGGCTTTTATGCCGTCCGCGACAGCGACGCGCACAGCTGGGTCGAGGTGTGGCTGGCGAACAGCGGCTGGCGGATCTTCGATCCGACGCCGTCGGCCGCCACACCAACCACCCGCTCGTCGCTGAGGGCGCGGCTGGCAAGCGTGCTGGACTACCTGCAGTTCCAGTGGTCCAGCTGGGTCGTCTCGTACGACATCCTGCATCGCCAGGCCCTGCTGGGCAGCTTCGGCGACTGGATGCGCAAGCCCTCGTACCGCCCCGAGCGGAGCTGGACCGGGTTCGTCTGGACGTTCCAGGAGCTGATCGTCGGGCCCGAGACCCTCAGCCCCCTGGGCAAGATTCTGTACTGGCTCGGCCTGCTGGGCGTGCTCGGCCTGTCGGGCTACCTGCTGGTCCAGCTCGTGCGGGCCCTGCTGCAGTGGAACCGCCGCCGCCGCCGCGCCCGCGCCGCCCGCAATACCGGCATCCGCTATTACCAGCGGGTGGTCATGAGCCTGACCCGCCACGGCTACGTCCGCCAACCGGCCGAGACCCCGCGTGAATTCGCCATCCGCGTGGAAAAGGCACTGCCCCAATGCGCCGGGCTGCTGGCCGAGATGATCGAACACTACTACGCCGCCCGGCACGGCCAGGCGAGCCCCACCAACGGCCAGGCCGTCAGCCGCCGCTTGCTCGATCGGTTGGAAACCAGGACAATTCCCACCGATCGCGGACGAGCCGCGACCGTGAGGGAGCGGTAAACGCCGGGTGCTACGGTCCTGCGCCGCAGGGCCGTGTCTTGCGTACGGAGAATCGCTCCTGCACGCCAACGGTGCCGAAGACACCGCTTTACATCGAACCCGAACCAGCAGCGGAAGTCGACATGACGAAACGAACGACCCGATCCGAAACCGCCAGCCCCCAGGACGCCTCGGTCGCCCAGGCCCGCCGCCACGCGCGCCAGGCCCGGCAGACGCTCGAGGCCGCCGGCGTCGCCCCGGCTGCGCGCGTGCTCGACCTGGGCTGCGGGCTGGGGCGCCAGGCCGAGGCCCTCGCCCGTCTCGGCTACCGCGTGACCGGCCTGGACATCCGCAGCGACCCCGAGATCCTCACCGCCTGGCGGACCGCCCGGACCCGCTGCGAGGGCCTGACCTTCCTCGCCGGCGACGCCACCCGCCTGCCGCTGACCGGCCCGTTCGACGTGGTGCTACTATTATAT
>JAWLBS010000398.1:0-4640 GCA_041687575.1 Phycisphaerae bacterium | reverse complement strand
AGGAAGTCGAGGATGCGCTGTTCAGTGCCGGCTGTGACGATGCGACGCTGAGCATTCAGTACGGCCTTTTGAGTATGGCATTCACTCGTGAGGCGGATTCGCTGAAGGACGCCATCCTGAGCGCGATTCAGGATATCCGCAGCGCCGGCGTCGGTGCTCGAATCTTGCGCGTGGAGGAATGCGATCCGGCAACCGCGGCCGAAATCACCGGGGAGCTGAAGCGTCTTTGACGGTCTTGGTAGAACTGTTGCTGTTTGGGAACGATGCACGCTGCTGTTGCCTACCGCAACCTGACGTCAGCAAGCAGCTCCTATGCCGCCCGCGGCTCCTTGTACTGCATCCAGAACTCGGTGGTTTCATCAGGCGAGGCCAGCACGTTCCAGTACCGCAGGCGCTGACGCACAACTTCCAGGGCTTCCGATGTCAGGTCCACGCCCCTCACGGCAACCAGAACCGATACGAGAACCCCAGCCGCTCCTGACGCACGGACTTCAGCGCATCCCACCGCGAATCGGTCGTGCCGCTGCCCTGCTTACCCTTCCAGAACGGACAGAAGGGGCAGTCCTCGCCCTCGGGGAAATCCTCGCCCTCTTCGTGCGGACAGCCGAGAACGGCGGTCGCGCTGACGACCGTCTTCGTGCCGTAGGTCCGCATGAACTCGTACATCTGCCGGGCGATCTGCTCGTCGTTGAGGATGTCGCTGGCGACCCAGCGCTCGGTGGCAAGGATCCGGTCGGAACTGTCCATCACGCTGGCGACCAGCTTCGTCACCGTCTTGTCGTTCGGGCCGTAGGGAATGACTATAGCCGTGGGGTACTTTGGTTTCATATCTCACCTCGCGTCGTGTCATGCGCCGGTGCGCGTTTGCTCAGCACCGCCGCGAACCGCCCGCCTGGTTGGCGATCAGCGCCGCCTGATAGCCGCCGGCGAAGCCGTTGTCGATGTTGACCACCGACACGCCCGAGGCGCAGCTGTTCAGCATCGTCAGCAGGGCCGAAATCCCCCCGAGGCTCGCGCCGTAGCCCACCGACGTCGGCACGGCGATCACCGGACAGTTCACCAGCCCGCCGACCACGCTGGCCAGCGCCCCTTCCATCCCCGCCACCACCACCAGCACCTTCATCGACTGCAGGCTCTCGTAGTGGGCCAGCAGCCGGTGCAGCCCGGCCACGCCCACGTCGTAGAACGCCCGGGCCGGCTGGCCGAGGATCTCGCAGGTCACCCGGGCCTCTTCGGCGACGGGAATGTCCGCGGTGCCGGCGGTGACCACCCCGACGCGCGTCCCGCCGCGGGGGGCGCGGACCTTCTTTTGGCGCAGGGTGATGCAGCGGGCGGGCTCGTTGTACTCGGCCTTGGCGAAGCGGGCGCGGACCCGCTCGTACATCGCGGCCGTGGCGCGCGTCGCCAGCACGTTGCAGCCGGTGGCCGCCAGCCGGTCGAAGATGGCATCGACCTGCTCGACGGTCTTGCCCTGGCAGAAGATCACCTCGGGAAAGCCGCACCGCAGGCTGCGGTGGTGATCAACATGGGCGAAGCCCAGCGACTCGAACGGCAGCGACCGCAACTTGCCCAGCGCTTCGTCGATCGAGGCGTCCCCGGCCTGGACCCGGCGCAACAACTTTCGGAGGGTCGATTCGTCCATATGGCTCCCGCCTGTCTGGCGACTGACGACACAACATAAACGACGGATGTCAGTTTAGCCCGCCGGGTTGCCTGCGGCAACGAGGCGGCGCTCCTCGAGTGACATGGGGGGCTCCGGCGATTGGTGGCGGGCGGGTGCTTGACGGGGGTCAGACCCCTGGCAACACGCCCGCGTTCGGATCAACGCCCCAATTTCCTTGGGAGCAACGATACATGAACGATTCAACGGGGTCTGACCCCCTGGGCCAAGCGCCTCGACGCCCGCGACGCGGGGTCAGACCCCGGTGAGGTGCACAGACAGCGGGGCCGCCATGAAATTCAGGCGCTGGTTCCGGTGGGAGGCGTGCGAATCGGGGTCAGACCCCTGGTGGCACGCCCGCATTCAGATCCACGCGCCAATTCCCTTGGGGGGCACCAAGATCTAAAAGATTCAACGGGGTCTGACCCCCTGGGAGAACGCCCCGGCCCCGCGGCTATGGGGTCAGACCCCGGTGACGTACACAAGCATCCGGGCCGCCATGAAATTCAGGCGCTGGTTCCGGTGGGAGGCGTGCGAATCGGGGTCAGACCCCTGTGGCCCGCCAGCGTGTGGCGCAGCTTGTCCGGGCGCATCAGTTCGGGTAAGACACCCGGCACGATCGGCGAGCTCAAAGTGCCTGCAGGAGATGACCGCGTGATGACCCCGCGCCAGCGGATGCTCAAGGCGTTCGACTTCGACAACCCCGACCGGCTGCCGGTGTTCTACCACGCCTCGCCGGCCGGGCTGTACGTCCACGGCCAGAAGCTGCTGGACCTGTTTGCCGCTTACCCGTCCGACAACCCGATCACCTTCGACGAGATCCCGCAGCCGGACCCGTCTGCCTTCGACGCCGACGGGCGGTATCACGAGCTGAAGAAGGACCCCTGGGGCACGGTCTGGGAGTACCGGGTCTTCGGCATCGCCGGCCATCCGCACGAGCATGCGATCCCCACGCGCGAAGACATGGAGACCTACACCTTCCCATTGGTGCTGCCGTGTGAGGGCGAGGCCTTCGAGCGCGACCGCGAGCGGATCACCCGGCTCAAACAGAACTATGTCATCTTCGAAGGCGGCGTGTCGCTGTTCGAGAGGCTGCACGGGTTGCGGCCGTTCGAGGATGTGCTGGTCGACGTGACGCTGGGCGAGCCGGCGACGATGCGTTTCCTCGACCGGATGGTCGAGCACTATCACCGCAGCCTCGTCCGCTCGCTGGCGCTGGGCACCGACGTGGTCTCGTTCGGCGACGACTGGGGCACGCAGGACTCGCTGCTGATCTCGCCGCGGGTCTTCCGCGAGGTGTTCAAGCCGCGGCTTGCCGAGCTGATCGCCCCGGTGAAGGCGGCCGGCCGGCGGGTGCTGTACCACTCGTGCGGGGCGGTGTATCCGCTGTACCAGGACCTGGTCGACCTGGGCATCGACGTGCTCTGGCACCAGATCGGGCTGTACGACCCCGAGGCCTTCGCGAGGGAGGCGGCTGGCAATCGCACGGCGCTGTTTTTGCACATGGACCGCCAGCGCCTGATCCCGCTGGGCACGCCCCGCGAGATCCGCGAGACGGTCAGGCGGTATCGCGACATCCACATGAACCTGGGCGGCGGGGCGATCTTCTACGTCGAGATCGAAAACGACGCGCCGTTCGAGAACGTCGAGGCGCTGGTCACAGCCGTTCATGAAGGATGATGCCCTACTCGTACCGCAGCGCCTCGACCGGGTCGAGCCGGCTGGCCTTGTACGCCGGATAGATCCCGCTGAACACCCCGGTCATCAGCGCCATCGTCACGGCGATCATGATCGTCCGCCAGGGGGTATATGTTTTTAGAACGGTGGTGATGTTTTCCAGTGCGCCGTTGAAGCCGATGCTCAGCAGGATCCCGCCGAGCCCGCCCAGCAGGCTGACGGCGCTGGCCTCAATCAGGAACTGGCGGAGGATATCGCCCCGCTGGGCGCCGACCGCCATCCGCACGCCGATCTCGCGGGTCCGCTCGGTCACCGAGACCAGCATGATGTTCATGATGCCGATCCCGCCGACGACCAGGCTGACCCCCGAGATGCTGTAGAGGACCACCGCCAGCAGCTTGACCGTCTGGTTGAGCTGCTTTTTCGTCTCCTCCTGGGTGAACATGTCGAAGTCGTTGCTCTGGCCGGGGCTCAGGCGGTGGCGGGTGCGGAGCACCTTCTTGATCTCGGTCTGGGCGGCCGGCAGGCTCTGGGGGTTGCGGGCCTGCACGACGATATTGCTGACGGTCTTGGTGCCCAGCAGCCGGCGCATCGCGGTGGTGACCGGGATGATCACCTGGTTGTCGACGTTGCGCAGGCCGAGGGTGCCCTTCTTTTCCATCACGCCGATGACCAGAAAGCCGATGCCCTGGATCTTGACGCGGAAGCCGACCGGGTTGCCGTGGCCGAACAGGTCATTGGCGACCTCGTGGCCGAGCACCACCACCTTGTTATCGCTCATCACGTCGGTGGCGTCGATGAAGCTTCCCCTGGCCACCGTGTAGCGATTGATCGCCGAGTAGGCCTCGTTGGTGCCCAGCAGCCAGTACTGGCGGTTGCGGTTGCCGTGCTTGACGACGACACCGGGGACCTGCACCTCCGCCGCCGCGCGAAGGATGTGCTCGCTGCCGCTGTTTTGCAGGGCCTCGGCATCCTCGAGGGTCAGGGTGTCGGCGTTGCGGACCGCCCGCCCGCCCGCCCGCGTCCGCGCGGGCCAGACGATGATCTGGTCGGCGCCGAATGACTGGAACGTATCCATGATCTCGCGGCGGGTGCCCTCGAGAATCGACATGGCGGTGATCACCGCCGCCACGCCGATGATCACCCCGAGCGTGGCCAGCAGGCTGCGCAGAAGGTTGGCCCGCAAGGCGTTAAAGGCCATCAGGCAGATGCGGATCAAAAACATGCCGGGCACGTCTCCTGGTACTTCGAAGCACCTGTAGTCGTACGTCCACGACCGGCCTTGCGTCGTCGGCCGGCGATT
>JAWLBS010000397.1:0-4652 GCA_041687575.1 Phycisphaerae bacterium | reverse complement strand
ATCAACGACGTGCTGCGGGGCGTCGAAAGCGGCGGGATCATCATGGCGTGCCTGATGCTGCTGTTTTCGATCATGGTGCTGGCCTGGCCGCCGCGGCGGTCGGAGCCGTTGCCGGCCGTGGGCAGAGGAGTCTAGGCGATGAGGATCTTCCTGGCCCTGGTTGTGGTGCTGCTGATCGTGCGGATGTTCGTGCGGGCGTTCGTATACGACCGTCACGCGCGGCGAGTGATCTTTCGCACGGTGGTGGCGATGATCTTCGTGGGGGCGATCGTGGGCGGGGGGCTGCTGTCGAAGGAAGGGTCGCGGCATCTTCGCATGTGGGAGCGGCATTTCCCGCGGTGGCACGCGCCGTGGGATGCGTGGGGTGGGCAGGACAATCGTCGCGGTTCGCGGTCGGTGGCGTGGGCGCAGGGGCGGGATGGTGAACGGTCCTTGCCGGCTGCAGAGGCCGTGCCGGTGGCGGAGCCGCGCAAGCGGGAACTGCTGCATGCGCCGACCGAGCCGGCTGAGGACAAGGAGTCGCAGGCCACGGATGCACCGGACTCGTCGGTGGTTGATGAGGCCCCGGCGTTACAGCAGGTTCCGGCGGCGAGTTCCTCTGGCGAGCCGCAGCGGCTGCTGGCCGACCACTTCGACCCGGACGTCTACCAGTCGCAGGGGGCGGCGGTGCGGGGGCTCACCGGGCAGGTCGCACCGGCGTTTTCGCGGCTGACGGCGACAAATCTCGAGCCGGAGGTCATCCGCGTCGACGGCAAGATCCGCCAGGCGCTGCTGATCGAGGCGGTGGACCTGCTGCAGAAGGCGTATCCCGGCGCGGATGTCATGCTGGCCGGGCGGGAGCCCGTGCGGGGCGATGGGGACCGGGCGGTCGATGTGTACTTTGGCAGGGAGGCGGCCGGTGGGCAGGAGTCGGCGCGGGCGGAATCGGACGGGGCGGTGGTGGTGCTGCGGGTGGATGCGACCGGCCGGCGAGGGGCGGTCAGCCGGAAGGTGTTGTACACCGACAAGCCGTGGGTGGACGATTTCGCGGGGTTCGTCAGCGGCCATGGCGGCAGCTGGCTGATGGCGATGTCGCGCGAGCCGGCTGTCAGCGTCGCCGAGGCGCGGGATAGCGCGCTGGCGGACGCGGTCGGCCAGATCGAGCCGCTGGTTCGCGAGCGGATGGGATTTGCGCCGGGCCCGAACGATATTCCGCGAATCGAGCAGATGGTTCGCGTGCAGATGCGGGAAGGGGGGCTGATCGCCGACCGGTTCGTGCAGCGGTTCGAGCGGCCGTACGGGGAGATTTACCAGATGGCCTTGCTGATCGACGCGTCGCCGGCGAGGATAAAGGAGATTGCCGGGCAGGGCGACCGGCTGGTGGCGGCGCAGCAGAGTCGGTTCCGGCGGGCGGCGGTGTCGATTGCCGGGCTGATCGCGCTGGTGAGCCTGGTGTATGTTTTTTTGAATACGGCAACGCGCGGGTATTTCGTGTGGTCGCTGCGGGCGGGTGCGATTGCGGTGCTGGCAGGCGGGGTGTTTGTGGTGTTGTTGCTGGTTTAGCGGTTCTGACGTCCCTGGCGGGACTTCGGCGGGCAGAGCCCGCCCTACGTTGCGTCCCTGGCGGGACTGAACGACAGACGGCTTAAAACAACAGACGGCTGAACAACAGGCAGCGTGATGGGCATAGTCCGCCCTGCATGGTGGCAGCGGGCAAGGAAACCCGGGCGATGGGATGGATACTGATAGTGAGCCTGGTACTGCTGGGCCTGGGGTTCGGGCTTGTGGGAGGGTTGTTGGGCCTGGCCTTGGGGCTCTTGGGGGGGCTTGTGGGGCTCGTGGGCGGACTGGTTGGCGGGCTGGTGGGCCTTGTCGGTGGATTGATCGGGCTTGTGGGCGGGCTGGCAGGACTCGTGGGGGGACTGATCGGCGGGCTGGCGGGGCTTGTCGGCGCGGCGGTGGGCGGTGTGGTCGCGCTGGTTGCCGGGCTTGTGGCGGCGATTGCAGGGGTGACTGGGGCGGCCGGCAGAGCGGTGTACAAAGTATTCGTGTTGTTGATCTGGCCGGTCGTGGGGGCGGTTGCGCTGGCGGGGCTGGTGCTCTGGTCGGTGTCGTCGCTGGAGCAGTCCATCGGGCGGCCGGTGGCATTGAGTCGTGCGGGGTCGGCGCCGAACGTGTACCCTTCGGACCAGGCCGCGGTGAAGGATCTGGTGGCGCAGATCGTCAAGAAGTGCGCGGCGGACCGGCCGTATGCCGGGGGCTCGCCCGCCGAGATCCAGGTGATGCCCACGGCTGACGAGGACCTGCGTATGTACACGATCGAGGCGCTCAGCAAGGCCTTCCCGCGTGCGAAGGTCAGCACGCCGGAGCCGCCGTACGACAGGTTCTGGCTGCGGCGGACGATACCGGAACCGCTTGCTACTGATTCGGCGGTCATGATGGTGCACGTGGGCGACGGCGACGGGCAGTCAGGCGGCAACCGGCGGATGCTCGTGGGCGACGTCATCGGAGCGGGGTTCGGCATCCGCATGCCGCTTGTCCGGTACGTGGACACGGCCGGCCCCCGCGTGACCGTCGACATTGAGGAGCATGCACACAGGTACGCCGTCGTGAAATCGGTGGCGGGCTTGATCCTGCTGGTGTGCGTGGTTTATATCTTTCTCAATGCGGCGGCGAAGGTGTTGTCGGCGCGGGCGGTGTGAACGGAGGGTCAGGGGCGAAAGGAACGGAAGCAGGTGAGATCCGAGGCCCGGCGGTGAAAGAAAACCCTCGCTTACGCTTCGGGCTCGTTTGGACGCGGTGCAGGATGCGGGATCGCTGCACATGCGAAGAATTCCATGGCCGCCAACAGCGCGGCCATGGCACCCGGTGCGAACGGAGAAGAAAATTTGGCGGGCGCAGCCCGCCCTACAGTGACAGCCGGAGACGAATGGGCGATTTGAGTCAGGGAGATCGGTATCTGCTCGAGCAGATCCGGCAGGGCAGTAGCGACGGCTGGACGCAGCTGGTCAACCGCTACAGCGGCCGGCTGGAGGCTTTTGCACGCTCGAAGGTGGGCAAGGCGGGCGATGCCGACGACCTGGTGCAGGAGACGTTCATCGGGTTTTTGAGGGGGCTGAATGACTTTCGCGAGCAGGCGAGCCTGGAGACGTACCTGTTCGGCATCCTGCGCCGGCGGATCATCGACTGGTACCGCGGGCGCAAGGGCAACGTCTGCCTGCTGCAGGACATGGTCCGGCCGGACGAAAACGAGGGGCCTTCGGATGCGGCCGGTCACCTGGTCAGTCCGGCGGCGACGGCGAGCTGGTACGTCCGGCGGGACGAGCAGGTGCACCTGCAGCGTGAGGCGCTGGCGGGGGCCCTGACGGACCTGATCAACGACCTGAAGGCCTTGCAGAAGCTGCGGGACCTGAAGGTGATCGAGATGATCTTCCACGTCCGGCTGCGCAACAAGCAGATCGCGCAGATCGCCGGGCTGGCCGAGGGGCAGGTCGCTTTGCTCAAGCACCGGTACCTTAAGAACCTGCAGGCGTACGTGCGGCGGGACCCGCAGGCCGCGCGCGACCCGGCGGTCGATTCGATGCTGGAACTGCCCGAGCAGCTGGACGCGGTGCTGGCGGCAATCTGGCAGGAGCAGCGGCTGAGCTGCCCCAAGCGGAGCACGATCGGCGCGCACATGCTGGGCACGCTCGAGCCGGAGTGGCAGGATTATGTGACGTTTCACCTCGAGACGCTGGGCTGCGCGTTCTGCCGGGCGAACCTGGCGGACCTGCAGCGGCAGAGCGAGGCCGCGGAAGCGTCGGTGCTGCGGCGGCGGATCCTGAACTCGACGGCGGGGTTCCTGCGGAGTCGGTGAAAACGGCAGTTGCCAGAACGGCAGTTGCCAGTGGCCAGGGAACGACAACGACAACGGCAGGGGTCGGGGGTCAGGGGTCAGTGTAGGGCGGGCTACGCCCGCCAAGCTCGGAGTACCGCCTTTAGGCGGCGATGGGAGTACCGCCTTCAGGCGGTCCGCCCGAGCGAGCGCAGCGACGCGAGTGGCCGGGCCTCCAGGTGGATAAACAAGCCCGGCAACGAGCAGACGCCGCGAAGTCATCCTGCGACTCGCCACGGCGCAGTCGTCGTCTGGCGAAGCCGGCCTCGCCACGGCGTAGCTGTTGTGTAGCGAAGCCGGGGGAAGCAAACGACCTTCCGCAGATTTCGCAGATTTGCACAGATTCAACAACAACGGCAACGACATTCAGAGCCAAGACCCGAAACAGCGGCCCCGCCAGAAAAAAGACTGTATAACCACGAAGGACCTGGCGCGGCTGACAGCCGCAACCAAAGCCGGCAAGACAAGGTGACAAGGTGACAAGGTGACAAGGTGACAAGGTGACCGGGTGACAAGGTGAAACGACTACAACTGACTCCGAAAATCTTTGCGGCGCGCAAAGACGCTGCGGGTTCGTGGTACGAAGAACGACAAGAAGAAGGTCGTTGCTTTCCTTCGTGTTCTTCGTGCCCTTCATGGTAGTCCTGTCGTTGTCGTTGCTGTTGCCGTTATCCGCGTTTCATCCGCGTTCATCCGTGGCTGTTGCTGACCCCTGACCCCTGATCCCTGCCCCCTGCCGTTGTTGCTGCTTGAAATCTGCGTAATCTGCGGATCACGCCGTTGCCGGGGCTGTTTCCCC
>JAWLBS010000396.1:0-4653 GCA_041687575.1 Phycisphaerae bacterium | reverse complement strand
AAGGGCTCTCGCCGAAGTGCTGAGGTGGTGCCTGTTTTGAGGCCCGTACGAAAGGCAAAGCGGCGTCTGCGGCGCCGCAGTCCATATTGCCGCCGACCGATCCGCCTGGGGTTTGGAGCGTTGGCGCCGATGCCGGCTCGGTTCAATGCGGCATGCTCCGCGCCGCACTTCATGTCGTTGCCGGACGGTTCGGCTCAAACGTTCAGACGCAGCACCGCGTCCCGCCCGCCGGCCGGCAGGTCGATCCGCCACAGGCCGTCGCCCGTCGCCTCGGCCGGGCCCTTGTCGCAGCGAACCTCGCCGTCGGCCCGCCAGATCGTCAGCGGGCCGGTCTCGTGCATCCGCAGGAGCAGCTCATCGTCGCTAACGGCCAGCACCTCCACCGCAGCGGGCGAAAGGTACTTGTCCAGCCGGCCGACCGTCGCCCAGCCGCGTACGATCGGGCACAGCAGCACCAACGCATCGCCAAAGCCCGGCAGTGTTACCGCGTGCGGCTCGTCCAGCCGGCGGGCCTGGCCGCTCTTCCAGTCGACCAGCAGCAGCCCTTCCGCCGGCAGCGACCACGTCGGCCGCCCGTCCTGCATCATCGCCCCGGCGTGGGTGTAATCGCCCGGTTCGACCGACGCCGTAACCGACACGCTCGGCTCGGTCAGGTTGTACAGCCCGACCGCCGCACAGCGGCCTGCCAGCGGGGCGATCACGCGAAACGGCTTCGGCTCGGCGTACGGGTCGATGAACAGACTCTCCGGCAGCGGGGCGGCCGGGGCGAGCGGGCGCAGCAGCAGCCCGTCCTCGTAGCAGAGCGGTCGGATGTAAGCCGGTTCGAGACTGGCGGGGGCATCCGACAGGTAAACCGGCCCGCCGGACAATGCCTTGGCCCGCGCCATGATCTCGCCGGCGAAGCGGTCGCACGAGTGGAACATGTCGTGGTCGCACCACGCGGTCTGGCCGAGCCAGGCGACGTTGCCGTAGGCGTTGAACAGCTGGCTCTTGGCCCTCCACGCGTCATCGACCTTGTAGTCCTCGCTGCAGCGGGTCACGGCGCTGCAGCGGGTATTCATTACACAGGATTGGTTATGGGCCATGCAGTTGATCAGCCCATCCATGTGCAGGGCACAGGCGGCCTCCAGTGCCTTGGCGCGGTTGGTGGCGGCGCGGACCGGGTGGGCCGTGCCCCGCAGGAACTTCAATGCGGCCGACTGGTTGTCCACCTTGATGAAGTCGAATCCCGCCTGCCGCGCCCGCCCGACCATTGCGTCGAAGAATCCCGTCGCCGACGGCAGGTCCTCCTTCGGCTGCAGGGCACCGGCCGGCACCGGCTCGAGGTAAGCGTTCAACTCGCCCAGGTCGTTTTCCGGCGAGACGCCGCCCCAGTAGCCGTTGAAGTTCAGCCACAGGCCCATCCAGCGGACCTTCCCGGGATCGCGCGTCGCAAGGACAGGCCCCCAGCCATTGGGGAACTTCTCTGCATTCGGATCCAGACCCTTGAGCACGCCCTTTTCCGCCCCCATGCCCTCGTGCAGGTGCCCGTCGTCGATCAGTACGTAGCGGATCGGAATGCCCGACGCCTCGATCCGCCGCACCGCCTCGACGAGCACGCCCTCGTCGATGTCGCCATGGTACTGCTCCCAGCTGCACCAGCCGAGGTAGCTAAAGACCGCCGGGTAGTGCTTGTCGCGCCGCAGCCGGGTGGACCTGCCGATCAACGGGTGTTCGACCGCCGCCTGCCAGGCCTGCTCGCAGGCGGCGTAGAGGTCTTTCGACCGCGCCCACGCGCACAGGGGCACGTCGCCGGCGAAGCCGGCCGTGCCCAGAGTCCCGGCCGCCAGCACGAGCCGCCCGTCCTGCCCTTCGAGCCATGCCATCGTCTCGCCGCCGGCCAGCGGCAGGATCGCCAGGTAGTCGTCCGGCGCGATCCGCAGCAGCAGGAACATGCCGCCGCGCTTCAGGTCGCGCCAGTCGGTCATGGCCAGCGGCTGGCAGCGGTTTGCGCCGTCGGGGAAAAGATCCTCGTTCGCTTTGCCGAACGGGTCGTACTTCTGCATCGGCGCGAAGTAGCACGCGACGTCGAAGGCGGGCACCTCCACGGCGCACCGCAGCAGAACGCCTGCGGCGTCGGGCGTGGCCGAGAGGTTCTGGGTACATTCGACGCCGCCGGTGCCGATCATGACGTCAGCCAGCGTAAGGGCGGCGTGACCGTCGGTGCGATGCACTCGCCGCGATGCGGGATTGTCCAGGTATTCGGGCATTGGGCGTTTCCTCCGCACATATGGTCGGTCAGGTGTAGTGCGGCTGGCGAGGGGTGTCAAGTTGGTTGCGTACTCCCCATGCACTCGCCGCGGGGATCTTTGCTTCCTGTTCGGCAATGGCCTTCATTCCGTCATTGCCCCTACGCCAAAATCAGGCATCGCAGCGCTGTCGCCTGCTTGCCGCCGGATCGACTGTCGTCCGCAACCCGCAGCTGCATGCTTCAACCGCGATTCCCCCCCCGTCCCCGCCCGCCCGCCGTCGCCGCAACCCCGTCGGCGCCTGATGCCTGCGCGATCGCTGCTTCTGCCGGCTCGTTGCACTGCGGGCTGCGCCTTGCCCGCCGGACCGCTACTTCTTAAAAGGGAGTACATTCGCAAGCAGTTGTTGCGCTTGCGGGCGAGGAGTTTTTCAGCGTAATGCCTTCCCCGGCATCATGCCGGGACCCTCGATGCCTAACATTGGGGTGCAGGGTAGGCAAGTGGCTGGTTCAGGAGCTGACAGATGAAACGCATGCGGATCTTCGGGCGATGGCTGGCGCTGGCGGCGATGGGTATCTTCTGGGCGGGTTGCGCGGGCAAGCCCCGGCTGGCCCCGGTCGCCGTGCAGGAGCGGGGCGACGCCCAGGCCGAGGCGCGGCTCTACGACTTCGACGGCGACGGCAGGATGGAATACCGCGAGGTCCTCGGGGATTCCGGGCAGGTCCGCTACCACGAGTTCGACCGTGACGGCGACGGCACCTACGAGCAGGTCGTCGACCGCACGAAGCTCGACCCGCAGACCACCCGCCACGTATTCCTCCTGCTCGACGGGGTCCCCTTCTCGATCATCGACCAGATGTGGCAGCAGGGGCACTTCCGCATGTTCAGCCGGCCCGGGCGGATGGTCAGCCAGTTCCCCTCGGTGACCGATCCGGTCTTCGATGAGATCTTCCACAGCGGGATTCCATACGGCTATGAGGCGCAGTTCTTCGACCGTCAGACCGGCCGCAAGACCGGCGGCGTGAACTTCTATCTCTCCGGCAAGAACGAGAACTGGGTTGAAGGCATGGACTACCGGCTGAGTCCCATCGAGGACGCGGTGATGTACCTGTATCCCGGCGGCGTCTTCAAACGCGAGCTCGAGGCCGCTCGCAAGGTGTACGACCGCAAGAAAGACGAGCAGCACGTCGTGCTCTACCTGCTCTCCACCGACGGCATCTGCCACATGTTCACCCGCGAAAAGGCCGCTGAGTACCTCGCCATGCTCGACCGCTGGATCGTGCAGATGGTCTACGACGCCGGCGGCAGGATCCATCTGACCATGCTGGCCGACCACGGCAACAACTTCGCCGGCTGCGAATACGTGGCGATCGACGATGCGATGAAGCAGGCGGGGCTCAACCTGTCCAGCCGGCTGAAAAGGCCCGGCGACGTGGTCGCCCCCAAGTTCGGGCTGATCAACTTCGGCAGCGTGTTCTGCTATAGTGAAACGGAGCGCAGCCGCGCGGTTGCGGCGATTCTCGCGCTCGAGGGCGTCGACGCGATCGCCTGGCGGACGGCGGACGGGGTCCGCGTGATCAATCGCCAGGGCACGGCCGACATCGTCCGCACGGGCGGCGATGGTGAGGTTCTGTTCCGCTACGAGGCGGTCGAGGGCGACCCGCTCGGCGTGGCCGAGGCCATCGGGCAGATGCGTGCCCGCGGCGAGGTGGACGAGCAGGGCTTTGCCACGGACGACGCCTGGTTCCGCGCCACCCGCGATCTGCCCATGCCAGTCGCCGTGCAGCGGATCTACCGGTCGCTGACGGACAACGTGATGAACCCGGCCGACATCGTCGTCAGCCTGGCCGACGGGTATTACTACGGCGACCAGTCGTTCGGGGACTGGGTGGAGCTGGGCGGCACGCACGGCGGGCTGAGCTACGAGAGCACGGTGTCGTTCTTCATGAGCACCGCCTTTACGGCCCCGGATTACATCCAGCCGGGCGAAATCCTGCCGGTGATCAACCGCCACGTGCCCTGGACCCCGCACATCCCGTCGGTGGACTATGCGTGGCTGGACCAGTACCGGCCGCAGGGCACTCCCGCGCCCGCCCCGGTGCAGCTGGAGGCCTCCCGCGACCTGTCGCACAAGCCGCAGTGAGGCAGGACAGTGCGCGGTGACATAGGGCGGGCTGCGCGGGCCTCGGATGCCATGGCCGCGCTGTTGGCGGCCATGGAATCCATGGCAGGGGAGTTGCGCCCGAACGAGCCCATGTAGGGCGGGCTGCGCCCGCCGCGGGTCCTGTGCCAACGAGCCGCGACCGTGAGGGAGCGGTAAACGCCGGCCGTCTTCACCCCGCAGGGGTGACATTGTCCAGCCCGGGGCAGAGCGGGTCGCGCTGTTTGCGACCCGCGCCGCCCCGGGTACGCGACGCAACCATTG
>JAWLBS010000395.1:0-4653 GCA_041687575.1 Phycisphaerae bacterium | reverse complement strand
GATCCTGGCCACTCGGGACATGTGGCGAGCCCGAGCTCATCGCGCGGACGGGCTGCACAGCTGCGGCGGCGCGTGGCTGCGATCGGCCGGGCGCGCGGCACTGTATGCGGGCGTGCTGGCCCTGACGCTGGTGACGCTGCAGAGCACCGGCTCGCGCGGGCCGCTGCTGGCGGTGCTGATCGGCGGGGCCGTCGGCCTCTGGCTGGCGCTGCCGCGGCGGCAGCGGATTGCGTTTACCGTGATCGTGGTGATCGCCGCGGCGCTGGCGGTGCCGGCGGCGCGGGGATGGCTCTTTGCCGCCGGCGGCGGGCGTGACGCCTCGGCGCGGATGCGGCTGTATGCCTGGGGCGATGCCCTCGAGATGGCCGGGGCGAGACCGGCCGGCGGCTGGGGGGCGGGTGCCTATTCCTTGCTCGGCACGGGCCTGGCGCAGGCGGACTCGGTGGCCGACCCGCTGGCGCTGTCGGGGCAGGTCTCCTCGCACGCGCACAGCGAGCCGCTGGAGCTGCTGGCCGACCTGGGGGTCTTCGGGCTGGTGCTGGGCCTGGCGGTCTGGGCATTTGCGCTTCTGGCGGCGGCCGGGCGGGTCCGCGGGCCGGATCGCTGGCTGGCGGCGGCGCTGGGCGGGGCGATCGTCGCAGCGCTGGCGGACGCCTCGACGGGGGTCTCGTGGCGGCTGCCGGGGCCGGCGGTGTTCCTGGCGATGCCGGTTGCCCTGGCCTGGATGCTGTGGCGCGAGCGGCTCGGGGGTCCGGAAGGCGCAGCGGCGGGGCACCGCCAGTGGGCGGGGCTGATCCCGGCGGCGCTGGGCATAGCGGTCGCGGTGGCGGGGGTGATGGACTTTACGGCGGCCAGGTCTCTCCTGCAGGGCGAGATCGCGATGCAGGCCGTGGAAAGGCAGGCGGCCGCGCGGTCCGGCGCGGACGCTGCCGGCCACACGCAAGACCTTCTGGCCGCGGCGATGCAAAAGGTGGATCTGGCCGCCCGGCGTCGCCTCGACCCGCCGCGGCGGCTGGTCGCCGAGCTGGCCCGCGGGCGGATCCGCACGACCGCGGGAATCCTGCCGCTGATGAGCAACCGTCCTCTCCAGCCGCAGGACCTGGCCGGCGCCCGGCGGATGCTCGATGAGGCCCTGGCGATCTTCACGAGGCTGGAGCTGGTGGCATACGGCTACGCCGACGTCGGCTGGCGGATCGCCGAGGCGCTGGACGCCCAGGCGGCCCTCGCCCGCCGGGCCGGCGACCCGCAGGCGGTGGCCCGGTGGCGCGAAAAGGGGCTGGAGGCGGCCGTGGCGTACCTGGCGAGCCACCCGTTGGATCGCCAGCGGATCTGGCGGACCTTTGCGGTCTGGCCCGAGGTGCCGGCCGGTCAGCGGCTGCAGCTGTTGCGGGGGACCCTCCGCGAGGAGGCCGAGGTGTGGCAGAAGGCGGCCGGCCCGGCGCCTTCGCCGCTGGAGCGGCAGCTGGACGAGCAGACCTACATCGCCCGCCTGTGGCACGAGATCGGCGAGGGGGCCGACAGCCTGTTCACGGTCTTTACGGAACTTGGCTCGTCGGCGCTGCGGGTGCCCTATGGCGACTGGCAGGATCCGCTCACGCCCGAGCGGGTGCGGCTGGTGGCGGTGCGGGCGACGATGCAGGGCGAACCGGCGCAGGCGGAGCTGCTGCTCGACCTGGCGGGGCAGCTCTACGAGCATACCGGCGGCCTGCTACCGTACTCGCAGGCGGCAACGCACCTGGAGGTCGCCGCCGCCCGCATCCGCCAGGGGCGCGACCACTCCGCCCAGGCCGGCGCCGCGCTGGCAAAGGCACGGCAGATCCTGGACCGGTTGCCGGCCGGTCACGTTCAAGAGCAACTCGCCCGGCAAGCGGACGAGCTGACCGCGGTGATCCACATCGCCGCCGGCACCCCCGAGGCCAGCCCCGCGGCGTACCGCGCGGCCGTCGAGCTGTACTGGATCCTGCCGCCGGCGGCCTGGCCGGAGCAGATCGACTCGTGGGCCCAGCAGGTGGACGCGGCGCTGGCAAGGGGTGGTGCCGCCCCGACGACGGTCCTGCGGCTGCTCGCCGCCCGTGGCGACGATACGGCCGTTGCGGCGCACAAGGGGCGACTGCTGGCCCGCGGCGTGCCGCAGTCCGCGATCGACGCCGCCGGCCGCGAGGCGGCGTACCGGTGGCCCTGGCGGTTCGCAGACTGAAGTGACGCCTCCCAAGCCTTGCGGTTCCGGGCGCCCCACGTTGTCATCCTGGGCAACGGTTGTCATCCTGAACGAAGTGAAGGATCTCTACCTTGCAAGGCGCTACACCATGTGTACGTCATCCATTAGAGATTCCTCGCTGCGCTCAGAATGACAGCTTTGGGCGCTTCCCCAGAGGTTGTTACCCTGAGTAGCGCGAAGGATCTCTACCTTTCGGTGCGCATCCGCGCCAAGCGGGCGTACAGGTCGACGTAGGCCTTGATCATGCGGCTGACGGGGTGGTCGCGGCGGACCGCCTCCTGGGCCCTGTACGCCAGGGAGCGGGCACCCTGGGGGTCGGCGAGGATGATTGTCAACTTCTCGGCGAACTGCTCCCGCGACTGCGGGTCGAACTCGACCGCCGTGCGGCCGTCGACGATCGCGTCGTAGCAGTGGCCCGCCGCCGCGACCAGCAGCGTCCCGCTGGACATCGCCTCGAGCGGGTAGACGTGAAACTGCTGCCGCGGCTGGGGCAGGATCACCACGTCGGCCGCCCCGAGCGTCTGCGGCCAGCGACTGAACCGGCTGGTGAAGGTCACGTGCTCATGGATTCGCAGCTGCAGGGCCAACCGGCGGAGCTGCGATTCGGCGCCGCCGACGTCGATGAAGAAGACCATCACGTCGATCCCGTCGCCCAGCAACCGCGCGGTCGCCTCCAGGACCGGCTCGAACGCCCCCGCCCGCGATGCCGATTCCAGCACCAGCAGCGTCATCGGCGCGCCCGGCTCGAACGGCGGACGCTGCCGCTGGTGCGCATAGATACCCGGGGCGACGGTCTCGACAAAGCGCCCCGCCTCGGCCGCGTTGACCGACCGCGCCAAAAGGGCCTCGCGGATCCGCCCGCTCAGCGGCGTCGCCAGCAGGTCCGGCGCCAACGCCTCAGCCAGCCGCGACAGCGGGGTCGGTTCCGTCGTGTCGGCCGTTACCAGCAGCGGCAGGTCGACGGCCTGCTTGATCGCCAGGGCTGTTTGCAGGCAGCCGACCGAGATGGCGTGTACGCAGGTCGCGTGGCTCTTGCGGGCATATTCGACGAGGGCGTCGTACCGGCGGGTCGGGTGCAGCAGGTCGCGGTAGGGGTGGTGCTCGAGACTGACGGTAGCCTGCAGGCCGGGCAGCTCCATGCCTTCGGGGCAGGCGCCGTCGCAGACGAGCGACACGCGAACCGCCTCGTCGATCAGGCCGACGGCCAGGCGGCGGATGATCGGGCCGACCCGCTGCCAGCTCGGCTGATCGCACACCAGCAGGACGTGCTGGGAGGGCGTCGACGGTCCGGCGGGGCTGGCGGTGGAGTCGCTACTGGCCGGCGCGGCGCCCGCTGCGGCATCGGCCGGCGGCGGTGCCGGCTGCTGGGGCGTCGTGCTCGGTTCATTTGGATCGTCGGTGCCGGTCATGATCGCACCACCGCATGCCCTCCGCGTCCGCTCCACGGCCGTCGCGGCCCACGCGGACCGGATGGTCCTTACATCGGCAAGGCCGCGGCGAGACTTCAGGGGTCCTACATGGACAGTATGCCGCGGGCGGGCTAGAATCCGGGCTTTGCTTCGGGCGGACGCAACTCTTGCGGATTGGATATGTAACCGGAAGGGTCCGAACATCCGCGGGCGCGGCGGTATGAAGGCGAGACCATGCAGGAACCATTGATATCCTATTGCCGGACGGGCACCGTGCACTTCATGCTGTTTCCCGACTGCGCCAGCGGCGCCGGGCCCGTCGTCGAGACCTTTGCGCAGCTCGCCCTCGACAGCGACCTGGAGGTGATCGAGGTCGGACCGATCGATGAGCCGACGATCCGCCGCGAAGTCGCCCAGATCGCCCGCCTGGCTCGAGTGGGCATCTCCAGCTCCCTCCAGCAGCGGATGCACGACGACGGGCTGGACCTGGCGGCCGAAGAGCCCGCCCGCCAGCAGGCCCTGCGACAGCTGCACCTGGAGATCGAGGCGGCCGCCGAACTCGGCGCCGAGACCATCGAAATCGTCAGCGGCCCGGACCCGGGCCCGGCCGGGCGGGACGAGGCCCTGCAGCGGCTCGTGCGAAGCCTGCAGGAGCTCTCCGCGTGTGCCGCCCAGGCGGGCATGGAAGTTGTCATCAAGCCGCTCGACCGGGACATGGACCGCAAGGCCCTGATCGGTCCGACGTCCGAGGCGGTCGAACTGTGCCGGCGGGTGGAGTGCCCCAACTTCGGGCTGCTGATCGACCACTCGTGCCTGGCGCTGATGGGTGAGCGGCCGAATCGGGCCCTGCCGCTGGCGCGGGATTGCCTGCGGCACGTGCACATCGGCAATTGCGTCCGCGACCCGTCCAGCCGGCTCTACGGCGATCAGCATCCCCCGTTCGGCTGCGCGGCCGGGGCCAACGACACCAGCCAGCTGGCGGAGTTTCTGCGGGTGCTGGTGGATATCAATTTTTTCAACACGCGT
>JAWLBS010000394.1:0-4659 GCA_041687575.1 Phycisphaerae bacterium | reverse complement strand
GCCCTTGGCGTCGCTGGCGGGGCGGCCGTCGGCGTGGACGGAGGTGTACCAGCTGCCGAAGGCGTGGTCGTGGCAGTGGGCGAGGGCGAACCGCGCGGCTCGCTCGAAGGTGGCGCGGAGGCTGTCGCGCTTGTGCCGGACGATCAGGTAGAGCATCGCGCGAAGGGCCTCGCTCATCACCCAGTGCGACATGTCCCGGTCCACCGGGTCGCCGTGGCGGTTGCACGTATTGAAGAAGCCGCCGTGCTGACGGTCGGTGCCGTAGCGAAGGCCCCAGTCCATCAGCCGGTCGCCCAGGTCGCGCCAGTGATCCTGCTGGGTGCGGTCGGCCAGACGATGCAGCAGCCAGCACCACTCGAACTGGTGGCCGACCTGGATCGGCGGGGCTTCGGCGTCGGGAAGGCGGGCCCAGTCCCGCTCGAAGAACTCCTCCAGGCAACCGTACTTCGGGTGGACGAACCGCTGGGCCGCGAGGGTGGCGATCTGCAGGGCCGTCTGGATGGCCAGGTCGTCGCCGGAGGCGTCGTAGAGCGCCATGCAGGCCTCCAGCAGGTGCATGTGGGGGTTCTGGCCGCGACGCAGCTCCGTCGGCTTGCGCCACTGGTGGTCCATGATCGACCAGAGGCCGCCGCCAGGGCCGGCTGCCTTCTCCAACAAGACCTCCAGCGTCTGCTGCGCCAGGCGGACCGGTTCGGCCTGTTCAGTCGCCCGCGCCATCTCCGACAGCCCAAAGATCACGAAGGCGTGCCCGTAGGTGTGCTTGACCGGCTCGAGCGGCGACCCGTCCCGGCGCACCCGCCACAACCACCCACCGTGCTCGCGGTCGGCCATCCTCTCTTGCAGAAAGCGCAGGCCGTGCTCGGCTGCTTTACGAAACTCGTCCCGGCCGGTGTACCGGTACCCCGCCGAACTCGTGTAGATCAGCCGCCCCTGCGAAACCAGCGACTTGTGGCCGGGCCCGACGAAGTCCCACCGCCGGTCGAAGTCGGCCAGGTACCCCCCGTGCTCGCGGTCGAGGCACCGGGGGTACCAATTGGCCAGGAAGGTATCGACCATGTAGCTTTGCCAGAAGTCGGGGGAGTAGAGATCCGGTGCGGTGCTCATTGCGCCTCCTCTCGTGCCTGCGGCATATGATCGTAGTACGGTGACGATTGCGGTGGCGGTGTCAAGGGGCAGGCGCGACGGGCTTTACCGCTCCCTTACGGTCGCGGCTCGTTACCGCAGGACCGTGGTACCGTACATCGGGGGTTCGCCAGGAGCTTGTTTTTGCAGCCAAAGCCCGATAACGGACCTGCGACACGTTGTCGCAGCAGATCTGGCGGCCCGATGGCCGATACAGGTCAACAGGAGCGATCCGGTGCAGTCCGGCCGGCATCTGGGCAGTTTGCACGCTCGCGCATCCAAAGTGCAAGGAGGGCGATAGAGAGATGGTACAGCAGACCCCGCACCCCGCCGGCCGCCAGCACGGCGGCCCCGTCATCAGCAAGCATCTCGAGGGCAGCCTGGACGACCTGCTCGAACGCGAATGGCTGATTTCCAACGGCCTGGGCGGCTACGCCAGCGGCACGGTGATCGGCTGTCCGACGCGGCGGTATCACGGCACGCTGATCTGGTCGCGGATGCCCCCGCTGCAGCGGCTGGTCACCCTGGCGAGCACGCTGGAGCAGCTCGTCACCGCCGATGGCAAGACGATCGACCTGTCGACCTTCGAGTTCAGCGGTGCGGTGCACCCGCAGGGGTACAAGCTGCTCACCGACTTCGACTACGAGACCGCCCCGCCCGAGCCCTGGGTCCAGTTCACCTGGCAGGTCGGCGACGTGAAGGTCACCAAGCGAATCACCCTGCAGCACGAAGACCCGCGCTGCCGGATTACCTGGGAGGTGATGCCGGATGGGTGCGGCCTGCACCACCTGCGGGTCCGGCCGCTGCTGCCGATGCGGGACTTCCACCACCTTCGCAGGAGGCCCGGCGGCAGCCCCTTCGCCCTGGAATTCATGCCCAATGCCGTACACGTCGGCAGCTCGCAGGACAGCACGGTGTCGCTCTGCATGGCGGCGACCGGCCCGATGGCCGAGCAGACCCAGTTCGCCGAGGCCCCGGACTGGTGGTACAATTTCCTGTACCGAAAGGACGCCGAGCGGCAGATGGACTGGGGCGAGGACCTCTACTCGCCCGGCTGGTTCAGCATCCAGGGCGAGGGGCCGCTGGTGCTGGAGATCACCGCCGTGCCCGGCGCCGAGGGCGTCGTCGACGGCGCCCGCCGCGCGTGGCTCGCCCCGGCCGAGCAGCCCGGCGAGGCGTGGCGGGTCAGCGGGCCCCGCGAGGCGAAGCTGCTGGCGCGAGCGGCGCGGCAGTTCGTCGTGCAGCGCCATACCACCACCGGCCGGAGCATGCTGACGATTCTGGCGGGATACCACTGGTTCGGCGACTGGGGGCGGGACACGGCCATTGCGATCCCCGGGATCCTGATGTGCACGGGGCGGTTCGCCGAGGCGCGGGACGTGCTGACCACCTTTGCCGAGCACCAGCACAACGGGCTGATCCCCAACGTCTTCGACGACCGCGGGGCGGGCTGCGCCCACAACAGCGTCGATGCGAGCCTCTGGTTCGTGCGTGCGGTCGAGCAGCTCGCCGAGCTGACCGGGGACGATTCGATCTGGCAGGGGACGCTGGGGGCCGCCGTGCGGAGCACGGTCGAGGCGTTCTGTGCCGGGACCGATTTCGACATCCGCGGCCGGGACGACGGGCTGATCTCCTGCGGCAACGCCGACACGCAGCTGACGTGGATGGACGCGAAATTCGAAGGCCGGGCGATGACCCCGCGCCACGGCATGCCCGTCGAGATCAACGCCCTGTGGCTGCACGCGCTGCAGGTGGCGTCCGACCGCGCGGCCGGCGGGGCCGACGAGGCGCTGGTGAAGCGCTGGGCGGACCTGGCGAAAAAGGGCCGCAAGCGGTTTGCCGAGCTGTTCTGGTTCGAGCGGGGCGGGTACCTGTACGACGTGATCCGCGACGACTTCTTCGACGCGAGCCTGCGGCCGAACCAGGCGATCGCCCTGGCGCTGCCGGACTGCCCGCTGCCGATCGACAAGCAGAGGCGGGCGCTCCAGGCGATCGAGAACCACCTTCTCACGCCCTACGGCCTGCGGACGCTCGCGCCGGGCCATCCGGACTATCACCCCCGCTACCAGGGCAGCTGGGGCGAGCGGGACGCCGCGTACCACCAGGGCACCGTCTGGCCGTGGCCGATGGGGCCGTTCATCGAGGCGTACCTGCGGGTCCACGAGTACAATGAGCCGGCCCGGCAGCAGGCGCGGGCTTGGCTGGAGCCGCTGCTGATCCACCTCGAGTCGGCCGGCTGCCTCGGCAGCATCAACGAGATCTTCGACGCCGATCCGCCCCACAAGCCGCGCGGCGCGGTCGCCCAGGCGTGGAGCGTGTCGGAGGTGCTGCGGGCGCTGCTGATGACGATGCCGCCTGAGTCGGTGGGCAAGCCCGCCAACGGCTACTACGCGCGGCGGATCATCACCGGGATCCCGCAGGAGCTGCTGCCGTAACGGGGATGCGGAAACGAGCCGCGACCGTGAGGGAACGGCGCCTTGGGTGACTTTCCGTATCGGTTATGCAAAACGTGCCAACTGTCCGATAATGGCCACAGGAGGTTCGTGGTCATGTGGAATGTTAACCGGAGTCGGCGACTCTGGTATTGTGCTATTGTCGTCGGCTGCGCGGTCCTGCCTGTGGACGCCGTGGACGCCGTTGCGGCTGCCGGGGAGCGGAAGCCGCAAACCGCTCGCGCTGCTGCGACGCGCCCGGCGGCAGATGAATCGCGGGCGGCATCGGCTGGCCCGCCGAGTGCCGGCGTAGCCCAATCACCGGCGTCCCGACCGGCCGACGACGGGGTCCTTTCCGACCATTTCACCTGGGTGCCCAAGGGGGTGGCGTCGCGGACCCGCCGGGTTTCCGGCGCAACCGAGCGGGTCACCGTTCGCACGCGGACGCCCGCCACCCGGCCGGCGACCTTGACGATCCAGCGGATCGACCCGCCCGCCCCCGAGCCGACCGACGAGCGGCCCCGGCCGCGGGTCTGGTGCGCGGCGGCGGGCGAGCATGTCAGCCCGATCACGGGCAATCTGCTGCGCGACGGGCATCTGCAGTACGAGGCCGGGCCGGCGAGGGTCGCGCACCGGATCGGCAACGAGATCTGGAACGTCCGGGACAAGACGGTGCGGCTGTTTCCCGGGTCGGACCGGGTCGGCAAGTTCCTGCTGGTGACCGAACTGGAGGGGCGCCGGCGGCGGATCGAGATCCGCGCCGACGACCTGGACGGCCCGCGGGTGCTTCCTGCCGAGGCGTGCGTGCGGATCTGGCGACTGTGGTACGTCCGCGGCCGATACGGGCGGAGCGTCGACGGCTGGTGGGACGAGCCGCTGACGCTGATCCGGCTGCGGGAACCGCTGGAGGTGCCACCGCCGGACAACGGCGTGGCCGGCCAGACGAACCAGGCGTTTCTGGTGCGAGTGCAGGTCCCGCGCGGGGTCTTCGCGGGGACGTACCGCACAACGCTGCACGTGCGGGACCTGGACGATCCTGCCTATGCGGAAGATGTGGCGGTGGAGATAACGGCGGTTGCCAGGGGGCAGTAGTGAGTAGTCAGTT
>JAWLBS010000393.1:0-4663 GCA_041687575.1 Phycisphaerae bacterium | reverse complement strand
CCGCCGCGGCGGCCAGGCCAGCACCATGATCGAAAACAGCAGCATCAGGCACGCCATGATGATCCCGCCGCTTTCGACGCCCCGCAGCACGTCGTTGATCGCGATATTGGCCTGCCCCTTCTCGACCAGCATCCCCGCGAGGACCCAGTCCACTGTGTGCAGGTTCAGCGCCGCCCGAAACGCGTGCAGGCTCAGCAGCAGGCCACCCGCCCCCGCCGCCCCGCGGACCATGTGCGACCCGCCCGCCCATCGCCGCGCGACGATCAACAGCATCGCCGCCATCAGCATCGCCACCGCACCGAGGAGCATCAGAAACGCCGGTCCCAGGTCCAGCAGCCCCGCCCCGGCGGCGGTGCGATACCACTGCTCCCTCTGCACGCCTGGCTCGAACACCGGCAGCATCATCAGAAACGGCATGCATGCCATCCCCGCCAGCGTCAGCACCACCGAGACGATCATCACCAGGCCACCTACGCCCGCCAGAAACGGGTTGACCGGATTGACCCAGTCCCGCCCACGCGAGCTCGGCGTCGCGTCCTGCCAACCAGCCACAACCGCCGATTCCTCAGCAGGCCTCGACTGCTCGTCAGTCGTTGTTTCGTCGAAACGGTCCGCACGACCGCCCGTCCCCGGCCCCTGCGGCAGATCCGCGGGAACGCTGCCAGCGGTGTAGCGGACCGGCGCAACCGGGCTTTCCTGTGGATACGACGCTTCCCACGCCTCCTGCCCGGGCGTCAGCTCATCCTCCTCCGCCCACAGCACCAGCCGCCGACCCTCGCTGTCCCGGAACTGCCCCGTTGCGATCAGCACGGCATCGATGATCTGCCCAACCCCAAACAGCCCGCCAGTGAAGAACCATAACAGCCCCGTCCCGATCTTGCCGACGTAGAAACGATGCAATCCGCAAAGGGCACTGAAGCCCCCCGCCGCCAGCAGCAGCGCCCAGATCCGCTTGCGCGGCGAGACGCCCGGCGGCAACAGCGGATAGCCATCCGCGCCGTATGCCCGTGCTGCGGCGGTCTTCGCATGCCGGCGACCGACCCGCGCCTCGTGACGCGCCTCCCTGCGCTCGGCACGCTCCTGCCAATGTCGCTCGCGGCGTTCCCTCCCTGCGTCTGCCCCCCACCCGGCCGTCGCCTCGACCCGGGTCTTGCCTTTCGGCCCGCGCTTTGCCTCGGGATCGAACCTCGCCCCGGCCTGCGCCGCCAGCGACACCCCCGCCAGCGTGCCAATCACAAATGCATAATTCCCGCCGAAGATCGCGCACAGGATCAGCCCCACCAGCACCGCCACAAAGGCATGGTCCAGTGAGATCCGCTCCCGCCGCGCCGGGTCCACCGTCTTCGACCATCTCATCAGCAGGAAGGTCCCGGCCATCGCCAGCAGGCTCCCGGGCCAGTAATGGTCAGGCATGATCCGGCTGGGGACACCGTTTGCCATCACCAGCGCAAAAAAGAGGAACAACCCGCCCATCATGCAGGCCGATCCCCCGTACAGCACCCGCCCCACCGTCTTCGACTCGTGCCGTAGCTCCGAGGCGAACTTCGCCCCCGCCATCACCAGGCCTCGCGAAGCCCCCAGGATCAGCATGAAGGCGGCAAGCGCCGGACCGGTCGAGTCGCCGCCCACCGACATCGACGACAGGATGCCCGTGCCCACCCCGATCACCGCCGCCGCGATCAGCCCCAGCACCGCCCGCGCCGACCGGCTCATCGGGTCGCGCGTCGGATCAACCAGCGCTACCTGCGGCGCCAGCGGCGGGGCATCCGCTTGCCCGCGCTCGCCCTTGCGCTGTTTCTTCTGTTGCCACTTCTCCTCGACGCTGTCCCAGACGTCCCCAACCTGCTGCTCGATCCGCTCGCCCACACGCCCGAGCCGCCGGCCCATCTCATCGAACCGGCGCCCCATCTCGTCCACCCGCTCGCCCAGCCGGTCCTGCCAGTCGCCGGCGTCGCGCGTCGCGCCCGCCGTGCCCTCGCCGCCTTCGCCCGGGCCGCTGTCCTCAAAGCCGACCCGCCCCGACGAGCCCGCCCCGCCGGCCGGCACGCGTTTCGCCACCCGCCCGGCCACCATCGTCAAACTCTCCGGCGAAAACACCGAAACGCTCTGCTGGATGTGCGCCGCCCCGAAGACCGCCTCGACCATCTCCTGCACCGTCTGGTACCGATCGGCCGGGTCCTTCGCCATCGCTTTGCGGACCACCGAGGCGAACGGCTCCTCGATCCCCGAGACATCCGGCTCGGCCATCATGTGCTTCATCAGGATCTCGCCGGTCGAGCCGCCCAGGTAGGGCGTCTGGCCGGTCAGCATCTCGTAGAGCATGCACCCCATGGCATAGATGTCGATGTGCCGGTCGTAGCGCCCCTGCCCGATCTCCGGGGCCATGTAGTGCACCGTGCCCACCGTGATCGTCTGGCCGGAGTGCTTGCTGGCGCTGATCGCCTTAGAAAGGCCATAGTCGCCGATCTTGACGTAGCCGTCCTCGTAGAAGACGTTGCCCGGCTTGAGGTCGCGATGGACGATTCCCCGGTCGTGCAGGTAGGTCAGCCCCTTGGCGATCTCCCGCAGAAAGAACGCCGCCTTCTGCGCCCCCAGCCCCGAGGGCGACTCGTCGATCAGCTGCCGCAGCGACGGCCCGGCGACGTACTCCATCAGCACGAACGGCTTGCCCTGCTCGTTGTAGCGGACGTCGAAGATGCTCACCAGGTGCGGGCTCTTGAGGTTCATGCACTGGCTGATGCCGCGCAGCTCGATCGTCTCGTAGCCCTGCACGGCCTTTAAGGCGACCTCCCGCCCCGCGTCCGACAGGGCGTAGTAGACCTCCCCGAAGCCGCCCCGGCCGGCCGCTCGCTGAATGGTGTACCCCTCGAGGGGGCGGTCGCCGTACTTGTAGGTGAAGCCTTGCATGTTCGGTTATCCCTGCGCCGCAGTGACCACCATCGACACCGCTCCGACTCGTACACTCGTATCCAGCGGCAGCCCCTGCCCACCCGCCAGGGCCTGCTCGCCCGCCATCACCATCCTGCTCGCCCGGCAACACAGCCAGCCGTCCCGAACGTATAGTACGACCGGCTCGCCCATTTGGTCCGCCCGGATGTGCGCCGCCGCGCCCGGCCCGATCACCACCTCCCGGTCCATCAGAATCACCCGCCGCGCATCCGTCTTCGGCAGCCGCGTGCCCGACAGCTGCAAGACGGCCGAAGTGCTCGCCGCATTCGGCACGCCGAACCGCACCCGGCACCGGGTGGACAGGGCGATCCGATCTCCGTCCGCCAGCAGCTTCTCCGTCACGGGCCGATCGTCCACGATGACCGGCCGGGCCGCCTTGAGGAAGTAATCCTCGTCCGCCCGCTCGATCGTCACCTCGCCCAGCCCCGACTCCGCCAGCAGCGGCACGTCCGGTGAACCGGACGCCCCGGCCGCACCGATCGTGACCTTCGGACCCCGCACCACCAGGTAACTGCCCACGCCATCGACATGGAGCATGAAACGCTCGGGCACCGGCTGGCCGCTCACCTCACCTGCACCACCGACCTGTCCAGCCTGACCAACACCTGCCACTCCGGCAGCCTGGCCGCCGAGCCCGCCGATGTCGATCCGCTCGGTCGGGGCCTCCGCCCTTTCATCCCACCTGACGGGGCGAGGTCTTTCACCGAAAGGCGCCGTTTGCGGCGCCGTTGGGTGCGCCGAAGGTGCCGACGGCGCCGCCAGCGGCGCCGGCTCCAGCGGCATGATCAACCCGAGCGGCCCGGTCCGCAGTTGCCCGACCGCCTCGGCCGCCGCCCGCGCCTGCTCGATCGCCGCGCCGATCCACCCCGCCCCCGGCAGCAGCCCCGCCAGCTGCCGCAGCGCCTGCTCCGCCTCATGGGGTCGCCCGCGGGCGATGCGATCGGCCGCCAGACGGCATTGTCCGATAATACGCACCGCCTCTTCCACATCGACGGTCCTGCCCGCCAGCGGCCCGACGCGGTCGAGCAGGATCTCCGCCCGATCGACCCGCCCCACGTCCAGCGACGCCCGCACCTCATCCAGCACGCCCCGGGTGATCCGCCCCGCCAGGTCCGGCAGCCGCGGATTGCTCGCGTGCAGCCGCCGGGCCTCGGTAAGGCAGCGGATGGCGACGTCCCAGTCCCGCTGCTCCAGCGCCTCGGCCGCCCGCTGGATCGCCGGCTCGGCGCCGGCCCGCCTGGCCGCCGCCTCGCGGAGCACCATGTGTCCTTGCTGGCCATACCCTTCGATGCCCGTCAGCATCCCCTCGGCCATGCTGAGCTGCCCGTCCTGCAGGTGCCGCCGGGCCTGGCCGGCCGCATCCGCCCGCTGCTGCTCGGCCTGCTGGCGCTGGGAAAGCACCTCGGCGACCGCCGCCTGCAGCGCGGCCACCTCGGGCAGTCCGCCGCCGAGACGATACGCCTTCTGCGCGTCGGCGAAGGCTGGTTGGATGCGCCCGGCGTCGAGGTGGCCCCTGCCCCGCTCGATGAGGGCCTTGACCAGCCGCCCGAGCAGGTCCTGCCCTCGCCGATGGCTCCGCAGGTCCTCGTCGCGGGCCAGGTCGCAGGCCTCGTCGAGTCGGCCGTCGGCCAGGGCGGTTTCGGCTTGTCGGATCCGCAGGATCAGCACCGGTCTGACTCCAGATCTGAGACTACGTCTATCAGTATACGTAAAC
>JAWLBS010000392.1:0-4665 GCA_041687575.1 Phycisphaerae bacterium | reverse complement strand
CCAGTAATCCGGGCTCGGGTTGTTGGGCGGGAAGTACTTGTACTCACCCACATAGATGTGCACCGCCCGGCCGAACTGGCCCATGTTGTTGGCACAGAATGCCTTTTTCGCCTGCTCGCGGGCCCGTCCCAGGCTCGGCAACAGGATCGAAATCAGCAGCGCAATAATCGCAACCACCACCAGCAACTCGATCAGAGTAAAACCCCGCCGACCACCACGTACACTCATGAAATACTCCTCACTTACCAAAAAAACAGGAAATTCTCTGCCTGAAGCTCGCTATCAGAGTGCCTCGTTTACCTTGTCGAGCTGCTGGTCGAGCTGCTCCATCAGCGGCACCAGTGCCCGTGCGTCCTCCGGGCTCTTCGATTGGGACGCCTCTTCGAACTTGGGAACGATCTGCTCCTTCAGCATGGTCTTCGCCTGCTCGAGCTGCTCGAGGGCCTGCTGCCTCTTGCCCGCGTCGCTGACCTTCTTATTGATGGTGTACTCGATATTCTGATTGACCAGCAGTGTCAGGATTCCCAGCCGGCCGTCACCGCGCCCGCCCGCCTCGGCCTGCCTGGTGGTCTGGCCGCTCTCGAAGGTCTCTTTCAGGCCAGCGATCATCGTCTTGGCATTCTGGATGTTCGCCTCGGTGGTGCTACGCTTGGCCGCCCCGTCGCCGCAGCCCATCAGCAGGAAAGCCGGCAAGACCAACATCGCTGCCACCACAGCCATTCTCGTAAGTTTCATCGTTCGTGCTCCTTGCATCCGGATTGTCGCACCCTAATGGTTTCTTAACCAGCATCCGCCAGCCAGCATTGTAAACCCACCGCCAACGGCGCACAATTCCAACTGCTGTGATTTTGCACATTTGCATCAAACAATACAAGATGGCAAGCCGCCGGCACCGATTGATCCACAGCCCGTCGCGGTCGGCCGCGTCAACCGTCCTCGAGAGGCTGTTTCCGACCGTGGACGGGAGATATACGGCCCGGGGCGCAATCCCGCCGGATGCCCCAAAATCGTGTCAGAATGCGGCCGCGGCGGGCCTGACGCCCTGCCCAAACGGGATCAACCGAGTTATGATGTCCTGGCCCCATGAATAGGCGAGTTATCTGGTCGTGTAATCGGGATCCACAATGCTGGCACAACTGGCGATCGAAAACCTGGCCGTCATCGAGCAGGCGGTTGTCGACTTTGATGATCGACTGAACGTATTCACCGGCCAGACCGGCGCGGGCAAGAGCCTGCTGGTCGGGGCGATCGAGGCCCTGCTCGGCCTGCGCTCCAGCCGGGACATGCTGCGGGCCGGCGTGGCCGAAGGACGCGTCACCGGGCTGTTCCTGCTGCGCGACCCGGCCAGCCGGGTCCAGGCCGCCGACGCTCTCGGCGAGCCGGAAGTCGGCGAGGAACTGGTCGTCTCGCGTCGGATTCAGGCCAACCGGTGGGTCGTGGCGGTCACTGGCCGGCCCGTCGCCGCCACGACGCTGCGGGCCCTGGCGGAGGTCCTGATCGACATCCACGGCCAGCACGAGCACCAGTACCTGCTGCGGCCGGGCAATCAGCTGCGGGTCCTGACGGTCTTTGCCGAGGCGCAGGACCTGGCCGAACAGGTCCGCCAGGCCTGGCAGGGCTGGCGGGAGCTGCTGGAGCGGGCGGAGCAGCTCGCGCGGGACCGCCAGCAGCGGAGCCAGATGCTGGAGCTGTATCGCTTCCAGGCCGAGGAGATCGACCGGGTCGATCCGGCGCCGCGGGAATACGAAGAGCTGCAGACCGAGCATCGCCGGCTGGCGAACCTCGAGCGGCTGCAGCTGCTCGCCGCCCAGTCCGGCGAGGCGCTGGGCGAGGAGGAGTCTTCGATCGTCGACCGGCTTCGCCAGGTGAGCGCGTGGCTGGCGGAGATGGCCCGGCTCGATCCGGACGCCGCCAACATCGAAAAGGCGTGCGACGATGCGCTGGCGGGCCTGAGCGAGCTGTCGATCGACCTGGCGCGGTATGTCGAGGGGCTGGAGCTGGACCCGGCGCGGCTGGAATCGGTCGAGCAGCGGATCGAGCAGATCCAGAAACTCTGCCGCAAGTACGGCCTGACCGTCGAGGATGTCCTCGATCACCGCCGGCGGATCGGCGAGGAAGTCCGTCGGCTCGAATCGATCGAAACGGATTTCAGTCACCTGGACGCGCGGATCGCCGAGGTGCAGGCGGAGTATATGCGGCTGGCGCAGCGGCTGACGCAGCGCCGCCGCCAGGCCAGCAAGCGGCTGGCCGAGGCGGTCGTCGCGGAGCTGGCCGACCTGGGCATGGAAAAGGCAGTCTGCCGGATCGAGCTGCAGCAGGCCGAGCCCGGTCCGGGCGGGCTGGAGGCGGTCGAGTTCATGATCTCGGCCAACCCGGGGTTGCCGCTGCGGCCGCTTCGACAGGTCGCCAGCGGCGGCGAGCTGAGCCGGGTGATGCTCGCGCTTAAGAGCGTGCTGTCCGGAGATGCGCGGTGCAGCGTGCTGGTCTTCGACGAGGTCGACGCCAACGTCGGCGGGCGGATGGGCGCGGTGATCGGGCGGAAGCTGGCGGCGCTGGCCCAGCGGAACCAGGTGCTCTGCATCACGCACCTGCCGCAGATCGCCGCCTACGCCGACCGGCACATGACCGTGCACAAGACCTCCGACGCCCGCACCACCCGCACCCAGGTCCGCCTGATCGAGCAGCAGCCCGACCGGGTGGTCGAACTGGCCGAGATGATCGCCGGCCGCAACGTCACCGATGCCACCCGCCAGCAGGCCGAGCAGCTGCTCGGCGAGGCCCGCGGCGAGCGAGAAAAGCCGTCAGCCGGCCCCGCCGGCAAAGGTGGCGCCAAGGGCAAGGGCCGCGCCGCGGGGCGGAAGATGAAATGAAGCGTTGCATCAATCCCCATGCCTGCGGCGCAGGCGCGGGGAGAGGCGCAGCATCAGCTGCACCCGTTCAAACTCGTTGAGCCAGTCCTGGACCTGCGCCTCGTGCAGCTCGCTCCTCAGCACCAGCCCGACCGGGCAGGCCGCGCCGACCATCTCGACCGCCATCTCGCGGTAGGCCGAAAGCGTCCGGTCGCCGAACCGGCTGCACTCGTGGAAATCCTCCGACAGGAACACCGCCACCGGCACGCGATGTCCGCCGCAGATCGACAGCGCCGCCTGCACGTCGGGGTGCTGGTCGCGGTCGAGAAACCGCAGGTCGATCCGGCCGCCCGCCGCCTCGGCGATCCGCTGCAGAATCGGCCCTTGCTCCACGCAGTCGCCGCACCACGCGCCGACCATGCACAGGACGTTCATCCGCCGGCTGAACCCCTCCAGGAGGATCCGCTGTTCAGCCGTCAGTTTGATCTGCTCGTACACCCGCCGCCACCGCGGCTGATCCATGCGGGGATCGGCGTATTTCGCCAGAAAGGCCTCGTAGCCGAGGGCCTGTTCGAGAACTCTCTGCCAGTCCATCATCGCACAACTCCAGCAAACCTCAGGAAAGCATCCAACCTACTGTCTATAGCGATTGGCGGAGACGTCTCATCCCTCCAGCCTCTTCCCGCAGTGCGGGCAGACACTCGCCGTCCTCTTGCGCTGCAGCTCCTCGACGAATCCCGAGCCCAGCACGCCGGCTGGCAGGGCGAACATGCCGATGCCGAGTACCGCGATGACCGCTGCCAGGACCTTGCCCAGCAGCGTGACGGGGTAGATATCGCCGTAGCCCACGGTCGTCAGGGTTGCGATGCCCCACCACATCGCGGCGGGGATGCTCGAAAAGACGTCCGGCTGGGCATCGTGCTCGACCAGGTACATTAGGCTGGACGAAAACGCCAGCAGCACCAGGATCACGAAGATGATGACCGCCAGGTCTTCCTTCTTTTTGTTGAGGACCCGCCCGAGCGTCTGCAGCGAACCGGAGTAGCGGGTCATCTTGAAGATGCGGAGCAGCCGGTACAGTCGCACCGCCCGCAGCATCCGCAGGTCGAGGTGCACGAAGAACGGGAGCCAGAACGGCAGGATCGCCGCCAGGTCGATCAGGGCCATCGGCGTGAGCGCGAATTGCAGCCGCCCCAGGACGGGCCTTCGCCACTTGGGTGAGACCGTTGACGACCAGACTCGCAGGGCGTACTCGATCGTGAAGATGATAACCGAAACCTTATCGATGAGGTCGAACACCTGCCCATATCGCTGCGACAGGTCCGGCACCGTCTCCAGCATCACGGCAAAGATATTGATGCCGATCAGGGCCATCAGGAACAGGTCCACTGCCCGGCTGGCGGTATCGCCTTCGATGGCCGTATGCAGCAGCTCGAACGTCCGCCGATGGATGCGCTGCACGGTGCCTGTGGGCGTGCGGGTCAGGGTGCTGGCCATGGAGCCTCCGTTCGGGCAGGTCGCGCCGGGTTCGGGCACCCTTCCATGTCTGATCGCGGCCAAGGATTTGCAGCGACCGTCCGGGGCGGATCCGACCGTTCATCGACTGCCGATCTGCGTCTTATACCGGGCGCGGCATCGCGACTCCAGAGATTTGCGAAATATCGTTGCGATGCCCCCGACTATCACCGTGTGGTCGACAGGCGGCCACGGTAGAGCCAGTGCAAGATCCAGGCGTAAGGAGATATGCGATGATCCTGAAGTGGGCGAAGTATTCGGCGATCGGGGCCGCCGGCGTGCTGCTGGTGGGGGGGCTGCT
>JAWLBS010000391.1:0-4674 GCA_041687575.1 Phycisphaerae bacterium | reverse complement strand
TGAGTTCGAGGTTCTCGATGTTGATGCCCAGGTCCTCGAAGATCGCCTGGCCGGCGGTCATGATGGCGATATCTTCCAGCATCGACTTGCGGCGATCGCCGAAGCCCGGGGCCTTGACCGCGGCGACCTGCAGCACGCCGCGCAGCTTGTTGACCACGAGCGTCGCCAGGGCCTCGCCCTCGACGTCTTCGGCGATGATCAGCAGGGGCTTACCGGCCCGGGCGACCTTCTCGAGCACCGGGACCAGGTCCTTGATCGAGCTGATCTTCTTCTCGTGGATCAGGATGTACGGGTCTTCCAGTTCGACCTTCATCCCCTCGGTGTTGTTGATGAAGTGGGGGCTGAGGTAGCCCTTGTCGAACTGCATGCCCTCGACGAGTTCGACGTCGGTCTCGAGGCTCTTGCCCTCTTCGACGGTGATCACGCCGTCCTTGCCGACCTTCTCCATCGCATTGGCGATCTTCTTGCCGATCGTCGCGTCCTGGTTGGCCGAACACGTGGCGACCTGCTCGACCTGGGCGTTGGTGTCGACCGGCTTGGAGAGTTTGGCGAACTGCTCGACGACGATCGCGACGGCCTTGTCGATGCCGCGCTTGATCTCCATGGAGTTGGCGCCGGCAGCGACGTTCTTGAGGCCTTCGGTGTAGACGGCCTCGGCGTAGATCGTCGCGGTGGTCGTGCCGTCACCGGCCTGGGTGCTGGTCCGGCTGGCGACCTCCTTGACCAGCTGTGCGCCGATGTTCTCCATCGGGTCTTCCAGCTCGATCTCCTTGGCGACGGTCACGCCGTCCTTGGTGACGGTCGGGCTGCCGAAGGACTTCTCGATCACGACGTTGCGGCCGGCCGGGCCGAGCGTGCTCTTGACCGCCCTGCTGAGCGCCTGCACGCCGCGGCGGACGGCGTCGCGGGCCTCGGTATCGAATGCAATGTGTTTGGCTGCCATCACTGTGCTCCCGTTTTTTTCAGAAATCTCAGTTTTGTTTCGCGTCGGGCGCCGCGGGCCCCCTGGCCGGTGCGGCGCTTGATCTTTTCGCTGCCGACCGGTCGACCGCTAGTCCAGGACGGCCAGGATGTCGGACTCGTCCAGGATCAGGTACTCTTCGGCGGCCAGTTTGATCTCGGTGCCGCCATAGCTGCTGAAGAGCACCTCGTCACCCTTTTTGACCTGCAGGGCGACCCGCTCGCCGGCGTCGTTGAGCTTGCCCTCGCCGACGGCCTCGACCTTGCCGCGGCGCGGCTTCTCGCGAGCCGTATCCGGCAGGACGATCCCACCCGCAGTCTTCTCTTCGGCCTGCAGCCGACGAACCAGCACCTTCTCACCCAGTGGACGAACATTGACTTTGGCCATCTCTGGAAACCCTCTTATTGGTGACCCCGTAAACGGACCTTTCCATCCTCTTTCGAGCACTTGCCTCAACCACCTTCGGCCCGCCGGACCAGCCGGCAAACCATCCGGCCCATCAAGTCGACGTCGACCGGCGCTTCGAACACGCTGTAGGCCGACATCTGCAAGGCCTTGTGCAGCAATTCAGGCTCGGCCTGTCGCACGACCATCAGACACGCCATGTCCACATCGAGCCGCCGGATCTGCCGCAGCAGCGGCCAACCCAGATCGGTCAGGCTGAGCTGGTCGACCACGACCACCCGCGGCCGGACGCTCGCCAGCCGCTGCAGCGCCCGTGCCGGCGATGTCACCGAGACGATCTCGACCGGCACCGGCCGAATCGAATCGGCCAGTCGCTCGACCCAGGACTCGGCCCCGGCGGCCCCTCGGGTCACCAGGACCCGCGGCCCCTTGCTGGTCTCAGACGCAAACATCATGACACACCTGCGCCCTTCAATACCGCACCACCCCAAGTAATAAGCAAAGGCTGTGCCAAACGGCAGCGAACTGGCCAGGGAAATGGCGTGCGTTTGTAAGTCACGCACAAACAGCATCTTACAGTCGCCCACCAAACCCCCTCCTGGCGGCATCTGCAGGGGCTGCTGTCAAGATGTCATTCGGGGACCCGGCCCCTGCCGACCCGCTGTCAATCTGGCAGCGACCTGCGGGCCGTCATTTGCACCCCCTTCGCAGAAACGACACATGGCATCGACAATCTCGCCGGACGATGGAACAAGGCGATCCCGCCCGCCCGCACACGTTTGATCGGGCCCGCGAGCCGAATAAAGTTATCTGAACAAGGCTGCGCGAACCCCGAGGCAGTGGAAGACCAGGATCACCATGGCTATCCGTACGAACCTTCAGTTGTCGACATCGGCCCTGCTCCTGCTGGCCGCGCTGCTGATGGGTCCGGGCTGCGCGCGGGTCCACATGCCGGCGGGCGGGGGGCCGGCCGGCGGGGCCCCGCTCGGGCTGGTCGATCACGTCGAGTTCCTCACCCAGCCCGCCCTGAATGGTCGGAAATGCCACAGCACCGGCTCGCGATACGCCCGGCGGTACATCGAGGACCGCTTCGAAGGTTACGGCCTTAAGCCGTGGCCGGGCGAGTCCGGGTACGACCAGTCCTTCGGTTTCGGCACCAACGTGATCGGGGTGCTGCCGGGATCGGACCCGGCGGTGGCCGACCAGGTGGTGCTGGTCTGTGCCCATTACGACAGCCTCGGGGTCAAAGACGGCAAGGTCTACCCCGGCGCCGCCGACGACGCCGGCGGCGTGGCGGTGATGCTGGAGGCGGCCCGGCGGATGGCGGCCCTGACGCCCGCCCCACGGCGGCCGGTCGCCTTCGCCGCATTCGACTGCGGGCAGCGGCGGTTCCTCGGCGCCTTCGCCTTCACCCTCCGCGACGACTTCGATCCGGGGAATCTGGCCGCGGTAATCGACCTGGACCTGCTTGGCCGGCCCAACCTGGGCATCATGGACGACACCCTGATCGCCGTGGGGACCGAGCACGACCCGCAGCTGCGACAGGCGGTCTACGCCGCCGGCCGGGCGAGCGGCCTGCGGATCCTGCCGGCCGGGATCGACCTGGTCCCGCCGCTGGGGGATTATTTCGCCTTCGAGCAGTACCCCGCGGCGACCATCCTGCTGACGACGGGGCTGTACTTCGACTACCACAAGCCGACCGATACGCCGGACAAGCTCGACTTCCGCCTTCTCAACCGCAGCGTCGACGTGGCCGTGGCAACAATCGAGCACCTGGCCAATCGGGACGCCGCCCCGGCCGCGCAGCCTGCGACCGCCGCCGACCGCGAGGAGCTCCAGGCGATCCTGACAACCCTGGAGGAGGTCCTGGCGGCGCGGGAGGCCTTCGACCTGACGCCGGGGGAGGTCGCCAACCTGACGTGGCTGGCCGATCGGGCCCGCACCCTGCTGGCTGGCGAGACCTACACCCCCGTCGACCGGCGGCGATTCATCGGCCTGTTGGCGCAGAAGGCGGCCCGCAGCGTGGTCCGGTTCCTCTACGAGCGGCCGAAGCCCCCGCCCGAGGAGATCATCCCGCTACAGCGGCTGCGGGCCTTGCTGGTGCTGCACGAGTTTCTGGGGGTGCACCGGGCCTTCGTCTCGCGGGCGACGCAGCAGGTGATGCAGCACTTCCTGGCCGGGCGGTACAACCTGTTTCGGCTGCTGTCGTCGCACACCTTCACCGGCTGCGAGATCCTGCCGGCCGAGATCGTCTTCGAACCGCAGGACGGGGACGATTACCGGCTGAGCTTCGTCTACCCGCGTCTGACGATCAAGGCGGGGCTGTTCGGGCGGGACCTGGACGTGGTCTATACGGCCGCAGACGCTCGCGGCACACCGGGGGAGTTGGTGGATTACAGTCTGTTGTACTGGTCGCAGGACGACGCCGAATGCATGGCCGAGGTGATGCCCGCGGTGCTCGCCCGGCTGACCGGCCGGCCGGCCGCGGGGGACTACCGGGACTGGCTCGCCTGGCGGCTGGATCAGCTCGGCCTGGCCAGCGAAGACGCGTGGCAGCGCGGACTGCGGGATACGGACAACCCCTCGCTGCTGAAGCTGCTGCTGACCGGCCCGGACGACGAGGACCGCCCCGGTCCGGCCCGGCTGCGCGAGATCATCGCCGACCGGACGATGCGGCCGGACGTGCGCCTCGAGGCGATCGGCCGCGTGCCGGCCGACCCGGACCGGGCGACGCTGCAGGTGTTGACCGGTGCCCTCGACGACCACACCCCCGTCGCCCCGTCGCTGCCGCCGTTCGACCCGACCTACCCATTGGGCCATTACACGGCCGTGCGCATGATGCGCTACGAGCCGCCGCAGGTCCCGCCCACCGTATCCGCCGCCGCCCACGCTAGCCTCATAGATCTGACCGGCCAGTACCTGCCCCCCGACCCGGCCGCCTGGCGGGAATGGATCGAAGACAATGCGGCGGGTGAATAGCCGCGGACCAACGACAACAACAACGAGTTATCCGCAGATTACGCAGATTACACAGATGAAACACAACAACAGCAGTTGCCAGTTGCCAGTAGCCAGTCAACGGCAACAACAGCAACAACAACATCAGCAACGACCACGACAACAGCCGTTGTAGGGCGGGCTGCGCCCGCCAAAGCCCCGTCAGGGGCGCCACGGTGCTGCGACCCGCCCTGCTCAGCCGGCGTCTGACGAAGCCGGGCGCAGGGCCGTGAAAGACGGCGACAGGCCTGGAAGTGCGGCGCCGGAGACGCCGCTTACAATCAAGCCCCCGGCGGCCCCAACATTCCCGA
>JAWLBS010000390.1:0-4696 GCA_041687575.1 Phycisphaerae bacterium | reverse complement strand
CTCGGTGATGCCGCCCGCCCGTATGTGGGACTTCCTGCGGCCGGACAACCTGGACTACGGCTACATGTTCGCGCATGACGTTGACGGCCAGATCGCCAACGAGTCGATCGACCCGCAGGCGCCGGTTATGGCCGACTCGAACCCGTACGTCCGTCGCATCGTGAACCTCGAGGACGTTTCGGATAACCCGAGTGATGAGATTACCAACTGGCGGATGGGCGATAACAGCCCGAACCATATCGGCGAAGGCCAGAACGTGCTCTACGGCGACCTGCACGCCGAGTTCCACAATCGTCCGACGGTCGGCATCGGCACGGACAACATCTACACCTTCGGCTTCAGCAAGGCCAACGCGGACGACGACAACTTCAGTGCTCGGCATGAGAGCCACCCGTATGCCAGCCGGAGTGGCCGCGATTTCCCGGTCAAGTTCCACTTCGACCTGGTCAGCCGCACCGACTCGCTGCTGCTGCCGTAAGGCGACATCAGCAAGCGTATGAAGCAATCAGGCCGGGCCGCCGCAAAGGCGGCCCGGCCTTTTTTGTGGGCGGGAGGTTCGGTATCCTGTTGCCGTCTGGCACGTTTTCGTGTTGGGTCGTTCGTGTCAGCGCGGGGCGGGGTGTCCGACGCGGGCGCAGCAAGGGGCTGCTCTCGGCTTCGTCAAATGGCGACTACGCCGTGCAGACAGCGCAGAGCCGTGGCGCCCGGCGGATTTACCGCTCCCTCACGGTCGCGGCTCGTGGGCGGGTTTTACCGCTTCCTTACGGTCGCGGCTCGTGGGGGGGACCGCGGCATGCATGATGAGCGCGTTTTCAGTGGAACGGGGCAATGGTTTGTCGAGTGCGGTAAGGTGGTGGGTGAGAATGCTCAAGCAAATCCTGGAAGTGATCCGGCTGGTGGGGTTGGGCCGGGCCATACGGATGAAGAAGCGTCACGAGCAGGGCCTGGTGCCGCTGCGGGGCTACACGGCCACGCGATGTTTCTGGGCGCTGCTGCAGTGCGGGCTGTGGGACCAGATGCAGCAGTCGGGGCAGATCGATATCGGAGCATTCGCCTCCAGGCAGGGGCTGGACGTCGCGGTGCTGCGGGCGGTCTGCAGGTACCTCGACGGCATCGGATGGGTGCGCCTGGAGGGCGATGTGCTGCGGGCTCAGGCGGCGGTCGAGACGCTGCTGGCCGAGCCGCGCGGGCTCTTCGAGCTCGGCTATGCGTACGAGCCGGTGATGAACGCGCTGGACAAGCTGCTGGCCGGGGAGGCGACGTTCGGCAAGGACGTGCAGCGGCGGACGGACTGGGTGGGCATCGGCAGCGGTCGGCTGTGTCAGCAGCTGCCATACCCGGTGTTGGGCAGCCTGGTGGCGCGTCACGGCGGCCGGCGGGTGCTGGACCTGGGCTGCGGGGATGGGGCCTTCGTGATCTGGATGCTGCGGAACCTGGCGGGCGTGGAGGTGACGGGGCTGGACCTGGACGCGCCGACGGTGGACCTGGCATGTCGTCGGCTGCGGGAGGAGGGGCTGGCCCAGCGGGCACGGATCGTCCGCGGCGACATGTTCGATCTGCTCGATCCGGCGGAGAAGCGGTCCGAGGCGGGGCTGCCGGAGCTGTCGGAGATCGACACGGTGACGATCTGCGACACGTTCCACGAGTACCTGTGGGACGGCGAGACGCCGGTGGTGGAGTTTCTCAGGAAATTAAAGCAGCGTCGCCCGGGGATCACCGTGGTGATGGGCGATTTCTGCGTGCAGGATGAGCAGTGGCTCCGCCGGCACCCGATCGCCTCGCTGGAGCATCACCTGTGGCACGACCTGACGCGGCAGCGGCTGATCAGCGAGAGCCAGTGGCGCCAGGTGTTCCGCCAGGCGGGGGTGGAAGTGGTGGAGAGCCGGGTGTTTGACCTGATCGGGCACGGGTATTTCGTGCTGCGGTAAGCGGGAGTTGCCAGTGGCCAGTGGCCAGTGAACGGCACGGGGTCCCGGCTTCGCCAAACGGCGGCTACGCCGTGGCGAGCAGGGGGTTCAGGGATCAGGGGTCACCCCCCCGTCATCCTGAACGCAGTGAAGGATCTCTGCCGAGCGTACGCTAAACCATGGGCACGCTGTCCAACAGAGATTCTTCGCTGCGCTCAGAATGACAGCCTCGGGGGCTTTCTTCGAGAAGGGAGCGTCCCCTCATCCGCAGAAGTTCATGGCCACGCCATTCGACCCGCTGCTGATGGCAAGCAGCGTGGCCATGGCATCCGGCGCACCCTCCTCCGCAGATCTACCGCGACCTTGCGGCCGCGGCTCCTTCCGTCTCGCGTGCGGCAGCGATTTCCCTTTTCAGACACGGCGGTCCCGGTGCCGCGGTGTTTTAGCGCGCAATTCATTGATAACCAGCTTCCGGCTCATGCGATCCTGACAATCACACGTCATGCTGCCCGGCGGCGGCGCTGGTTGTTGTTCGGCCGCGCGCTACCCCGTCGTTGCGGCGACCGCGCCGTGTCTTGCCAGGCGCGCGGCATGCGGCGTTGGCGGCGGACCGCCTCAGCGGGCGAGCATGCAGTCGCGGACGGCCTCGACGACGCTTTCGGGCGAGGCGCTCTTGGTCAGATAGTGGCAGGCGCCGGCCTGGCGCATCGCCAGGTCCATGTCGGCCGCGCTGTACATCGACAGGGCGATGATTCGCGTCTCGGGCAGTTTCGCCAGGATCCGTCGGGCCGTCTGCACGCCGTTGAGCCGGGGCATATTCGCGTCCAGCACGATCACGTCCGGCCGCAGCTGCAGCGCCAGGTCGACCGCCTCCAGGCCGTCGGAGGCGCCGGCGACCACCTCGATGTCCGGCTGCATCTGCAGCAGGCGGCGCAGGCCGTCGCGGACGACGGCGTGGTCGTCGGCCAGCAGGACGCGGATGCGACTGCCGCGCGACACCGCCGGTTGCGTGGCGGCCGGCTCGGCGGTCGTCGGGGGGACGAACTCTTCGGCCGGCGGCGTCTCGACCGCCAGGGGTACCCAGAGGGTCGCCCGCGTGCCCAGGCCCGGTTCGCTGTCGATGTCCATGTGGCCACCGAGGCGCTCGATGCACTGGCGGATGCTCAGCAGGCCCGGGGCGGTCTCGTCGGAGCCGCGCTGGAAGACGGCGCGGCTGTCGAAGCCGGCCCCCTCGTCGGCGACGGTCACCTGGACGTAGCCGGGACCGGGCACCAGCGAGACGGTCGCCTGGCGGACGCCGGCGTGGCGGATCACGTTGAACAGCAGCTCCCGCACGGCATGAAAGAGCAGCGCCCGGGTCTCGGCCAGGCCCGGGTCGGCCTGCTCGTCGGTGTTGACCTGGACCTGCAGGCCGTGCTTGTCCCGCATCCAGTGCGCCAGCCACTGCAGGATCTGGCTCATGTTGCCGTGCGAGAGCACGGGCGGGGCGACCTGGGCGGCGAGCGAGCATGACGGTTCGAGCGACTGGTCGAGCATCTCGTCCACCTGGTGCAGGAACTGCTGGAGGCCCTCGTCCGATGCCTTGCCCTTGAGCAGATCGGTGCCGAAGCGGGTTCCCGAGAGCAGCTGCTGCAACTGGTCGTGCAGGTGCCGGGCAAGTCGCTGCCGCTCGCGCTGCTCGGTGCGGCCCAGATCGGCGGTCATCGCTCGCAGCTGCAGCGTCAGCTCGGCGAGGCGCTGATCGGCGACGTCAACGCCGGGACGCTGGCCGACAACGGACGGCTCGATGCGGCGGTTGACTTCAAGAACGAAGTGCCGGTCGTCCGGGCCGCTCAGCAGTGTCAGCCACACCTCGATCAGCAGCGGGTGCCCATCGGCCGCATGCCGCTGGACCCGGCCGGTCCACGTGCCCGCCTCCTGCAGCGCGCCCAAGACCTGGTCCATCGGCGCGCCATGGGCGAACGGTCCATCGGCGCCGACTGGCGGAAGCGCCTGTCGGGAATAGCCGTAAAGGGTCTCGGCCGCCCGGTTGAAGTAAACGACGCGGCCTTGCCGGTCCCAGACGAACAGGGCGTCGAAGGTCTGTTCGAGAAGGTCGGCTTGCCGGCTGGCCGTCGGGTCGCAGGACAGTCCGGCGGCTGTCTGCCAGGCGGCGAGGCTTTCGGGCATCACGCTGCGGGTCTGTACGTCTGTTCCGGGTTGGTCGGGCATCGGTTACTCATACTCCACTGCCAGTCACTTCGCGTCCTGCCCGTGGTCTGGGGGGCCAGCCGGGGGCGAAGTGCCTCCGGCTGCACAGGCAAATCATGTACGCACGAAATGGTATGTCGAGTGGGCGGCGAATTTCCCGTGCCGGCCGAGGGGGAAAGGGCCAGGGGCGGCGGCAAGATGTCCGCGGCGGCGGGCGCTGCCCGGCGAGCGGGGCCGGCGGGGCGGCTGGTTGTCCAAGTGCGGCATGCGGATGCGGTGCACTTGCAGAGATCCGCCGCCGGCGTGTGGCGGTTTTGCAGGGGGCTGCCCCCGAGTCGCACGTTTCCTGACAGAATCGATGCCGTGATTTCGTGGCGGCCTGGAAGCGTGTGCACGTCACCGGAGTCTGACCCCGTGGGGTTCGAGGGGGCCGCGGGGTTCACCGCTCCCTTACGGTCGCGGCTCGTTGAAGCCGTTCACCGCTCCCTCACGGTCGCGGTTCGTTGAAGCAGGACCGTGGCACCTCTCGCAGCGTTTGCCCCAGGGGGTCAGACCCCGTTGGATCGTTCAGGTATTGGTGCGGCCACGAGAATTGGATG
>JAWLBS010000389.1:2954-4699 GCA_041687575.1 Phycisphaerae bacterium | reverse complement strand
CATGAAGATGTTCCGGGCCCTCGGTGACGCCGGCGTGAATATCGAGAACATCTCGACCAGCGAGATCGTCGTCTCGGCCATTATCGACCAGGAAAACGCTGAAACAGCCCTGCAGGCCATCCACGCCGCGTTCGACCTGGACAAGGAGCCGCAGGAGCAGGCGGCCGCCAGCAAGCCGGCGAAAAAGTCCGCGGCGCGGACCAGCCAGAAGAAGTCGAAGTGAAGATCATCGGCCACATGATGGCGGTGCCGGGCATGAGCGCGTGGGACGCCAACCGGCTGTTCGCGCAGCTCGGGCTCGACGGGCACGAGGTCGTTTCCATGCCCCGCGAGGCCGCCGCCGCTTCCTACGTCCGCACCGGACGCGACCCCGAGACGATGCTCGCCTCCGAAGGCGAACCATTCAGCGTCGACTGGCCAGACGAACAGCGGCGCCGGCTGCGCGAGACGGTCCGGGCGGCGGGCGTGCCGATCGTGACGGTCACGCCGTACGTGCGGGCATTCAACCACCCTGAACCCGACGTTCGGGAAAAGGCTGTCCTCGGGATGCGGGCGAACATCGACCTGGCCGTGGATGTCGGCGCGCGCTACGTGCGGGTCTACGGCGGTGAGGATCGCGCCGACACCGGCGCGTGGCGATGGCTGGTCGGGGCGCTGCAGGAACTGGCGGGCTACGCGGGCCAGCGGGGCGTCGTGCTGCTGCTGGAGAATCATCCCGGCACGATGACGGTCACGGGCAAGGCGACCGCCGAGGCGGTCCGGCAGGTGAACAGCCCTCACCTGCGGGTGCTGTACGACCCGGCCAACGTGATGGCCCACAGCGACGAACCGCCGGAGCGGACATTCGAGGTGCAGCGGGACCTGATCGAGTACGTCCACGTCAAGGACTTCCACCTGGCCCCGAGGCAAAAGGCCGCCGCCTGCCTGGTGGGCGAGGGGGACGTGCCGTGGCCACGGATCCTGGGCTGGCTTCAGGAAATCGGCTACGACGGATGCCTGTGCCTGGAATACGAGAAGAAGTGGGCGCCGGATCTGTTGCCGGACGCGGCGGAGGGGCTGCCCATCTGCCGGGATTACCTGCGCAGGCACTGGCCGGCGGTTGATTGACGGGGGAAGACCTATGCCGAGGCGGCGGTCGGGGCGAGGCAGGCGATCGCGGAGCGGGGCGATCTTCGGCCCGATCAGCCCCGAGCGGTGGCTTCGCCGGCGGCGGTGGGGGGCTGTGACGGTCGTCCTTGTGCTGGCGGCGCTGGCGGCGTACGACATGTGGCGGCCGCGAGATGACATGGGCCGCTACGACGGGCAGGAGTTCCGCGTGGTGCGGGTCGTCGATGGCGACACGCTGACGGTCGACGAGCCGGATAAGGACAAGCCCGAGACGACGATTCGGCTGTGGGGTGTGGATACCCCGGAGGTCCATGGGGTGGCCCAGCCGCAGCACTTCGGGCCGGAGGCGTCGGCATTCGCCAAGAAGGTCGCGGCCGGCCGGACGGTGCGGCTGGGGCTCGTGCCCGGCAAGACGCGAGGCTACTACGGCCGGCTGCTGGCGTACGTGCATCTGCCCGACGGAACGATGCTCAACGAGCGGCTGATCCAGGAGGGCTATGCCTACGCCGACCCCCGATTTCCCCACCCGCTGCGCGAGAAGTTCGTCCGGCTGGAAGACGAAGCGCGGGCAGACGAGCGGGGGCTGTGGAAGGGCGTCCGCCCGGAGGACATGCCCAAGTGGCGCCAGCGGCGGGAGC
>JAWLBS010000389.1:0-2854 GCA_041687575.1 Phycisphaerae bacterium | reverse complement strand
CCGGGTGCCATGGCCACGATGCTTGCCACGGCGTAGCCGTTGTTTGGCGAAGCCGGGTATGCGGCCATGGAATCCCTCGGATGGGCAAAACGTCCGCATCCTGCCCCGCGCCCAAACGAGCGTAAGCGAGGGTGTCTGTTCCGCCGCGTACGCGGCAGCGCCCCGAGAGGCAGAGATCCTTCACTACGTTCAGGATGACGGCTGGGGGGCACTCAAAACGCAAGCGAATAGCACTCCGCTTGGCAGAGATCCTTCGCGTTGCTCAGGATGACAACCACGGCGCTTCAGGATGACAACATCTGATGGGCTATTGCCCGCTATATCCGTCGCCCCGCAGCACCGCCTCCAGCACCTCGCTGCAGTACTCGCAGCGGTCGCAGCGGCGGTCGCAGGTGCTGGTGCGGGCGAACCAGTCGGCCGGAAAGCGGGCGTTGTCGATCACGCTGGGGGCGAAGGCCGGCCCCAGGCCCGGTTCCATCAGGTCCAGCAGGTTGCCGGCATAGCGGCGGTGGGCGTAGGCGTGGACGATCAGCCGCGGGCTGGCGTGCATCCGCGTGGCGAGCTTGACCACCGGGAAAATGTCGTCGTAGTGGTGCAGGTCTTCCGGCCGAATCCAGGTCGACTGCAGCACGGCCGGCCAGTTCGCGCGGTCGCGGTAGAGGTTCCAGCAGACGTGCGGGCTGTAGCCGGGCAGGTTCAGCGTCTCGTCGATCTCGGCGTCGTGGGCGACCATGTTGTCATGGAAGGTCTGTCCGGGGCAGCACCGCAAACACCCGCTGTTGGCGAGCATGTACAGGCCCTTGCCCGCCGCGTCGCACCAGGCCTTGGCCTGGCGGACGTATGCCAGGTCGCGCTGCACGTCCCGCTGGATGTAGTAGCTGTCGAACAGGTGCGCAACGTAGCGCATCGCCTCGATCGTGCCGATCCGCATATTGACCGATGCACGGACCTCGACCCCCGGAAAGTGCGTCTTGACGATATGGGCGACAGCCGGCGAGGTGGTCGTGACGGTATCGACGCCTCCGACGATCTGGCCGAGGTGCTCGAGGATCGAGCCGACGGTCGATTCAAGATGCTGACTGACGGCGTGCCGGCCGTAGCAGTTGGCGTTCAGCAGCAGGTCGAGCTTTACTCCCATGCTGCGCAGGGCCTGCAGGTCGCCTTCGAGCCGCTGCTGGGCGGTCCAGTCGACATAGCCTCGCTGGTGCCCGAGTGACGCGCGGCCGGACGCCTGCCCGACCCACGGGAAGTAGACCTCCGCGATGTGCTCGCGATAGTCGCCGACGAGATCGACGAACAAGTCGGGCTCGTCGAGGCGCTGTTGATAGCCGATGGCGAAGGTCATGCGTCAGTCACCCTTCCCATACCGTCTTGTCGAAGTCGATCACCTTCCACGGCAGGCCCTGCTTGTTGAGCTGCTCCATGAACGGGTCCGGGTCGAGCTGCTCCATGTTGAATACGCCCGCGCCCTTCCAGACGCCCCTGAGCATCAGCATCGCCCCGATCATCGCGGGAACCCCGGTGGTGTAGGAGATCGCCTGCGACTGCACCTCGCGGTAGCACGCCGCGTGGTCGCAGACGTTGTAGATGTACTTGCCCGTTTCGCTGCCGCCTTTGGTGCCCTTGAAGACGCAGCCGATGTTGGTCTTGCCGCTGTAGGTCTCGCCCAGTTCGGCCGGCTCGGGCAGCACCGCCTTGAGGAACCGCAGCGGCACGACCTTGCACCCTTCGTAGTCGACCTCGTCGATGCGGGTCATGCCCACGTCGCGCAGGACCCGCAGGTGGGTCAGGTAGTTCTGCGAGAAGGTCATCCAGAAGCGGATCCGCTCGAGGCCCCGGATATTCCGCACGAGCGATTCCATCTCCTCATGGTACAGCAGGTAGCTGTCGTACGTGCCGACCTCCGGATACTCGAACGTCGTGTGGACGCTGCCGTCCTCGATGATCGCAGGCGTCTCCTTCCACTGGCCCTTCTCCCAGTGCCGGGCCGGCTGGGTCACCTCGCGGATGTTGATCTCCGGGTTGAAGTTGGTGGCGAAGGCCCGGCCGTGACTGCCCGCGTTGCAGTCGAGGATGTCGATGGTGCGAATCGAGTCGAACAGGTGCTTTTGGGCGTAGGCGCAAAAGACGTTGGTGACGCCCGGGTCGAAGCCGCTGCCGAGCAGCGCCATCAGGCCGGCCTTTTCGAACCGGTCCTGGTAGGCCCACTGCCACTTGTACTCGAACTTCGCCTCATCCGGCGGCTCGTAGTTGGCGGTGTCGAGGTAGGGCACGCCGGTTTCCAGGCACGCGTCCATGATCGACAGGTCCTGGTACGGCAGGGCGACGTTGATGACGATCTCGGGCTTGAATCGCCGGATCAGCTCGACCACCTGCTTCGGCTCGTCGGCATCGACCTGCGCGGTCTCGATGTCCTTGCCGAGGTGCTGGCGAATCTCGTCGCGGATCTTGTTCGGCTTGCCGAGGCTCCGGCTGGCCAGGCAGATGTGCGTGAACACGTCGTCGTTCATCGCGCACTTTTTGGCCACCACGTTGCCCACGCCGCCGGCGCCGATGATAAGCGTTCGAGCCACTGGTTCGTCTCCTTTCGCACGACTGAAGCATTCGCCTCTCAAGGCACGACCCTGTTCCCGGCTCCGTCAGACGATGACTTCGCCGTAGCGAGCCGCAGGACCGCGGCACCCGACACGTCGCAGCTCAGCCACTCGCTTCGCTGCGCTCGCTCGGGCGGACCGCCTGAAGGCGGGACTCCAAGCGCCGGCTAATGCTCTTTGACAAACTAATCGGGTGCCAGGCCGACATAGCGTAGCAGCTCCGGTGAGGCCGTGGCAAATTGGCTGAAGAAATCGCGGCA
>JAWLBS010000388.1:0-4725 GCA_041687575.1 Phycisphaerae bacterium | reverse complement strand
GCCCAAGCCCTCCGCCGCCACAGCAGCGATCTGTTCGAGAAGATCGACCCGCACCTGCGAGCCCGGATGCAGGCTCTGGCCGGGGACAACTGGCTGGTCGAAGGCCTGTGCGCCTTCGCCGCCGACGGCAGCCAGTTCGACTGTCCCCGCACCAAGGCCAACCTCAAAGGCCTCGACTCGCGGGGCAAGGACCCGCTGCGGGCGAGCCTGTATGTCACGGGACTGTACCATCTGGGCCTGGCCATGCCTTGGGACTGGCGGGTCGGACCGGCCCGCCAATGTCGAATACAAGACGATCCTGGAGATGCCGGGCGATCTGCCGCCCCGGGCCCTGCTGGTGATGGACGCGGGGCTGAACCAGTACGAGTTGCTGCGAGACATCGGCCGAAGCGGCCGGCACTTTCTGGTGCGGGTCGGGGCCAACGTGCACCTGCTGAAGGGGCTGGGCGCACAGGTGGACAAGAAGGCGGGGCGGTTGTCGCTGGCGCAGGTCCTGCGGACGGTGCGGGCAGCCTCGCAGGGTTACCTGAGCGGCAAGCTATGGCCGCAGTTGGGGCGAGCGACCAAGGACCGGTATGTGCGTCGGGGTCCCAAACGATCGCGTCGCTGGCCCAGCAGAAGAAACACAAGCCTGCCGGCAAGCCTCATATTCGCTCGGCGACCGCTGCCGAACGACAAAAGGCCCAAGCTATTTGCGCGAGGCTCGCCGCCGGATCGTTCACGGCGTAGCATGGCACCCCATGGCGTCTATGGTACCCTGACCTGTTGACGGCGGCGGCGATTTGGGGGGATAATCGGGTTTTGCGCGGGTGGTGGGTCGACCTGCCCGGCTGTTGCCGCCGCAAGCTGCGGTGCAGCGGCGAGGGAATTGACGGGCTTAAGCCCCTTCCACATAGGTGCACATTCATGGAAGACAGATTGCTGGAGATCCTGGACCGGTTCGGGCGGCAGCGGGTGCTGCTCGTCGGCGACTTCATGCTGGACCGGTACCTCTACGGCGATGCCGAACGGCTCAGCCCGGAATCGCCCGTGCCGGTCTTGCGCGTGGTGGACCGCGAGCAGCGGGTCGGCGGGGCCGGTAGCGTCGCGTGCAACCTGGCTGCCCTGGGGGTGGCCAGGACGGCCGTGTTCGGGGTAATCGGCGACGACGAGCCCGGCCGGTCCCTTGTCGCCCATCTGTCGGGCGCCGGCGTGGACGCTGCGGGCATGGCGCGCTGTGCCGATCGCGCCACGACCTGCAAGACCCGCGTGATCGGGCTTGCCCAGCGGCGGCACCGCCAGCAGCTGCTGCGGATCGACGAGGAGCAGACGGACCCGTATCCGGCTGACGTGCTCGACGCGCTGCACGCGCGGGTGCTGGCGGCCCTGCGGGACGAGCCCTTCGACGTGGTGCTGGTCGAGGACTACGACAAGGGCGTCATCACGCGGGAGTTCCTGCAGCGGTTGACCCGCCAGGCCAGGGCGGCGGAGGTCCCCGTGCTGGTGGATCCGGCGGCGGTGAGCGATTACGACCGCTACGCCGGCGCAACGCTGATCACGCCGAACCGGGCGGAGCTGCTCAAGGCGTGCGGCAAGCGGGTCGAGGGGTTCGAGGCGATCGGCCGCGAGGCGCAGGCGCTGCGCGAGCGGCTGCAGCTCGACCACGTGCTGGTGACGCTGGACAAGCAAGGGTCGCTGCTGGTCGGGGCGGAGTCGGTCGAGCATGTGCCGGCCCGCCCGCGGGATGTGTACGACAACACCGGGGCGGGCGACGCGGTGCTGGCGATGCTGGGGGCGGCGATGGCGGCCGACGCGCCGCTGCTGGAGGCGGCGCACCTGGCCAATGTGATGGGCGGCCTGGAGGTCGAGAAGTTCGGGGCCGCGCCGATCGCCTGGGACGAGGTGGCAGGCGACCTGCTGAACGAGCTGCGCCAGCGGGGTCACAAGGTGGTCGGCGAGAACGTGCTGATGATCCAGCTCGCCCGTCATCGCCGCACGGGCAAGAAGGTGGTCTTCACCAACGGCTGTTTCGACCTGCTGCACCTCGGGCACGTTGACCTGCTGCGGTTCTGCAAGACGTGCGGCGACATTGTGGTCGTCGGGCTCAACACCGATCACTCGGTGCAGATCAACAAGGGCCCGAGCCGCCCGGTCCTGAGCGAGCGCGAACGCGCCCACCTGCTCGAAGCGATCGAGTACGTCGACTATGTGGTGCTGTTCGATACCGAGGACCCGCACCCGCTGATCGAGAAGGTCCGGCCGGAGATCCTGGTCAAGGGCCAGGAGTACGAGGGCAAGTGGATCTGCGGACAGGAGTTCGTCGAGGGCTATGGCGGGCGGATCATGCTGGCCCCGCAGCGGACCGGCTACAGCACGACCAACGTGATCCACCGGATCGAGGTCAGCAACGGCGGACAGTAGAGTTGCCAGTGGCCAGTCGCCAGTTGCCAGTGAACGGCAGGGATCAGGGGGCAGTTTGGAGTCCCGGCTTCAGCCGGCGTTTGGAGTCCCGCCTTCAGGCGGCCCGCCCGAGCGAGCGCAGCGATGCGAGTGGCCGAGCTGCGAAGTATCGGGTGCCACGGTTCTGCAATCTTGCCCCGGCGAAGTCATCGTTTGACGAAGACGGGAGCAGGGCCGTGCTACAGAAATGCAGGGTGGGCTATTGCCCACCATCGCCGCGAAAAAGGCGTGGGACCGGCGGACTGTTGCCGGTCATTGCGTGCCGCGGTAACAAGCTAAGGATCCAGTGATGCTTGAAACCGACCTGAAAACCCGCATCGATCGTCACATTGACGCCGTCCGCAAACTCGCCGATGAGGATGCGACCGTCCAGGCCGTGTGCGACCTGCTGATCGAGACCTTCCGCGCCGGCCGGCGACTGTTCGTGGCCGGCAACGGCGGGTCCGACTGCGACGCCCAGCACGTCGCGGCCGAGCTGCTCGTGCGACTGTTCCACAACCGCCCGGCCCTGCCGGCGGTGTACCTGTCGGTCGGCGGCGCGGTCGGCAGCGCGATCGGCAACGACTTTTCGTACGAGGACGTGTTCGGCCGACAGGTCGAGGCGATGATGAGCAAGGGCGATGTGCTGTGGGTCTTCAGCACCTCCGGCAAGAGCCGCAACATCATCAAGGCGGCGATGGTCGCCCAGGCCAAGGGGGGCAAGGTGGTGCTGTTTACCGGACCGAACCCGGGGCCGGTCTCGCAGCTGGCGGACATCACGCTGCACGCGGCGGGCGAGCGGACCGACCTGATCCAGGAGGTCCACGAGGTGGCGTATCATTTCATCTGCGAGAAGGTAGAGGCGGCCTTGCTGCCGGCGACGTGAGGCGGGACTGTAGTGGCGGCATGGCCGCAGGCGGTTCGGTGCACTGACTCATCGCGGCGTGGATCCAGGACTGGCGGCCCGCACAGCCGGCAGTGCCCACGGTTGTTGGCGTCTCAGCCGCAGTCCGGGCCTGTACGGCGCCTTGCCCGGGAACACGCTGCGCATCCGAGGAATTCCATGGCCGGAAACAGCCCCTGCCATGGCACCCCAGTTGTCATCCTGAACGAAGTGAAGGATCGCTACAGATCGGGGCGCGCAATCTTGGGCGCCTCGTCCAGTAGAGATTCTTCGCTGCGCCCGGAATGACATTCTGGTCGGTCATTCGACAGGGAGCGCACCACTCATTTGAAGAATTCCATGGCCACATACCCGGCTTCGCCAGACGACGGCTCCGCCGTGGCAAGCATCGCGGCCACGGCACCCGGCACCTTGCGGGGTGGCGCCTGATTGTCATAATGGGCGGGCAATTGCGTTGATCCGTTCATTGCGATCCATATGAAGGAGCTTTCCACGTGGTCAGAACAGTCGATCTCGGCGGGACGTGGCAGTTGCAGAAGGTGGGCGACCGCAAAAAGCTGCAGGCGAAGGTCCCCGGCGACGTGTACGGCACCCTGCTGGCACGCAAGCAGATCCCCGACCCGTTCTACCGCGACAACGAAAACGAGCTGCTCTGGATCGGCGAGAGCGACTGGGTCTACAAGCGAACGTTCAACGTGCCGGCCGGCCTGCTCGACAGCCAGCGGGTCCTGCTGCGGTGCGAGGGGCTGGATACCCTCGCGACGATCCGCCTGAACGGCCGGAAACTCGCCTCGACCGACAACATGTTCCGCACGTGGGAGTGGGACGTGAAGCGCCGCCTCAAACCCGGCCGCAACGAAATCGAGATCCGGTTCGACTCGGCCGTCAGTTACACCTGCAAGAAGCAGGACGAGCGGTACCTGCACTACTGGGGCGGTCCCGGGCGGGCGGCCGGTCCGTTCGGCTGGATCCGCAAGCAGCAGTGCAATTTCGGCTGGGACTGGGGCATCATGGCGGTGACGGCGGGCATCTGGAAGCCGATCAGCCTGGTGACATTCGACGAGGCCCGCCTGACCGACCTGCAGGTCCTGCAGGATCATGCGGGCGGCGCGGTCGACCTGACGGTAAAGGCCGAGGCCGAGGTGGTCACGAAGGAGGATCTGGGCGCCCGCGTGACGGTTTCGTACGACGGCCAGGTCGTCGCCGAGACGCAGGCCAAGGTTCGCAATGGCAAGGTCAGTGCGAAGCTCTACATCGATAACCCGCGCCTCTGGTGGCCGAACAACATGGGCGACCAGCCGCTTTACGAGGTCAAGGTCGAACTGCTCGACGCGGGCGGCAAGAAGAAGATCGACACCCAGACTCGCCGGGTGGGCCTGCGGACGCTGGTGCTCGACCGGCAC
>JAWLBS010000387.1:0-4731 GCA_041687575.1 Phycisphaerae bacterium | reverse complement strand
GAAGGGCGTCTTTTGCACCACCCGGTCGCCCGCGCCCAGCCCGTACTGCTGCTGCATCCACTGCAGCCGGTTGACGATGCCGGCGTGCTCGTTCATCGCTCCTTTCGGCCGGCCGGTCGAGCCGGAGGTGTAGATCATGTACGCCAGGTTGCGGCTGCCGGCGCCGCTGGTCGGCCGGCTGGCGTCATTGCAGGCAGCCAGGACCTCATGCAGATCCACGCGGCGCACGTCGGGCATCTCGTCCAGCCACCCCGCCCCGGGACCGGCCAGCACCAGCTGCAGCCCGCTGTCTTCGGCCATGTACTTCAGCCGCTGCGGCGGATACGACGGATCGAGCGGCACGTAGGCCCCGCCGGCCTTGAGGATCCCCAGCAGCGCCACCACCAGGTCGATCGAGCGCTCCAGGCTCACACCCACCAGCGTCTCGGGCCCCACGCCGCGTCCCTGCAGCCAGCGGGCGACGCGGTTGGCCCGATCCTCCAATTCTCTGTAGGTGATCGACTCGCCCTCGAACACTACGGCGGCGCGATCCGCATACGCCTCCACGCCACGCTCGAACCACTCGTGCAGGCACAGCCCCCGCTCGTAGTCCCGGTCCGTGCGGTTCAGGCCCTCAACGATTGCCGCCCGCTCGGCCTCGCCCAGCAGGTCGAACGCCTCGATCCTGCGGTGCGGGTCGTCCAGCATCGCGTCGAGTATGGCCAGGCAGTGGTCGATCGTCCGCCCGCGGATCGGCTCGTCGAAGACTTCGCAGTGGAAGTCGAAATCGATCTGGATCGCCCCGCTCGATTCGAAGTCGTGGATGTGGATCGCCAGGCTGTTGAAATCGTGCCCCGTGTGCACCCACTGTACCGCCGCGGTCGCCCCGCCAAAGCCCGTCATCGTCCCCTCGTTGACCAGGTCGGCCGAGGTGACGTGGAAGTTCAGGAAAATGTCATAGGCGTGCCGGTGCCGCGGGTTGCCGATGGCGTACGAACCGTGCCGGATCGTGGTGAACATCTCGGCCTTGGCCTTCTCCAGCAGCGAGGCGAACGTCTCGTCCGGCTCCGTGTGCACGCGCAGCAGCACCGCCTCCATCAGCAGGCCCACCACCTCGCGCAGGTCCCGCGAGCGGCGGTTGTGGAACGGCACGCCGATCGACACGGCCGAGCCCCCGCCCCCGATCCGCTGCAGCAGCACGAACATCGCCGCCGAAAACAGCATTGGCAGGCTCGTGTCGAGATCCTTCAGCATCTGCTGGATCCGCGCCGACCGCTCGGCGCCCAGGTCCACCGAGACCCGCTGCACCCGGCTGCCCCGCTTGACGGTGGATCGGCCGTAGAAGGTGATCTCGTCGGTCTGGTCCGCGTACTTGTTCTCCCAGTACTCGCGGTCGCGGGCGAAGCGCGGCGACTGGCGATACTCCCTTTCCTTGCCGACGTACGCCTGGAACGACGGCATTGCCGGCGCCTCGTCCAGATCGCCGCGAAGCGACCGCTCGTACAGGTCGGACATCCGCCGCAGGATCAGCATGTACGACCAACCGTCGGTGATCAGGTGATGGTGGCAGAAGTACCATGCATACTCGCGCGGACCCGTGCGGATCAGCGCGCAGTCGAACAACCGCTCGGTAATATCAAACACTTGGCTGCAGCGATCCCGCGCCCACTGCTCGATGCGCCCGGCGGCATCGGGCTCAGTCGACCAGTCGAGGTGTTCGACCCGGCTGTCCATCCGCTCGACGACCCGCTGGACCGGAATGCCATCCACCTCGCCGAACACCGTCCGCAGCGCGTCGCAGCGCTCAACCAGCGCCGCGAACGCCCGGTCGAAGTGCTCCCTGTCGATCTCGCCCTTGAGGGTACACACGCCAGCCACGTTGTAGATCGGCACGTCGCGATGCAGCTTCTGCCCCGACCAGACCAGCAGCTGGTTCATCGTCAGGTTCGACCGCTCGTAGATCGCCGCCAACCCGCCCGCCCGCTCGGATGTCGGGCGGCCGGCGACGGCTTTGCGCATCCCCGGCAGCTGCGACAGCCTCGCCTGCGGTTCGCTCGCCACCTTCGACAGGATCGCCAGGTAGTCGGCCTGCAGGTCGGCGACCGTCGTCTCGTCGAACAGGTCGGTGTTGTACTCGAACGCCACCTCGATGGCCGAGCCCTGTTCCCGCACGAACGACGTCAGATCGACCTTGGCGGTGTCGGTCGTCAGCCCCAGCGGCGACAGCGTCGCCCCCTGCAGCCGCAGCTCCGTCGTCGGCGCGTTCTGCAGGACGAACGCCACCGGAACCAGCGGCCGGCCCGGGTCGCGGTGCAGGTGCAGGGCCTCGGCGAGCTGCTCGGCCGGCAGGTCCTGGTGCTCGTAGGCGCCCAGGGTCGCCTCCTTGACCCGCTTGAGCAGATCGACAAATGTCGGGTCGCCGCCCAGGTCGGTCCGCAGCACCAGGACGTTGACGAAAAAGCCGATCAAGGACTCGACCTGCGCGTGGTTGCGCCCGGCGATCGGCGAGCCGACGCTCACGTCATCCCGCCCGGTCCGCCCGGCCAGCAGCGCCTTGAATGCCGCCAGCATCACCATGAACAATGTCGACTGCTCGCGCTGCGCGAGCGTCCGCAGCGACTCCGCCACCTCCGGTGGGACCGTCACGCTGCGCAGGGACCCTTTGAACCTCTGCGTCGCCGGCCGGGGCTTCGGCGTCGGCAGTTCCAGGGCGACCGCACCGTCGAGGCGTTTCCGCCAGTAGTCCAACTGCGAGTCGAGCCACTCGCCGCGCAGCCGCTGGCCCTGCCAGTGCGCGTAATCGGCGTACTGGACCGGCAATGCATCCAGGTCGCACGGTTGCCCGCCGGCAAATGCCCGGTAGCACGCGGTCACGTCGCGGACCAGGATCCCCATCGACCAGCCGTCGGCGACGATGTGGTGCATCGTCACGACCAGGATGTGCTCGTCCTCGTCCAGCCGGGCCAGCCCCAACCGCAGCAGCGGGCCCGCCAACAGATCGAACGGCCGCTGCGCTTCCTGGCGCGCCCAGTCCAAAGCCTCCTTCTGCCGCTGCCCGGCGGGCAGGTGCGCAAAATCCACCACCGGCAGGTCCACGCCCGCCGGCGGGGCGATGATCTGGACCGGGTAGCCGTCCACCTCGGCGAAAGTGGTCCGCAGCGTCTCATGCCTTTCGACCACCGCGGTGAACGCCCGCTGCAGCGCCTCGACGTCGATGGGGCCTTGCCAACGGATCGCCTCGGGGACGTTGTAGACACAGCTGCCGGGCACAAGCCGGTCGAACAGCCACAGCCGCTGCTGCGCAAACGACGTGGCGGCGATCCGCCCGCGGCCAGGGATCAGGGCGAGCAGCTCGGACTTGACCTCGCGCAGGGCGCTGCGGCGCTGCTCGGTGACTGTCCCGGCCGGGGCCTTGAAGCGCAGCTGCCCCGCATCGGCCCAGAACTGCACACCGTCGTCCAGCATCTCCAGCAACAGCTTCGCCGCACTCATATCGATCCTTCTTCCACCTCGGTCGCAATCGTCGTCGATGCCTCGTCCGTCGCCGCCTCACCGATCCGCCGCGCCAGCGCCTCCAGCGTCGGCGCGTCGAACACCGCGCGGATCGGCAGGGTCACGCCGAACGCCTCCCCGACCCGCGAGATCAGCCGCGTCGCCAGCAGCGAGTGGCCCCCCAGTTCGAAAAAGTCATCCGTCGCCCCGACCGGAGACCGGCCGAGCAGGTCCGACCAGATGTCCGCCAGCTGCCGCTCGCGCTGGTCCCGCGGCGCGACGTACTGCTTGCCGATGCCGCCGCGACCACCCTCGAGGTCGGGCAGCGCCCGCCGGTCGACCTTGCCGTTGGGCGTCAGCGGCAACGCATCGAGCCGCACAAACGCCGACGGCACCATGTATCCCGGCAGGGTGTCCTGCAGGCCCCGGCGCAGGTCTTCGTCAGCCGGCGCCCCGTCCGCTTCAGCAACGTAGAACGCCACCAGCCGGCTGTGCCCCGTCCCGTCCTGCCGATCGACGACGACCGCCTGGCGGACGCCCGCGCACCGCACCAGCGCCGCCTCGATCTCGCCGAGCTCCACGCGAAAGCCCCGGATCTTGACCTGGTGATCGACCCGCCCGAGACACTCGATCGTCCCGTCCTCGCGCCACCGCGCCAGATCGCCCGTGCGGTACATCCGCGCGCCGGGGCGGCTATCGAACAGATCGGCGACGAAGCGTTCGGCGGTCAGGTCGGGCCGCCCGAGGTACCCCCGCGCCACGCCCTCGCCGCCGATGTAGAGCTCGCCCGTCGCCCCGATCGGCACCGGCCGGCCGCGATCATCCAGGATGTAGATCCGGGTGTTACCGATCGGCCGACCGATCGACACCGGGCCGCAGCCCGCGCCAATCCGCTCGGCGCTCGACCAGATCGTCGTCTCGGTCGGGCCGTAGAGGTTCCACACCTCGTCGCTGACATCAGTCAGCCGATCCGCCAGGTCGCGGCCCAGCGCCTCGCCGCCGCAGAAGACCCGCAGGCCCGGCGCGCTGGTCCAGCCCGACTCCAGCAGCATCCGCCAGGTCGCGGGCGTGGCCTGCATGACCGTCGCACCGCTCGCCTCCAGCAGCTGCCCCAGCCGCACCGGGTCGGCCGCCTGCTCGGCTGTTGCGACCACCACGCGCCCGCCCACCGTCAGCGGCAGGTAGAGCTCCAGCCCCGCGATGTCGAACGAGAGCGTCGTCACCGCAACGAGCCTGTCGCGCTCGGTGAAACCCGGCGTC
>JAWLBS010000386.1:0-4742 GCA_041687575.1 Phycisphaerae bacterium | reverse complement strand
TGTTGCTGCCATCGCCGGATCCGCCGCCCCATGTCCTCGTTCGAGATCAGCCGACCCTCCCGCGCATCGGCCAGACCCTGGTCGACCATACGGCCAAATGCCAGTTCGCGCAGGATCTCCTCGTATGTCGCATCGTCCGGCTGCGCATCGACCAGTGCCTTGATTTGTTCCTTCGCCGTCATATTCGGAACTCCATCAGCCAATCGATAGCCAACACAATTGTAAGGACATGTCCGGTAAAAAAGAAGCCGGCCGGACCAAATGGTCCGACCGGCTTCGGTCAGGTCCTACAGGATTCCTTGGAATCCTGAGTCGAAATCTTTTGTGCCGCCAGCAGTCCGCACCCGCCGCCGCTTTCGCCAACTGGCGACTGCTCGCCACGTCGTAGCCGTCGTTCGGCGAAGACGGGGCCACTGGCAACTGTTGTTCTTCTACGTCGAGTCGCCGCCGCTGACTTCCGCCGCGGCCGCCTGCTCTTCGCCGGGAACCTCCTTGTCGGCGGTGAAGACCAACCGTTTCTCGCCGTTCTCTTCCACCGCATCGGCGGTGATGTGGTTCTGGCCGGCGTACTCGCCGCGGAGGATGCCCTCACTCAGCGGGTCCTCGACCAGGTGCCCGATCGCGCGCCGCAGCGGCCGCGCGCCGAACTTCTCGTCGGTCCCCTTGTCGATCAGGTACTCCTTGGCGGCCTCGGTCAGGTCCAGCGCCACGCCGTGTTCCTTGAGGCGCTTGGCGATCTTGTCGACCTCGAGCCCCACGATGCCCGTCAGGTCGTCCCGCGTGAGCTTGTGGAAGACCACCACCTCGTCGACACGGTTGAGGAACTCCGGCCGGAAGTACCGGTCCAGCTCGCCCCGGAGCATTTCCTTCATCTTGTCGTAGCTGACCATTTCATCGCGCTTCTCGAAGCCGAAGCTCGACTGGTTGGTGATCCGGTCGGCGCCGATGTTGCTGGTCATGATCAAGACCACGTTCTTGAAGTCCACCCGCCGGCCGAACGAGTCGGTCAGGCGACCTTCTTCCATGATCTGCAGCAACATGTTGAACACGTCCGGGTGCGCCTTTTCGATCTCATCGAGCAGCACCACCGCGTACGGCCGGCGACGGATCCGCTCGGTCAGCTGGCCGCCCTCCTCGTAGCCGACGTAGCCCGGAGGGGCACCGATCAGCCGCGAGACGTTGTGCTTTTCCATGTACTCGGACATGTCGATCTGGATCAGGCTGTCCTGGTCGCCGAACATGAACTCGGCCAGCGCCTTGCACAGTTCGGTCTTGCCCACGCCGGACGGGCCGATGAAAATGAACGAGCCCATCGGGCGGTTGGGGTCCTTCAGGCCGCTGCGGGCCCGGCGGATCGCCCGGCTGATCGCCTTGATCGCCTCGTCCTGGCTGACCACCCGCTTGTGCAGCTCGTCTTCCAGGCTCAGCAGCCGCTGCGCCTCGTCCTTTTCCAGCCGCTTGAGCGGGATGCCCGTCATCCGCGCGACGACCTCGGCGACCACTTCCTCGTCGACGATGCCGTCGACCTCTTTCGCCCGGTCACGCCACTTCTGGACGATCTCGTCGCGGCGCATCCGCAGCGATTCGACCTTGTCGCGCAGCTCGGCGGCGCGTTCGTAGTCGGCCGCCTTGACGGCCTCGTCCTTCTCGCCCTGCAGCCGCTCGATCTCCTTTTCGACGTCGGCAACGTTCGGCGGCTTGGTCATCGACCGCAGCCGCACCCGCGCCCCGGCCTCGTCGATCACGTCGATCGCCTTGTCCGGCAGGCACCGGCCGGTCACGTACCGGCTCGACAGTTCGACCGCGCTTTTCAGCGCCGCGTCGGTGATGTGGACCCGGTGGTGCGCCTCGTAGCGGTCGCGCAGGCCGTGGAGAATCTCGACCGCTTCTTCGCGGCTGGGCGCCTCCACGATGATCTGCTGGAACCGCCGCTCCAGCGCGCCGTCCTTTTCGATGTACTTGCGGTACTCGTCCAGCGTCGTCGCACCGATGCACTGGATCTCGCCGCGGGCCAGGGCCGGCTTGAGCACGTTGGACGCGTCGATCGCGCCTTCGGCGCCGCCGGCACCGACCAGCGTGTGCAGCTCGTCGATGAACAGGATGACGTTACCCGCGCGACGGACCTCGTTCATCACCGCCTTGATCCGCTCCTCGAACTGGCCGCGGTACTTCGTCCCGGCCACCATCATGGCCAGGTCGAGCACGACGATCCGCTTGTCCGCGAGGATCTCGGGCACGTCGTTACTGATGATCTTCTGGGCAAGGCCCTCGACGATGGCGGTCTTGCCGACGCCCGCTTCACCCAGCAGCACCGGGTTGTTCTTGGTGCGGCGGCAGAGGACCTGGATGACCCGCTCGATCTCGCCCTGGCGCCCGATGACGGGGTCCAGGTTGTTCTGGCGGGCCAGCTCCGTCAGGTCGCGCCCGAAGGAGTCCAGGGCCGGGGTCTTGCTTTTGCCTCTTTTCTGCGTTTCCGGCATTTCGCCGGTCGGATTGGTTTCTTCCTGATTTTCCATGCCAGCCCCCAAGAGGTTCAAGACCTCTTCCCGGACCTCTTCCAGCTTCAGGCCCAGGTTCATGAGCACCTTCGCGGCGATGCCTTCTCGTTCGCGCAGCAGGCCGAGGAGCAGGTGCTCGGTTCCCACGTAGTTGTGATTGAGGTTGCGCGCCTCCTCAATCGCATACTCGATGACCTTCTTGGCTCGCGGCGTATGCGGCAGCCGGCCCATCGGCACCATTTCGGGCCCGCTCTTGACCATCTTCTCGACCTCGAGACGGACCTTCCGCAAATCCACGTTCATCTTCTTGAGCACGGTGGCGCCGACGCCCGTACCTTCCTTGATCAGCCCGAGAAGGATATGCTCCGTCCCGATGTATTCGTGGTTGAAGCGCTGAGCCTCCTGGTTGGCCAGGGCCATCACCTTTCGCGCTCGATCTGTAAAGCGTTCAAACATCGGATCAGTCTCCATTGCCGTCTTCTCTATTACTCATTCTAGTCTTTCGTAACGGACGACGAATCCTTTTCTTCGGGAATCGGGTCGGCTTCGCGGCGCCTGTTCGCAAGGCCCTGCCGCCACCCTCGATCCCATCGTTCGCCCACCACAGCCGGCCCGGCCAACCATGACCGAACGGCCTTGCCTCCACAGGTGACAACGCACCCGCCCGCTGGCGCTGCGACGCACCGGCTCGTCCTGCACGCAGGATGTAATGGAGGCTTTCTCGGCGGGCAGGCGTCGAAGAGGCTCGCGATAGCCGTTGCTCGGCCACGGAGCCCCAGTAGGGGAAGGCTTCTGGGGAATGGATCCTCAGTGCGTCATTCCGCTCTGGCCCGCTTCTGCACTTCATTGTAGAGCGCCTGCACACAGGCTTCAAGAGATATCCCTCCACATGTGAGGCACCTCCCAAAAGCCCTATCGGCATCCATACCGACCTTGTGCAACTGCGCCGCCTCGTTCATGACCGCCAATCCATCACGCTGACGCCCGCGCCATTATCGGGCCCGCAATGCCCGAATCCCGGTGCCTCGACGCCAACGCAAACGGCAAAGCAGTCATGACGTATCGCCTTGCTTGTGCGCCTGGGGATCACCCGGCGCAACCGCCCATCGGACCTCTCGCCCGGCAGGCCCGCCGACCCGCCCGCGGCACACCACTCGCACCGGCCCGCCGCGGCCATTGCCGACCCATAAGTCCGAAAAGCCTGCTAGTATATGTACGCCTGGAAAGGAAGGACAGTTTGAGGGCGATTTTTTGTGTCGATAATCACCGGCCGCTGCGCCGCCCCGCAGCCCGCCCGCATCGCCCGATGCGCGCCGCCCCCAACACGCCCATCAGCTTCGGTCCGAGGGCCTCCGCTTGTCCCCTGCAGCCTCCGATCCGCTCGCCTTGCCGTCGCCAGTCGATAACGCACGGCGAATATCCGATTCGTACCGACCCGCCCGATCCACCTGCGCCAGCCGGCGCCACTGACGCCTCGCCTTATCAGACGTGTCCACCGCCGTATGCACCTGTGCCGACAGCCAGTTCAGGTCCGCCAGCTCGTCGTCGTAGGTCGCCGCCGCCCGCAGCAGCGCCAGGGCCTCGGCCCACTCGCCGGCCAGAAAGGCGTCCCGCGCCTGCTCCACCCGGGCACTGGCCATCAGCCGCTCCTGGGCATCCTGCACCTGACCCATCCGCCCCAGCAGCAACACCTGCCCGACCAGCCACGCCCCGGCTGCCACCAGAGCCGCCGCCGTAACCGCGTCCCGCGTAATCATCGCCGGCACCAGCAGCAGCCCCGCCAGGGCGACCTGGGCGGCCACCGCGAAGACCGCCGCAACCGCCACGCCCGGCCTCTCTCGCTGCAGCGCAATCAGCCCCGCCCCCGGCACGATGACATTGAGCCACAATGCCCACCGCAGCCGGCGCACGCTCGGCCAGTCCCGCGGCATCTCGTCCAGCAGCTCCAGCTGCTCCACCGAGATCGCCCGCCAGGCCCCAGCCCGCTCACGACGCGGCCGCCACCAGCGGCCGCGCTCGCCCGATGTATCACGCGCCACCAACTCTATTTCGCTTCCAGCCAATTCGCGCCCCAGGACAGATCAACCTTGATCGGCACATCCAGCGGAAGGGCCTCGACCATTTCCCGATGAACCATGTCCGCCCAGGACGACACATTACTCGACGGCAACTCGAATACAAGCTCGTCATGCACCTGGATCAACATCCGCGCCCCCGGGTGGCCCTCCATCTGGCGGTGGACCG
>JAWLBS010000385.1:0-4757 GCA_041687575.1 Phycisphaerae bacterium | reverse complement strand
CGAGGAGCGGAACTTCGCCGCCCGCAAGAACCTGCTGGAATACGACGAGGTGATGGACCACCAGCGGCGGATCTTCTACGGCCAGCGGCAGCAGATCCTCGAGGGGCGCGACCTGGCCCCGCTGATCTGGGACATGATCGACGAATCGATCGCCGGGGCCGTTGAGCGGTTCCTCTCGCCGGAGTATCCGAGCGAGTGCATCGCCGAGTGGTGCCGTAGCGGACTGGACGTGTCGATCTCGCCGAGCAGCCTGCAGGAAGACGACTACGAGGTCCTGGCCAAAGACATCCGGGACAAGGCGATGGACAGCGCCCGCGATCAGGTCGAGATCAACCTGAACGAGTACGTCAATGAGGACACCGAGCCCGAGGAGTGGGACCTGCGGGGGCTGAGCCGCTGGGCGGAGACCCGTTGGGGCGTGAACCTCTCGCAAAACCATCTGCGGCGGATGGAAGTCAGGGAGATCCGCGACGAATTGCTGGAAGGCGCCCGCAAGAAAATCGAATCGGCCGACCTGGCGCCGATCCAGCGGTGGCTCGACCCGCAGGTGGGCAAGGCGACGCTGGTGGAGTGGGCGCGGACCAAGTTCCGGATCGATGTCGACCTGGAAGACCTGGCCTCGCTGCAGGGCGATGACGTGGAAAAGGCCCTGCAGGAGCGGGTGCGGGCGGCGTATCGCGAGCGGGAGGTCCGCTACCCGGTCGAGTACGCGCTGCAGATGAGCATCGGCGCAGCCGCGCAGGGTCAGCAGACCGACGCCTACGCCGTCGAGCGGTTGCGGACGTGGGTCAAGCGGAAGTTCGATCTGGACTGGAGCGACGAGCAGATCCGGGGCAAAAACGGCCAGCAGCTCCAGGAGGAGCTGGTCGAGGTCAACCGGCAGTACCTCTCCAACGGCCGGATCGCCGAGCAGGTCGATCAGCAGCTGGAGCAGCCGCGCGAGCAGTGGATGGCATGGGCGCAGCAGCGGTTCGGTTCGCTGCTTGCCGAGGAGGCGATCGAGCAGGGCGAGGACCCCCGGGAGGTGCTGCTGCGGGCCGGCCGGGACCTGCTGCGGTACGAGCTGACGATGCTCGAGCAGGTGGTGCTGCTGCGGATCTACGACCAGGCGTGGAAGGACCATCTGTACATGATGGACCGCCTGAAGGAAGGGATCGGCCTGCGGGGCTATGCCGAGCGGGACCCGAAGATCGAGTACAAGCGGGAGGGGTTCCGCACGTTCCAGGAGATGATGTCGAGCATCCGCGAAAACGTGACCGACATCATCTTCAAGGTCCAGATCGCCGACGAGTCGAACATGCGGAGCGTCTACCGCGTCGCCCAGGCCAGTCACGCCGACGCCACAGGCTCGGGCCTGGCGGCTGCCGGGCAGACGCCGGACGAGGTGGCGGCGATGCGGAGCCAGGGGACCGACCGGCCGCAGACCGTCCAGCCGATCAAGCGGGACGTGCCCAAGGTCGGGCGCAACGACCCGTGCCCGTGCGGCAGCGGGAAGAAGTACAAGAAGTGCCACGGCCGCGGCGTGGGCGAGTAGGGTCGCCGGGGCGGGGTGTCCCGCCCGGTCAGACAGATCCGACGGGGCCCGACGAACGACCGTGGATGTGAGTGCAAAAGGAATCAGACAGTATGGCGAAAGATGGCTTTTTCGGCCGGTTTTTCCGCAAGCAGGAAGAAGAGAAGCGTCAAAGCGCGATGAGGCCGACCGGGGACGATCCGCCGCTGCCCAAGCCGGTGGACCCGATCCGCAGCGAGGACAAGCAGCCCAAGCGCAACGAGCCGTGCCCGTGCGGCAGCGGCTACAAGTACAAGAAGTGTTGCGGCAAGGAAAAGGAAGCGAAGGCGTAGCAGTCTGGCGGGGCGGCGGCCGGGGCATGGCGAGGGCAGGACCGTTAACCGCTCCCTCACGGTCGCGGCTCGTTGGCGGCGTTTACCGCTCCCTCACGGTCGCGGCTCGTTGGCGCAGGACCGTGCCCCCTTGGCGAGGCAGCAGCGGCATGAGTGACCGATGCGATTTGATCTGAGCAAAGCGCGGATGTGGCTGATCGACGCCGCCTATGTCGGGCTGGGCGTGCCGGTGCTGGCGTGGCGGCTGGGCATCAGCGGCAAGGACCGCTATGGCTGGAAGGACCGCCTGGGGTACCTGCCGCCGCGGGAGGGCGACCGGCCGGCGATGTGGATTCACTGCGTCTCGCTGGGCGAGGTGAACCTGATGCGGTCGTTCGTCTCGCTGGCGCGGCAGCGCCTCACCGGGCACGACCTGCTGTTCAGCTCGACGACCGACACGGGCTTTGAGCGGGCGTCGCAGCTGTACGGGGCGACGGAGCCCGTCTTCCGCTTTCCCCTGGACCTGAGTTGGAATATCGACCGCGCCCTGGACCGGCTGCGCCCGGACGTGATCGTCCTGGCGGAGCTGGAGACGTGGCCGAACCTGCTGCGGCTGGCGCGGCAGCGGGGGATCCCGGTGGTGGTGGTCAACGGCCGGATGACGGAGCGGTCATACAACCGGTACAAGTCGGTGGGGCGGCTGGTGCGGCCGATGTTCCAGGATCTGGCGCTGGTGATCGCCCAGGACGCGGTGATCGCCGAGCGGTTCGTCTCGCTGGGTGTGCCGGAGGGACGGATCCGGATCGTGCCGTCGATGAAGTTCGACACGGCCGAGGTGGCCGACGGGGTCGACGGGGCTGCCGAGCTGGCGGGTCAGCTGGGCGTGGCCGAGCCGGTGTCGCTGTGGGTGGCCGGGGGGACGGGCAACGATGAAGAGCGGGCGGTGCTGGACGCGCACCGGCGGGTCCAGCAGCGGCACCCGGATGCGCGGCTGGCGATCGTGCCGCGCAAGCCGGAGCGGTTCGACGAGGTGGCCGAGATGATCGGGCGGATGGGGTTCCGTTGCGTGCGGCGCAGCAAGAGCAAGTCCCGCGCGGCGCAGGTGCTGGCGCGGGACCAGGTGGTTTTGGGCGACACGATGGGCGAATTGCGGAAGTTCTACAGCCTGGCTAAGGTGGCGTTCGTGGGGCGCAGCCTGGTGGATATGGGCGGCTCGGACATGATCGAGGCGGCCGGCCTGGGCAAGCCGGTGCTGGTCGGGCCGCACACGCAGAATTTCGCCGAGCCGATGAAGGTGCTGACGGCGGCGGGTGCCGCGATGGTGGTGGCCGATGCCGGGGCGCTGGCGGCGGGCGTGAACGATCTGCTGGCCGATCCGGAGCGGGCCGGGGCGATGGGGCGCTGCGGGCAGGAGGCGATCCGGGCGAACAAGGGCGCCAGCGCCAAGACGTTGGAGCTGGTGTGTGAGGTGATGGGTTCATGCCGAGCATGAAGCTCAGACAGGAAGTGCTGAGGGCCTCGCGGCGGATCGTTGTCAAGATCGGCACGGCGCTGCTGGCGCGGCCGGGAGACGGTCTGGACACGGTCCGCATCCGCCAGCTGGTGGGTCAGATCGCGGCCTTGCGGCGCCGCGGCTGCGAGGTGACGGTGGTCAGCTCCGGGGCGATCGGGGCGGGGATGGGCCTGGTCGGCATGAAGAGCCGGCCCCGCGACGTGGCGAAGCTGCAGGCGCTGGCGGCGACGGGGCAGGCGGCGCTGATGCAGGTCTACGAGCGGGCCCTGGCGCGGCACGGGCTGCACGCGGCGCAGATCCTGCTGACCCGCAGCGACGTCGACAGCCGGGTGCGGTACCTGAACATCCGCAACACCCTGGCGAACCTGCACGAGCTCAATGCGATCCCGATCATCAACGAGAACGACCCGGTCGCGGTCGACGAGATCCGCTTCGGGGAGAACGACATCCTGGCGGCGCTGGTGAGCAACCTGGTCGAGGCGGACGCGCTGATCATCCTGACGGTGGTCGACGGGTTGCTGGCCGAGGGGCAACTGGTCGAACTGGTCGACCATGTCGACGAGGGAATCATGCGGCTGGTCAGCGGCTGCAAGAGCACGCTGGGCTCGGGGGGCATGGCGACCAAGCTTGAGGCGATGCGGATGGTGACCGGGGGCGGGGCCATTGCGGCGATCGCCAACGGCACGGTCAAGGACGTGTTGCCGCGGCTGCTGGACGGGGAGCGGCTGGGCACGGTGTTCGTGCCGGCCAGTCACCGGATGCCGGCACGTGACCGGTGGATCCGGATGGTGGCGCGGCCGACCGGGATCATCTGCGTGGACGGCGGCGCCGCCGGGGCGCTGATTTCGGGCAAGAAGAGCCTATTGCCGATCGGGGTGACGGGCACGACCGGGCGGTTCGAGCGGGGCGACGTGGTCAAGATCGTCTCGCCGGACGGGGCGGAACTGGCCCGGGGCCTGGTGAACTATTCGGCGGCGGAGCTGGACCAGATCAAGGGGCTGCGGAGCAGCCGGATCGGCCAGGCACTCGGTCAGGCGCCGTTTGCGGAGGCGGTCCACCGTGACAATCTCGTTGTGACCCGTGTGGAGTTGTGATGCACCGAAGGGGATTAGCGGTCGGTCGTTGTTTCGGTGGCGTGCTGGCCCTGGCGGCCACGCTGGTCGTGCTGTCGGGTGTCGGCGGTTGCGAGGCCGGCGGCAACGGGGACAGGCAGGGCTTCAACTGGTTCGGTCTGCAGGCGGGGCAGACGTCGGCGGAAAGGACGCAGGCCGAGGCGGCGGCGGACAACCCGTTCATGGTGCGGATGGCGCCCAGCGAGCCGTCGGCGGTTGCCGGGGTGGTCGCCCGGGCGGTGCGGTTCGAGGTGCTGCAGGTGCAGGCGCCGCTGGGGGCGTTCAGCGGGTCGCAGAAGATCTGGGAA
>JAWLBS010000384.1:0-4760 GCA_041687575.1 Phycisphaerae bacterium | reverse complement strand
GGCGAGCTCGCCGAGGATCCGCGCGCCGGGGTCGGTGTCGAGCATCTTGATCAAAAAGTCCTCCCCCTTGCCAGCCGAGGCGTCGACCACCTTGCCCGCCTTGAAGACCAGCCGCACGTCGGTGACTTCGCGGCCGGCGTGGACCGCGGGGAAGCTGAAGCGGACCTCGCCCTCGGTGGCGTCCTCGATCGGGCCGGTGAAGACCTCGCCGTCGGGGAAGTTCTCGTGGCCGTCGCAGTTGATCCATCGCCGCCCCTTGATGCCCAGGCGGATGTCGGTGCCCTGCGGCGTGCGGAGGCGGACCTCCCTGGCCTTGTCGAGAAAGTCGGCGAGCTTCTGCTGGGCCACGCTGACCTTCTTCCACTCGGCGGCCGGGTTGGCCTTGTGCAGCAGGCCGGCCCGGTAGACGAAGTCCTCGTACTCGGTCAGCGACATCTCGGCGTCCTGGGCGTTGGCGTTGCATGGGAACTGGGTGCCGGCCCAGCGGAGCTTGTTCTTGCCCTTGGCCGCGGCACGTTTGAAGAAGACGTCCATGATCGGGCGGCGGGCCTTCTGCACGAGGGCCTGGCGGGCGGGGTCGATGTTGGTCATGGCCCGGGTGTTGTCGCTGGCCCAGATGCCGATCGAGGCGTTGATCGTCTCGACCTCCTGCATCGTCAGCGGGTTGACGAACTCGAGCTGGCGGTTCGAGCCGTGTTTGAGCAGCAGCTCGGCGCACTCTTCGGGCGATACCCGCAGCAGGGGCTGCCCGCCGGCCTGGACCACTTTCTTGTAGATCTCGACGATCAGCGGCTCGGCGACGGTCGGGCCGCTGATGCGGACAAGGTCGTCCTTCTTGACGGCGACGCTGTAATTGACGATCACGTCGGCGAGTTTTTCGAGTCTGGGGTCGCGCATGAATCCGGCTCCTTCGGCGGCAGTTATCGGTTCTCTGTATTCCTTATTCTCTGCAGCGCAGGATTATAGTCAATTGGCGGGCAAAAGGTTAGGGGGGCGGGGGCGGGGGCGGGTGACAACGTGACAACGTGACAATGTGAAGGCGTGACAAGGTGGCCGGGTGGCAAGGTGACAAGGTGAGGAAAGCACCCGGTGCGACTATGGACTGCGGCGCCGCAGACGCCGCTTTCACTCAAGTCGCCATCGGTTCACCGCTCGTGAACTGAAGGGGACCGTCGGCGGCGACTATGGACTGCGGCGGCAACGACGCCGCTTTCACTCAGGCCTCCATCGGTGCCCCGCCTGCGAACCGGAAGGAACCATCAGCGGCGACTATGGAAGGCAACGACGCCGCTTTCAGTCAACGCCGCCGACCTGTACGCGCTCCGAATCCCGGCGAGAACGCTTCTACGCCGCCGCAGTCCAAAGGCTCTCGCGGCGGTCTATTCCGGCGAGGCCAGTTCCGCCTCCGAGGGGGCCGGGTCCTCGTCGCTGCGGTCGGCCGGTTTGGGTTCGGCCCCGACCTCGACGTTGCGCGGCCCGCCCAGGATCTTGCTGCGCAGCCGCAGCTCGGGCGCCTTCATCTTGGCGATCGAGTCGCCCGGAACGGTTTTCGTCAGGAACACCGACCCGCCGACCTCCGTGCCGGAGCCCACAACCGTCTGCCCGCCCAGGACCGTCGCGTTGGCGTAGACGACCACGTTGTCCTCGATCGTGGGATGGCGTTTGTATCCGCGGATGAGTCGGCCGCGCTCGTCCTTGGCGAACGACAGGGCCCCCAGAGTCACGCCCTGGTAGAGTTTCACGTTGTCGCCGATGATCGTCGTCTCGCCGATGACCACGCCGGTCGCGTGATCGATGAAGAAGTTCCGGCCGATCCGCGCGCCGGGGTGGATATCCACGCCGGTGACGCCGTGGGCCCACTCGGTCATGATCCGCGGCATCAGCGGCACGCCCTGGATGTGCAGCTCGTGCGCCAGCCGGTAGACCGTCACCGCCAGCAGCCCCGGGTACGCCAGGATGATCTCGTCGGTGCCGGTCGCGGCCGGGTCGCCGTCGTAGGCGGCCTGCACGTCGCCGGCCAGCAGGTCGCGGATGGCGGGCAGCCTCTCGGCGAACTCCAGGGCGATGCCCAGGGCCTTCTGATCGCACGGGTCGACGTTGTCGGGGCGGGTGTCGCCGCGGGCCTCGCGGGCATAGCACAGGCAGTTGTGGACCTGCCGGTGCACCTTGCGCGTGGCCCGCTCGAGCAGCGCCTCGGTGTGCTCGCGGATGTTCTGCTCGGTCAGGTCGAGCCGCCCGTGAAAGCCCGGGTAGATCAGTTCCAGCAGGTCCTGGATCACCTCGGCGATCTCGGTCCGCGACGGCAGGAACCGCTTGCCGATCCGATGGGTGTGAGGGGTGCCCCGGTAGGACTCGAGCATATCCTCGAGCAGATCGTCGAACTTTTCGCCCAGATGCGTGCACGCCATAAAGTCCAGCTCCTTGTCTACGAACCGCCGTCGACACGAGACGGCAGCTCTTGATTGTATTCGGGATTGCGGTGCGGCTCAGGAGCCCCGCTGCCTGAAGCAGGGCGGCCGCGCGACGACATGCGCGGGGACTACGACAGCCCGCGGCCGGGGCTGCTCGTGCCCCCGCCGGTACAATAGCAGGTCAGGCGTATCGTCATGATCTCCATGTCCCCGATTATAGTGCGTCGGCCGGCGGACACAAGGTTTTTCGCAACCGGGCGGGCCGCGTGTATAATTGCGCTGCTTTTGCGGCCAGAAGGAAGCGAGCGAAATGTCACACGCGCACAACACCGGTTTCGGGGGCGACAATGCCTACCAGCTCACGCTGGCACGGGCCTTGCTCGACAGCGCGCCGCTCGGCATCCTCGCCTACGACCAGTACGAACGGGTCACCGTGCGCAACGCGCGGGTTCAGGAGATCCTCGGCTGCGACCTGCCCAGCGGTTCGGACCTGCGGCAGTGGCTTCGCCAGGCCGTCGAGGACCCGCAGGACCTCCAGGAGGCCGAGCTCCACTTCACCGCCAGCCTGTCCGGTGAGCCGGACGAGGGGCCTTCCGAGACCAGGCTGCGTATCCGTCGCCCCGACGGCGGGCAGCGCGTGGTCAGCCTCTCCGGCGCGGCCGTCCGTTCCACCACCGGCCGCAACCTCGGCGGCGTCACCGTCATCGCCGACATCACCCAGCAGCAGCAGCTCGAGCAGAACCTGATCCGCGCCGAGCGCCTCGCCGCCATCGGGGAGCTTGCCGCCAGCCTCGCCCACGAGATCAAGAACCCCCTGGCGGGCATCAGCGGCGCGATGGAGATCATCAAGGAGCGGTTCACCCCCGACGACCCGCACCGCGAGATCAGCGACGAGATCCAGCACCAGATCAGGCGGCTGGACAGCACCGTCCGCGACCTGCTCGTCTACGCCCGGCCTACCCCGCCCGACAGGATGCCCACCAACCTGCAGGAACGCATCGATTCGGTGCTGACGGTCCTGGCCAGCGAGCGGCAACTCCAGCCCCTGCAGGTCATCAAGCACTACCCGGACGGGCCGGCCGAGCTCAACGTCGACCCCGACCAGATGGAGCAGGTCTTCATGAACATCGTGCTGAACGCTGCCCAGGCGATGAGCCGGCCGGGCCGGCTGGTGATCTGCCTCGACGCCGACGCCGGCGGCTACCGTATCTCCTTCCGCGACGACGGGCCGGGCATGCCAGCCGAGGTTGCCCGCCGCGCGCTCGAGCCGTTCTTTACGACCAAGACGCGAGGCACGGGCCTGGGCCTGTCGATTTGCCGCAAGATCATCGAGGCGCACGGCGGGCAGATGGATTTGAAGACGGCACCGGGGGAAGGGACGACCGTGACGGTGCGGCTGCCGGGGGTATGATCCCTATTTCTTGCTGCCCGCCCCCTCTTGCTCTTCTTTCGCCGGGGCCTTCTTCTCGGGTTTGGGCAGCGGCGCGGGCTTTTCCTGGTGGCTGGTCTGAGGGCCGATCAGGCGGATGACCTTGACCGGACACTTCTGAGCGACGGGGGTCAGGTCGGCCAGGGCGTCGTACTTGTCGTAGTCCATGACGGCGAGGTTGACGGTCATGTTGAAGATCTCGCCGCTTTCGCGGACGCACAGGCCGCAGCCGATGCAGCCGACCGGGCAGATCCCCAGCTGCTTCATCGACGGGCCGGGGTCCTTGCTGTTGCAGGCGACGGCGACCATCCGGTCGGCCTTGAAGGGGATCAGGCGGATGATGCCGCGGGGGCAGGCCCGCTGGCAGGCGCCGCAGGATGTGCACAAATCGTAATCGACGACCGGCAGGCCGTTTTCCATGTGGATCGCATTGAACGGGCAGGCCCGCAGGCAGTCCTCCAGGCCCAGGCAACCCCAGGCGCACGACTGCGCCTGGCCGGCCACGTGGGCGGCGGCGCAGGTGGTGATCCGGTGGCGGTCCGGGCGGGGCGGGCGGACGTCGGCCCCGGCGCAGCAGTGGACGACGGGCAGCTTCGGCCAGGTCTCGCCCAGCTCGACGCCGAGGATCGCGGCGATCTTGCCGGCTGTCGCGGGTCCGCCGGGGCCGCACTTGTTGGGGTCGGTGTCGCCTCCGACGAGGGCCTCGGCATAGCCGCTGCAGCCGGGATAACCGCAGCCGCCGCAGTTGATGCCGGGCAGGATATTCTCGATCTCGGTCTGGCGCGGGTCGACCTTGACCGCCAGCCGGCGGTTGGCGATGCCCAGGGCCGCTGCGAAAAGCAGCGCCATTGCGAGCATGAAGATGACTGTGGCAATCAGGACTTCCATTACCGGTCTCCGCAAGCGTGCTCAGGTGCCGG
>JAWLBS010000383.1:0-4763 GCA_041687575.1 Phycisphaerae bacterium | reverse complement strand
GGCGCCGGTCGGCGGATGCGGCGGGCGAGTGGGGGTGCGGCCGACGGCGGGGCGGAAATGTTTCGGCTGGCGGCTTACCATTGGTAGGCAAGGAGAACAGGCACTATGGATATGAATCTCAAAGAGGCGTTTCTCTCCCGCTGGCGGAAGTACTTCGGGCAGGCGGAGCTGCCGATTGCGTTCTACTACGCCGAGGATCCGCCGGGGGCGCTTCAGATGCGCCAGCCGGAGGCCCACCGCTGCGTGATCGCCGACCTGGCGCGGATTCGCCGGGGGGAGTCGCTGTACTTTGATGTCAACGCCATCGGCTGTCCGGGTGGCAAGCGGTACGCGGGGTTCCGGCGGGAGCTGATGCCGGGCTTCGAGCATTTCCTCTCGTGCGGGATACCGGACAAGATGGGGGGCGAGCGCTACAAGAAGAGCCCCGAGCTGGTCAAGCGGGCCCTGGAGTACCTGCCGGAGTTCGAGGCGCCGGCAAACTACATCGTTTTCAAACGGTGGGACGAGCTGGACGAGGCGGATGAGCCCGCGGTGGTGATCTTCTTTGCGACGCCGGACGTGCTGGCGGGGCTGTTCACGCTGGCGAACTTCGACGAGGCCGAGCCCAACGCCGTCTACGCGCCGTTCGCGGCCGGCTGTGCGGCGATCGTCGAGTATCCATATCTCGAAGGCCACGCCGAGCGGCCGCGGGCGGTGCTGGGGATGTTCGACATTTCGGCCCGGCCGGCGGTGCCGCGGGACAGGCTGACGCTGGCGGTGCCGATCAGCAAGTTCGAGCGGATGGTGGGGAACATGGACGAGAGTTTTCTGCTGACCAGCACGTGGGGCGGCGTGAAAAAGCGGATCGAGGCGCAGGTGGCGGAGCGGCGCTGACGTCGCGCGGCAACGGGCGAAGCGGCCTTGGCGCACATCTCGCAGATGATTGCACCAGGAGATTCCCGGGAAGGAGCAAGCACACGGGATGATGCGGAAACCTTCAGCCAGACCCGGCGGGACGATCCGGCCGTCGGCGTTCGAGCCGTTTATCACCGGCTTTCTGGTCGAGAAGGAGGGCATGCCCCACTACTTCAGCCGGCCCTGCGGGCTGGCCATGGCCAGAGACGGGTCGCTGCGGATCGGCGACGACGCCAACGGCATGCTCTACCGCGTGTCCTACGGCGGGGGCGGGCAAAGTCCGGCCACCCGACCGGCCGCGACGCGCCCCGGCGAGAGGGGGATCTGACTTGCGCCAGCTCTTCGTGCAGACCGACCGCGGGCAGGGGCAGGCGGTGCTGCGGATCGCCAGGGACCACGATGGGCTCAACCTCGCGTGCGTGCCGGCCGATGCGGAAGACGCCCCGGCGGACCTGGCGGTTGTCCATCTGTCGAACCAGCGGGTCGAGGACTTCCTGGCCGACCTGCAGCAGCGCATGCCCGACGCGAAGATCACGCTGTTGCCGCGCGGGGTGATCACCATGCAGCCGCCGCCGGAGACCGCGCCGCAGCAGGTGGCGCTGGTGGGGCAGCGCAGCCCGATCGAGGTGTTCCTCTCGGGACTGCAGAGCGTCGGGTCGTGGGGCGGCTTTCTGGGCTACGCGGCGGCCGCCGGCTTTGTCGTCTGGATCGGCCTGTATACCAATACCATCTTCCTGCTGACCGCCTCGATGCTGATCGCCCCGTTCGCCGGCCCGGCAATGAACGCCGCCCTGGCGACCGCCCGGGGCGACGGCGTGCTGCTGGGGCGATCGCTGCTGCGGTATTTCGCCTCGCTGGTGGTGACGATCCTGATCGCCGGGCTGCTGAGCTGGGTGCTGCAGCAGGAGGTCGCCACGCAGCTGATGGTCAGCACCAGCCTGATCTCCTCGGTGACGCTGCTGCTGCCGCTGACCGCCGGGGCGGCCGGGGCGCTGAACCTGTGCCAGTCCGAGCAAAACAGCCTGGTCTCCGGCGCCGCCACCGGGGTGCTGGTGGCCGCGTCGCTGGCCCCGCCGGCGGGAATGGTGGGCATGGCGGCGGCGATCGGCGAGTGGTCGATGGCCCAAAGCGGGCTGTTCCTGCTGCTGCTGCAGCTGGTCGGGATCAACCTGTCCGGGGCGGTGGTCTTCCGGCTGCTGGGCCTGTCGCCGCGGGGCGCCCGGTACGACCGCGGCCGGGGGTGGATCTCGTGGAGCGCATGGCTGGTCACGGCGGCGTTGCTGGCGGGTCTGCTGGCCTGGCAGTTCGCCGACCCGCCCGCCCTGCAGCGGTCCACAAGGCAGCAGCGTGCGGCCGCCACCGTCCAGGACGCGGTCAAGGCCAGCGGCATGGCCTTGCTGGTCGATGCCAACGTACGATTCACCCGGCCGGACATCCCCGGCCAGGACACGCTGCTGGTGGTGCTCTACGTGCAGCCAACGGCCGGGGATCTGTCCGACGAGCGGATCAAGGACCGCCTGCGGCAGGCGGTCGGCGAGGCCTTGCGGGCCGGGCCGTTCGACGTCACGCCGCTGATCGATGTGACGGTCGTGCGGGAATGAGCCGGGGGGCGTGCCGGGCTGGAGCAGTGCCCGGCGTGGGATCGGGTGTCGGGGTTCGGGTGTCGCAGGGGGCAGGGATCAGTGTCCCTGGAACGGCCCTGCACCCCGGCTTCGTCCATGACGACGACACCGCGGCAAGCCGGCTACCAGGCAACGGCTGCGCCGTGATGAGGTCTACCGCTCCCTTACGGTCGCGGCTCGTTCATGCAGGACGGCAGGACTGACAGAACCGGCTGGGCCGCCTTTGTTGGCCTGGACCTGCTTGAGTGCCTTCCTCAAATTGTCCGGGTTACATATCTCCTCCATCAGCCGCTGGTGGCTGGCCGGGTGTTCGGCTTCCCGCTTCGCCGCAGGCGGTTCGGTCCCTTGCCCGCCAGGTCCGGGGGCATGCTTCTTGAAATCTCACATCAACGAAGCGCCTTACAGCCCCCCGCAGCGCCCCGACCGCGAGATCGCGTTGCGCAGCCGGGTGTGCACGACCAGCGGCTGGGTGATGTGCTCCCATGCCGCGCCGCCGGCCACCGTCCCCGCTGTTTCGATGTGGATCGTCCCGATCCACAGCAGCCGCTGGGGCAGCGAGAAGCTCAGGTTGGTGTTCTGGATCCGCGTCAGCGGGCACTCGAACACGTCGACGTGCAGGACCCCCCTGATCCGCATCACCCGCCGGTTGGTCAGCACGTACAGCCGGCTCGCCCACTGGAACATCGCCACCGACAGCCGCCCGACCGCCACCGCGACCGCCATCTGCAGCCCCAGCCGCGTCGCGTCGGTGCCCAGCCCCTGGTGGATCAGGTACCAGGCCAGCGCCGCGGCGATCCCGCAGCCGACCAGCCACGGCCCGCTTCGCAGCACGACGAACCAGAGCGACGGCTTGATCGCCAGCAGCACGATCTCGTCCCCGTCGAGAAGGCACTCGGGGACCAGCGCGCGCTCGATCGGCACCGCCGCCGGCGCGTGCGCCGGGGTGTCGGCCAGAAACCGTGGTTTCTCAAGTCCGCGGGTCATCGGTACAGTTCCGGTCTCAGCACCGCAATATCCGGCCAGTTCCGATAGTAATTATTGAAGTCCAAACCGTAGCCGACCACAAAAACGTCCTCAATATCGAAGCCGACGAAATCCGCCTGGGCCTCGGGCGGGGCCTTGCCCGGCTTTCGCAGCAGCACGCACGACCGCAGGCTGGCCGGGCCATATCGTCCCAGCCCCTCGCGGACCGCCGTCAGCGTCCGGCCCGAATCGAGGATGTCGTCCACGACCAGCACGTCCCGGCCGCGGATCTGCTCGCCGGGGTCGATCAGGATCCGGGGCTCGCCCCCTTCGGTGCCGGTGTAGCTGCTGGCGACCAGCAGGCCGATCTGGGCCCGCAGCGGCAGCCGGCGGATCAGGTCGCCGGCGAAGATCAGCGCCCCCGCCAGGACCGGTATGATCACAACCCCCTCGCCGGCAGGGGGATACACTTGGGAAATGTCTCGGGCCATCTCGTCCAGCCGGGCGGCGATCCGCTCCCGGCTGATCAGGGTCCGCTCGATGTCCGCTGCGATGCCGTTGGGATCGGTGGCCATAGGGTTATATCGACGCCGGGGGCGATCAGTCCTTAACGGTCACGACCGAGTCGTGGACGATCAGCATCTCGTAGGCCCGCTCGGCGTCCTGGTTGTGCATGCGGATGCAGCCCAACGAAAGGTCCCTGCCGATCGAGTCGGGCTCGTTGGTGCCGTGGATGCCGTAGCGCTGCTGGCCGACGGCCTCGCCCTCGACGCCCTCGAGGCCGAGCCACCACTCGCCCAGGGGGTTTTCCGGGTCGTCCGCGGCGACCACGCCGCCGCCGCGGGGGTCATAGTAGGTCGGGTTCGTCAGCTTGTTGATGACCTTCCACTGGCCGGTCGGGGTGGTGTCCTCGGCCCCGAGCCCGACCGGGTAGGTCGCCACCAGGGTGTCCTGGCAGTAGAGGTACATGCGGAACTCGCCTTTGCGGACGACGGCGTGGAACGGGCCGAGGATGACCTTGAGCGGCTGGCCCTGGCGGATCATGTTGGGGTTGGCAAGGTTGTTGACGCGGCAGATCAGGGGCACGGTCGTCTTGTAGAGGTTGGCGATCTTCTGGAGGTTGTCGCCGGCCTGGACGACGTGCCGGATCACCAGCGGGTCGTCGCGGACGATCTTGGGCGAAAAGAGCATCTCGTCGGCCAGCTTCGTCAGCTGCCGAACGACCTGCTGGTCGACTGGTCCGCCCGCGCGGGGGTCGACGGCCTGGTTCAGCAGGCGCCTGGC
>JAWLBS010000382.1:0-4799 GCA_041687575.1 Phycisphaerae bacterium | reverse complement strand
GCACCGCACGCGTGCTTACAGGCTGATCGCCTCGACCGGGCACTCCGAGGTGCAGGCCCCGCAATCGATGCAGGTCTCGGCGTTGATTTCGGCCTTTTCCTCGATGGCGATGGCCTCGACCGGACAGGACGGGGCACAGGCGCCGCACGTGGTGCACTTTTCTTTATCGACAACTGCTGCCATGACAGCCTCCTACCAGGAACAATCAGGGTACCCTTGGCGCACTCGCCAAAAACAGACCCGGATTATACAGCAGCTGCGGGGGAGAACCAAGTATTCGGGGCCGATCCGCCAGATTGTCGGACCCGGCTGTCCGAATCCCGCGACATCTGCCGCAAGCCCGGGACGTTGGCTGGCAAAGGGTACCGCAACGGTGCGGGATTACCGCCGGCACGATCAGTCGCCGCCATGCGGGCGCCGCCATGGGGGCGGTTTGCAGAACAGAAATCGGCTTCTATTCTGCAAGCGAGGCAGTCGGGGAGGATGATCCGCATCTGTCCGGACAGCGGCATGCGACGTTGGATGTGACGTCTGGTTGTTGATCTGGACTGTCGCCTGAGCTGCATCCTGAAAACGGGCGACCGGTCACTGGCAACTGGCAACTGTCGTTGTTGGTTTTGAATCTGTGTAATCTGCGAAATCTGCGGATAATCCGTTGTTGGCGTTCACCTTGTCAGCCCCCGCAGCACCTCCAGGTTCACTGAATCGTAATCCCGCCCGTCCGGCGCCGTCTCCTTCGGCGTTTCCAATATCCGCGGCACCCCCGCCAGCCGCTCGTCCGCCAGCAGTCGGGCAAACCCCTCCAGCCCGATCGTCCCCTGCCCGATGTGCGCGTGCCGGTCGACCCGCGAGCCGGCCGGCTTGCGACTGTCGTTGACGTGGATGCAGCGGACCAGCTCCAGCGGTACGCTGCGCTGCAGGTCGTGTGCCATCTGCTCGTAGGCCTCCGCGCTCGTCAGGTCGTACCCCGCTGCGTGCAGATGACACGTGTCCAGGCACACCGCCAGCCGCGGGTGGTTCCCCAGCCCGGCGATCATCTCCGCCAGGTGCTCAAAGCGGTACCCCAGGCTGGTCCCCTGCCCGGCCGTCACCTCCAGCAGGACCGTCGTTTCGCAGTCTCCGGTCCGCTCGAGCACCTCCTTGAGCGACTCCACAACCCTGGCGATGCCCTTCGCCTCGCCCGCCCCGCCGTGCGAACCCGGATGCGTCACCAGCGCCGCAACCCCCAGCGCCGCGCAGCGCTGCACCTCCTGCGCAAAGGCGCTGACACTCCGGCGCCGGATCGTCCGGTCGCTGGCCGCCAGGTTCACCAGGTACGTGCCATGGGCGATCACCGGCGAGCACGGAAACGCCCGCCATGCCGCCTGCCACCGCTCGATCTGCTCGTCCGTCAGCGGGGGCGCCTGCCACTGCCGCTGGTTCTTGACGAAGATCTGCAGGCAGTCGCACCCGAGCTGTTGGCCGGTGATCAGCGCGTTGTGCAAGCCGCCGGCAATGGACGTATGCACCCCGAACTTCTGTTTCACGCGATTCCCCAATGATCTTCACCAGCACCCGCTTGCTGGGTGCCATGGCCACGCTGTTTGTGGCCATGGAATTCCGCGGATGAGTGGAACGTTTTCTGTTGGAACACCACCTGAATCTGGCGGCCATGGTCCTGCGTCTTCGCCCTGCATAGCCGCGTGCCTGACGAAGCAGGGAGCAGGGCCGTGCCTCCTCAGGAGGCGAAGGGCCGCGATCCGCCTATTCCCCAATGATTTTTACCAGCACCCGCTTGCGTCGCCGGCCGTCGAACTCCGCGTAGAAGATCTGCTCCCACGGGCCGAAGTCGAGTTTCCCGTCGGTGATCGCCACGACCACCTCGCGGCCCATGACCGTCCGCTTGAGGTGGGCGTCGCCGTTGTCCTCGCCGGTCTGGTTGTGGCGGTACCGGCTGAGCGGCTCGTGCGGGGCGAGTTGCTCGAGCCAGTCGTCGAAGTCCTGGATCAGCCCGCTCTCGTTGTCGTTGATGTACACGCTGGCGGTGATGTGCATGGCATTGATCAGGCAGAGCCCCTCCTTCACGCCGCTCTCGGCGAGGGTCTCTTCTACCTGCGGCGTGATGTTGACGTACCCCCGCCTATCGGGGATGTTGAACCAGAGCTCCTTGCGATGAGACTTCATATGCGTACGCTCCTTCGCTATTCGCGCAACCGATTGCCGCCTGCAATAACAGGACCGCGCCTTTCACGTTCCACCCCCGACAGATTACCCGCTGCGCCGCCGATCGCCAGCCCGCGACTCCTGAGCGGGAGACCTCTCAGGGGATGGGGACTTTCCTTACCGCCCATCCGGGAGTTGTACCGGTTTCGGGGGCACGGGCGTGCCTTTTGCCCGGATGCGGGGAATAATGGCATGTCGGGGCTTATCTGCCGGAAGCAGCCCTGGCCGGTCATTTCATACGTTACATAAGATGCACTATATATGTTCATTGCGGAGTCCACCACATGTCTGACCAGCGATGCGCAGGAAAGATCAGGATCGTGCTGGCCGACGATCATGCTGCCGCCCGCGACAGCATCCGGGGACTGCTCGAAAGGCAGCCGGATCTGGAAGTGGTCGGCGTGGCGGCGGACGGCCGGGAGGCGGTCGAGCAGACCCTGCGGCTTCACCCTGATGTGATTATCATGGACATCAATATGCCCTTTAGCGGCATCGAGGCGGCCGGGCTGATCCGGCGGCAGGATACCAGGGTCTGGATCATCGCCATATCGGTCATCCTCGAGCCCAACATGGTAGCCGGCATGAACCAGGCCGGGGCCGACGAGTGCATGCCCAAGACCGCCCCGCCGCAGCGGCTGTTCGAGGCGATCCGTCAACACCGCGACGCGGCCCGGGCGGATGCCGCCCCGGTCTGAATCCCCGCCAGCCACGCCGCTTCCCATCAAGCCCGCATCGGCTCTCCGCCCGCGAATCGAAAAGGAACAATCGGCAGGGGCGGGAAGGGGCGCAACCGGCGATCCCGACCGATTTCGAGTCCGATGTTCCGAAGGAAGGACGCTGACTGCGGGCAGACCGCACAAACGAGCCCGAAGCGTGAGCGAGGGTATCCTTTCGGCCGTGCGGACGCTACCGCCCGGTCACACTTCCCGGCCGTGGTGCCGGTCCTGGTTCCGCACGTATTCGATCGCCGCACACAACGACATCTCGTCGTTCAGGAATCGTTTGCTGCCGCCTTCGGTCCACCAGTTCTTCCTGCGCACCTCGGGATGCATGCGGTTCAGCGCCCGAGTGCCGTAGGCCTTCAGGTCGGCCAGAACACGATCCGGCGACACATCCGGGGCGGCCACCACAGCGTGCACCTGATTCGACCTGGCATTGACCTCGTGGAGATACCAGTTCCTGCAGCAGCACGTTTCGCGTACGGCCGCCTCGATGCCCCCGCGGTCGTCGCGACGGAACAGGACAGGAGTCTCCTTCAAGCGCCTGCGGTTGTGCTCGACGCGGGCCGGTTCGGGTGGCTCGAAGGGCATGCCGGGGACCGCCCGACGCTTGTCCACCCAGCCGCGGGCATCGCCCCGCAGCCAGGTGCCGTAGGCGGTCAAGGTCAGTAGATATCCGAGGGGTTCGCGCATGGACGTATTGTCAATTGAACAGAGCCGGTCGGCAAGTGGTCCGAGGGCATCCGCGCGAACGTGTGCCGGCGCCCGCCCGCACGGCCGAAAGGACACCCTCGCTCACGCTTCGGGCTCGTTTGGGCGGTTTGCCCGCGCGGGGGCTGGCAAATTGCTGAGGGTGGCAAGGACGTTTCGTTCGTGTCGTCACGCGCTTCGCTAATGTGTATGTCGGACAAATGCAGTTGCTCACTGTTGGCTGCTAGTCAACCAGCCTGCAGAAACGGTTACCAAAGGCTGATCAGATGCGAAAACGATTACGCGGGACCGATCTGGCGCCAAAACGCTTACAAACAGCCGATTCGCAGCAAAAACGATTACAGTCCTAAAGGCCGTGCTGGTTATCGGATCATCGGCCCATCCCCCTCGCCGCCGTTGTTGCGGTCGGGGGCCGACTCCTTCGCCCGCCGCGGGGTCGGCGGCAGGATCTCGATCGGCTGCTGCGGGGGCTGGTAGGCCTGGCCGGTCGTCTCGGCCAGCACCGCGTCGCCGGCCGCCGCGCAGCGGTTGACCGTCCGCTCGTGGCGGACGTTGATGATCGCGTTGGCGCCCCGCTCGGCGGCGGCGGCCTTGAGGCCTTCGATCGCATCGCCCGGCGTGCGGAAGCCCTCCACGTACAGCGCCTCGATCCCCTGGATCACCTTGTAGCCCGGCAGGTCGCCGGTGCTCGATGTGCTCTTGATCAGCGCCGCCATCTGGCGCCGGTGCTGCACCGTCGGGTCGTCCTCGCCGGCGTACTTAGCCAGCCTCGGGTTGATCTTCGCCGGCCGCAGACCGCGGATGAAACTCGCGATCGACTGCAGGATCTTCAGCACGATCGCCAGGGCGATGATCCCGATGCCCGCCCAGATCAGCTGCACCTGCACCGGGCTGAGGTTCTCGGTAAAGGGCAGGTCCGGCAATGTCATGAGCGCACCTCCTGCCGGGGCGGGGCGGGCTTGTCCGCCTCCTGCCTGGGCGGCACCGTATGGCCCTGCCGGTCGTACACCCGGCCGCGCCACGCCGTGCCCGTCAGCCCCAGCGTCTTGCCGATGGCCGAAAAGAGCATCCCCACGCACAGGCCCGCCCCGATCGGCCATGTCGGGACGTAGCGGACCTGTGCCTTGCTGACCTTGTAGAACCGCGTCAGGACCGTCATCTGTGCGG
>JAWLBS010000381.1:0-4799 GCA_041687575.1 Phycisphaerae bacterium | reverse complement strand
GGCGAGCGGCCATGTTTGTGGCCATCAATACCGTCCGGGCGACGACAGGCGGCCTATGATTGGGGGTACTGCTGACCTGTATACCTTTATAACCCCTGAAGATGAGATATAACCGGAATGAGTCAACAGGATTTCTGGCATAACACGAAACACCGCATCCGCCGCCGGCTGATGTCCGGCATGCTGCTGGTCGTGCCCGTTGTGGTGACGCTGGCGGTGATGCAGTGGCTCTTTCATGCAATGGCGGGCGTGCTCTCCCCGATCGTGCGTGGCGGGCTGGCGATGTTCATGGATCGCGAACTGCTCGAGTGGATCACGCGGGAGTACGGACAGTACATCACCTGGGGCGTCTCGCTCGTGTCGGTTGCCGGGCTGCTGGCGCTGCTCTACGTGGTCGGTATGGTCGGCAACTTCGTGATGGGCAGGCGGTTGATCGCCGCCGGCGAGACGATCCTGCTGAAGATCCCGCTGGTGCGGGGGATCTACGGCTCGACCAAGCAGGTCCTCCAGGCGGTCAGCTTGCAGGAACAGGCGGCGTTCCAGTCGGTGGTGCTTATCGAGTTCCCCCGGCCGAACTACAAGAGCCTGGGCTTTTTGACCGGTCACCTGAAAGACGCCAAGGGCAAGGTCTGGTGCAAGTTGTTCATCCCGACCTCGCCGAACCCGACGACGGGCTTTTTCCAGATCGTGCCGCAGGAAGAGGTTGTCGTCACCGACATCGGCGTCGAGGAGGGGTTCAAGATGATCGTCTCGGGCGGCATCCTCGCCCCGACAGCGATGGACCTTGATACGGGCAAGCGGTTGCCCGCACCGGCCCCGTCAGGCCAGCCCGGGGGAGACGGCCAGGAACGACCTGGCAAGCCGTCGCACCTTCCACAGACCCCGACGCTTCGCGTCTGATCCGGCAAAGGAGAACGGCATGAGTGAAACCGGGTCGGACAATTCGCGGGACAACGGCACCGACGCCGATCCGCAGGCCGGCGGGGCGGGGGGATTCCTTCGTCGCCGGGCGTCGTGGCTGCCGTGGATCGGGCTGATCGTGCTGGTCGTCTTTCTGCAGTGGCCGATGCTCAAGGGGACCTTCTACAAATACAGCGGCATCGAGGCCCCGGCCAGCGGCATCGCCTGGCGTAGCAATTTCGAGGCGGCGATGGCCGAGGCCCGCGAGACGAACACGCCGCTGCTGGTGGATTTCAGCGCGTCGTGGTGTCCGCCGTGCCAGGTGATGAAGCACGAAGTCTGGCCCGATCTGCGGGTCCGCGAGGCGATCGAGGGACGCTACATCCCGGTGATCATGGACGTGGATGCGCCCGCCAACCAGCCGGTTGCACAGCGGTTCGAGATCCAGGCGGTGCCGACGATCCTGGTGGTAAGCCCCTCGGGCGAGGTGGCGCGGCGCGGGGCGTATATGTCGGCCGGGGATCTGGTGGAGTTCCTGCAGAATGGCGCGTCATCCCCCGATGCGTCACCGTCCTGAACGGCCGGGGTTTCATCCTGCCCCCCGCCGTCATCCTGAATGCCATGGTTGCCATCCTGAACGAAGTGAAGGATCTCTGCCGAGCGGAGCGCCCACCACATGGCACCTGCGCAAAGAAGAACCGGGCACGGCGCGTGGCGTCGTGCCCGGTTCGTATATCTGCGACCGCCGCGCCTGCGGGTCAGTCCGTGGCCGCCTGCGGCTGCCAGTTGGTCACGTCGTCGGCGGTGCCTTCCTGCCCGTCTGGCCCGTTGGACCAGAGGTCGTAGCCGCCGGGGCTCTTCTCGCCCGGTCCGCGGTAGCCGTACTCGTTGCCCCAGGGGTCGCTGAGCAGCCGCTCGTTCTGGACGTAGGGGCGCCAGGTCCCCTCGGTCTGCTCGAGCCTGGAGGGCTTTTCAGCCAGGGCCTTGAGCCCTTCGGCGGTGGTGGGATAGCGTCCCAGGTCGCCGTTGAATGCCGCCAGAGCCTTGCCCAGGACACCGGTCGGGCTGATCAGGACCCGCGCGAGGCGGGTCTTGGCCTGATCCTGCGGGCTGATGGCGGCAGCCGGGGCGGCGGGCTTGCCAGCAGCCGACGGCTCGCTGGCAGCGGGCCTGGTGGCCGGGGTGGGCGCGATGTTTTCCAGGACGGGCACGTCGGGGATGTTCTTGCCGGGCGGGTCGCCGGCCAGCGAGAGGACAACGGCCTGGTTCATGGTCCAGTCGACCTTGAACTCGTTGCCGTCGCCGAGCTTCTTGCCGGTCCGCTCGTTGACGACGTCCTTGACCTTCTCGCCGAACATCAGCGTGACGGGGACGGTGTTCGTGCTCAGCCCGATGGCGTTGCCGCCGCCGAGCTGGGTGACGGTGATCTCCGGGTTGGCGACCACGAACAGGATCGTGCGGTCGCCCTTTGTCCAGTAGGTCACTTCGTAGCCGAAGGTCTTCGCGTCGGCGCCCTTGATGCGGACCCACGGGTAAACACCCGCGTCTGCCACGTACTGCATGAACACCTCGCGTTTGGCGGCCTGTTCGAAGCCCTTCTCGCGATAGGCGTTGTACCACTGCGGCGAGAGGTTCATCAGCACGGCCTTGCCCTTGCCGTATGCCTTGACGTTCATGACGGGCATCTCGCGAACGGCCTTGTCGTAGCCGCTCTCGTGCTTGATCGAGGTGTTGTCCTTGGTCATCAGCTCTTCGTAGGTCTTGTAGCTGTAGTTGGCGTCCTGGTTGGTCTCGCACCAGAGCTTTTCGCCGAAGACGTCCTTGGCCGTCATCTTCGGGTCGTGCTTGACGCCGAACATATCGTCCAGCGCGCCGCCACCGGCGCGGCCCTTGCCGTGCTGGTCCCACACGCCCGGCAGGAAGTCGGCGATCACCGTGCCGCCGCTGCGGCAGAACGTCTTGATCCGCTCGGCCTCGACGTCCGACAGGCACAGCGCAGCCGGCAGGATCAGGACCTTGTATTGTTCGTTGGGGATGCCATTGGCGACGACGCTGGCGTAATCGACATGGGTGAACTGCAGCCCGCTGTCGCGGAGCATGTTGGTCCAGGCCTTGCGGACGAGGTGACTCGTTCCGAGCTTGGCGTCGTTGTTGCGGTTGACCCAGGTCTTGCCGTGGGCCTCGCTGTCCATGATCCAGTGCAGCTGGATCGACGGGTGACTGTAGTAGATCGCCACGCTGTCGTCGATGAATTCGGCACCGGTCAGCAGCGGGCCGATCTTCTGGCCGGCCTCGACCCACTGCGGGCCGACCTCGTCGAACCACGGCTTGGGCTTGGCCTGCTCGCCCTTTTTGGGCTTGTCGTTAGGGGTGAACCAGCCGTCGACCCAGGCGATGTGCCCCTTGTTGCCCTGTGCGGTGTAGTACCAGGTCTGCCAGATCGTGTCAGGGGTGTTCTTGTGGAAGAACGTCGTGACCGTCGGCAGGGCGTTGCCCGGATTGAACGAGCGGATGACCGACTGCGACCCGCCGATGTTATACGCCTCGATGAACTGCAGCTTGCGCATCATCTTGGCGTAGTCATACCCGCCGAAGGCGTTGGGGCTCTGCCCGCCGACGTGGCCGCACGGCGTGGCCGGGTCGATCGTGTTGGAGAACTCGCACAGCTCACCGATCATGTTGTTGAAGACCGAGTCGTTGAACGACCACTGGTCCATGATGGGGCTGGCGTCGAACTCGGCGACGGTCCAGCTCCGCAGGTTCGGGCGGATGTCCTCGTAGGAGTACCACTTCTCTCGCTGGGGGACATTCTTCTCGCCGTAGATCTCCTTGAGCCAGTTCTTGTACCGGCCGGGCTCGTCGGTCGCCTGCCACATGGTCGGATGGACGAAGTGGCCCCAGCTGATTTCGTCGTCGAGGGCATAGGCGCTACGGTAGGGTGAGGACTTCACGTTGTTGATGTACTTGCCCATGATCGCCTTGAGCCTGGCGGCCATCTGCGGATTGAGCGGCTTGACCCGCACGCCCGTGCCGTGAATCTCGTCGAGGTAGGGCACCTGCTTGCCGCCATCCCAGAGGTGCAGATCGCCCTTGCCAGCCGTGTGGTCCATATAGAACCGCAGGCCGTACTTGTTGATCCAGTCGAGGTAGCTGGCGTTGCCGTGATCGACGAAGGCGCCGTTGATGCCGACGCTTTCGCACCACTCGCCCGCGCGGTCGTCGAAACCGATCGACCACTTGTAATACCAGGGCATCATGATCCAGCTCGGCCAGGCCTTGAGTGCCCAGGCCTTGTCCTGCTGGACGGGTTTGAAGTCCTCGGAGGTTTTGATGTAGGTCTCGTAGGGGTCTTGCTGGGCGAGGCTGACGGGGACGGCGACACACACGACAGCGACCATCGCGAGCGCGACGGCGATACGGCTGCATCTCATCGGACTGGTCTCCTTGTACGCGACCTTGCGAAGGCAGGGCCGGCCCGTTCTGCCGCTCCCGCCCCTATGCGTCACATCGCCGACCATTATGCCGCAGGTCAGCCGGCGATGCGAGGGGGCTTCGACCGGATAGGGGATTATCCCCATACGGCGAAGTTTTTAACGTTGCACTTGACGTCAGTCGAGGGATCGGTTAAGAAATTAACCAGAGGCACGTTTTCCGGTTCCGCTGCCGCCTGCGAATGTCGCCGGGGTCGGTCACATCGACCCGGCCAGGGCCGTCTGTCCGAAAGGAGACTGCAGTATGGCTGATATGCCGCCGCTGTCCCGCCGCGAACGCCAGATCATGGACGTCGTCTACTCTCGCGGCACCGCCACCGCCAGCGACGTGCTGGCCGACCTGCCCGACCCGCCCAGCCGCGTGTCGGTCCGCACGATCCTGCGGATCCTGGAAGAGAAGGGACACCT
>JAWLBS010000380.1:0-4804 GCA_041687575.1 Phycisphaerae bacterium | reverse complement strand
CCCCCTGGGGCAAATGCTCCCGCCGGGTGTCCCGGTCCTGCTTCAACGAGCCGCGACCGTGAGGGAGCGGTGAACCCCACGGGGTCAGACTCCGGTGGCGTGCACAGGTATCCGGACCGCCAAGAGATTTCGGCGTTGATTCCGCTGGGAAGCGTGCGACTCGGGGTCAGACCCCTGGAATCGCCACCAACTAACGGATGCACCCGCGCGAGATTCGTAGCGCTCAGGCACAATGCGGCGCCGAGAAGATTGGCACAGCGGATGGATGCAACCGGAATTATTTATCTGACATCTAACGGCATGGCGCCGCGTCAAGCGGCGTCAGGTTGGCGGTGGGCAAAACAACTGCCCGGCAGGCGCGGTCGCGGCGTCAAAAGGCCAGCTTCAGGCCCTGGCGGAATCTGGCCGCGACCCCTACGCAGCGGACGCCGACGGCGGGCGGCATGTGGGGCTCGTCGATGCGCACGACCTCCCCCACGGCCGTGATCTGTCCCTGGTAAGGGCTGTAGCCTTCCCCGGGCGGAACGCTCAGCTCCAGATCCAGCAGCATGCCGGGACAGATATCCTGATCATCCGTCTCGAAATAAGCCCCGCCCGTGCTGATGTTGCACGTGACGGTGCGGCAGACGTTCCTGCTGGCGTCATTGGCTGAGCAATACTGCAGCGGCAGGCGGATCTCCAGCCTGCGATGCCTCCGCCGTTCCTGTTTTGTCGTCACCGTGGTTGTTGCCATTTTCATCCTGCCCAAAGTTTGCACACAGACCACAAGCAATTTCGATGCCACGTTCGCCACACATTTGTGCGGCCGCCGGCGATCGAGCCAGAATTACCGCCTGCATACGCCCAATCTGGCCACGGCGACCACAAAACATAGGGAAAGACCGTCAAATCCTGCCTGGCAGCGGGCTTAAGGCCGCAACATACTTTTTGCCGACAGGTCGGGGCTGCAAGGCCTCGCTCAGGCCCGAGGCCCCATATGTTTCCAAAATGCCACGGCTGGTTGCGTTCTGGAAACGATCCCAACACTATTCAGGGGAAATGTTTGCACCAGAGTGTATCTCCATTTTTGAGCCTGAATCGACTGTGCCACCCGGATACGTTTCGCGGGGGGCCTGGTGCACACCGCGGCTCTCGATGGTTGAGTCCGGCGCTGGTGGCTGTCCGCATCCCGACACTTTATCGGCATCACGAGTCGGCAAACTCAAGGGCAGATCGACACCCTGTGCAAGAACTGCATCCTGCGCGAGCCGTTCAGATAGATGACCGCCGTCGCCTGGGCGCGCCCCGCCAGGGCCGTCACCGCGTTGGGCCAGTCGTTGCCGGTCCAGCGGGCTTCAGCCTCGATCATCGATCGTCCACCCGTGGTGTGCCGGCGCGCCAGCGATTCGCGCGCCAGGTCCGCGGGGGCGTCGAGCCATGCGGCGCCGCTGCACAGTTCGGTCAGCCGCGCCCAATCGCCACTCGGCAGCAGCAGGTAGTTGCCTTCCAGCAGCATGATCGGGGTCCCGACCTCGACGGCATCGGCCACGGGTTCGTGCAGCCGGCGGTCGTACGCGGGAAACCGTGTGAATGACGGATCTTGCAGCCATGCCTCGATGTCTCTCACAAGGGCCCGGACGTCGAAGGACTCGGCAGATCCCTTGCGGCTGGCCAGCGGCACGATCCGGCCGGCCTCGTCCCGGATCTGGCGAGCCTCGATGACGCGGTTGGGCAGGTGCCAGCCGTCCATGCCGACGGCCTGGATCTGCGGGAAGCCCGCCGTAAGACGCGCATACCGCTCGATCAGTGCCGCCACCACAGATTTACCGGACCCTGGGATTCCCGCCAGCAGCACCAGAGTCCGTGCGGGGCGGCCGCCGGCGGCGGATGATGTCTGCTCGTGCAGGCAGTAGATCCACGCCAGCAGCGGTACCACGCCCGTCAGCAGATCGCTTGCGGTGACCAGGCAGGATGTATCGACCCCGGCGGGGCTGACGACCGGGCGGGTCCGCAGGCTGTGCAGCAGGGCGGGCGGCACGTCGCGCGGCTCGGCCGGCCGGTTCGCCCGCCCCGCGGCCGGCAGCGGTTCGGTGGCTGCAACCGGGCGGCACAGCCGCCGCAGTCCCGGCGCCAGGTAACGGACCAGTCGGCCGTAGCGTCGTTCCAGGTCCGTCCAGGTGTGGACGCCCTCGACGGCGCCCGCCGGGGTGACGGTCGCCGCGCTGCGCCCGCGGGCCAGGGCGGACCCCAGCCATCCCGGCCCCAGCAGGGTCTTCAGCAGGGCCAGCCGCATGCGATAGATCTGCGATGGTTCGATCGTCGAGGGCATGACGGTTCCGCCTGATCTCCAGTCGGGAACAAACGCTTGCACCCATGTCCGCCTCGGGTTGTTTCCTCAGGCTATTATAGGGGTACCCGTGCCGGGGCCTGGCTGTTGTTTCCGAAAATCAACTTCATGTTGATTTTCGGAAACACCGGCGGGGGTCGTTTGACAGCCTTTTTGGCGTGAGTAGGATGTGGGATTCAAATATGAGGGAACCCGGATGAGCATTAACGACAAGATCCTCGGCGACGCCGTTACCTTCGATGATGTCCTGCTCGTGCCCGCCTACAGCGAGGTCGTCCCCCGCCAGGTGGATGTCTGCAGTCGGCTGACACGCAACATCGCGATCAACATTCCCTTGGTGTCCGCCCCCATGGACACGGTGACCGAGTCCGCTCTGGCGATTTCGATCGCGCAGGAAGGCGGCATCGGCATCATCCACAAGAATATGTCCGCCGAGGCTCAGGCCCGCGAGGTCTACAAGGTCAAGCGGAGCGAGAGCGGCGTGATCCTCGACCCGATCACCCTGCGGCCGGACGAGCCGGTCAGCAAGGCCCAGGAGGTCATGCGGCTGCACAACGTCTCCGGCGTGCCGATCACTGCCGACGGCGGCAAGCTCGTCGGGATCCTGACCCGCCGCGACATGAAGTTCCTCGAGGACTACGACAAGCGGATCGACCAGGTCATGACGCGGGCCAACCTCGTGACCGCCAAGCCCGACACCACCCTGGAGGAGGCCGAGGCGATTCTCAACCAGGCCAAGGTCGAGAAACTCCTGCTGGTCAACGACGAAGGCAAACTGGCTGGCCTGATCACGATGCGCGACATCGAAAAGATGCGGCAGTTCCCCATGTCGTGCAAGGACACCCGCGGCCGGCTGCGGGCCGGGGCGGCCGTCGGCGTGCACGACTACGAGCGGGTCGAGGCCCTGCTCAACGTGGACGTCGATGTGATCGTTGTCGACAGTGCCCACGGCCACACGAAAAACGTGATCGAGACGGTCGCCGCGATCAAGAAGAAGCACGATATCGACGTGATCGCCGGCAATGTCGCCACGGCCGAGGGGGCCAAGGCCCTGATGGACGCCGGCGTCGACGCGGTGAAGGTCGGCATCGGCCCGGGCTCGATCTGCACCACGCGGGTCGTCTCGGGCGTCGGGGTGCCGCAGGTGACGGCGGTGATGCAGGTGGTGGCGGTCTGCGAGCCGGCCGGCGTGCCGGTGATCGCCGACGGCGGCATCCGCTACAGTGGCGATATCACCAAGGCGATCGCGGCCGGGGCGAGCTGCGTGATGATCGGCTCGCTGTTTGCCGGGCTGGACGAGGCGCCGGGGCAGGTGGTGATCTACAAGGGGCGGCGGTTCAAAGAGTATCGGGGGATGGGTTCGCTCGGGGCGATGGTCCAGGGCAGCAGCGACCGGTACGGCCAGAAGGCCAAGGACAAGCTCGTGCCCGAGGGGATCGAGGGGCGCGTGCCGTACCGCGGGCAGCTGGGCGAGTTCGTCTACCAGATGGTCGGCGGGCTTCGGGCCGGGATGGGCTACTGCGGGGCGGCGACGATCGACGACCTGCGGCACAAGAGCCGCTTTTCTCGCGTCACGCACGCCGGCGTGGTAGAATCCCATCCGCACGATATACTTGTGACGAAGGAGTCGCCCAATTACGCCATGGAAGTCGACAGCGATTCGTAGCAGCAATCGGCAGCCGGCAGGGGCGAAGGGCGAGCGAAAAACCGAACACTCGAATCGATCAGTCAGGAACCTATCCATGCGACAGGCAGGCGTAGGCGCGGACGTATCTGCTTGGGTCAAGGCGGCGACGGTTGCAGCGGGGCTGGCGGCGATGCTGTCGGTCGGGTGCGCCTCCAACAAAGAGGTGGCATGCGCCCCGACGCCGGACGATTGCGACAAGCCCATCGTCATCTTCTCGGCCCCGGTCACCGAGGACATGCTCGACACACCGAGCACGGCCTTCATCGAGGCTTCGGACGTCGAGCCGGCTGTCGTGCAGCGCGACTGGGACGAGATGACCAGCTACTACGCCCCGCAGGTGGTGCAGCACTGGCCGCTGTACTTCGAGGACCCCTTCGAGGACAAGGGCAAGAGCACCGGCTGCGGGTATGCCGGCTGGACGTGGGAGGACTTCTTTGCGATCCCCTACAGCGACGCCCGCTGGCTGCTCAACACGATCGCCCTGCCGGTCAGCATGGTGGTCACCCCGCCGTGGACGCCGATGTGCAGCGACGGCGTGCTCAGCAAGCAGGCCCTGGGCTACGATCACGACGCGGTCCGCTGCCCGGCCCCGGTGCCGACGCCGCTGGACCTGCTGTGCCCCGACGAGCAGGCCGCGGCCCTGATGCAGATCTCCGGTCCGCCGGTGCAGGTCCCGGCCGATCTGGCCGCGCCGGCGGAACTCGTGCAGTAAGCACGGACTCCGGTCTGACCATATATGCATCGGGTGCCATGGCCGCGCTGTTGGCGGCCATGGAATCCTGCGGATGAGC
>JAWLBS010000379.1:0-4855 GCA_041687575.1 Phycisphaerae bacterium | reverse complement strand
GCCGCTGCTGGAGGCGGGCCAGTTCCGCGTCGCCTTCGAGCCAATCGCCAACGAGTGGAACGGCCGGACCAACGCCGAGTTGCGGTTGATCGATATCGAGATGGCGAAGTAGCGGCCTCCTGGCTTTTGGGGGCGTTTGCCAATCCCTCGGCGGCGGGCATACAATCGGCACACGGGAGGATCGAACTATGGTGGACGGATTGCGTACAGAGGGTGCGGCTGTGACTACCGCGAGAAAGCAGGTTCTGGTAGTGGATGACCACCCGGTCGTGCGGCAGGGGCTTCGCACCCTGATCGACAAGACCGACGATCTGCAGGTCTGCGGCGAGGCCGAAACGGTCTACGACGCCCTGAAGCTGATCGAGCGGCTCAAACCGGATGTTGCCGCGGTGGATATCTCCCTGGGCGGCGAGAGCGGCCTCGACCTGATCAAGGACATCCGCATCCGGTTTCCCGAGGTGCCCGTGCTGACGCTGTCCGTCCACGACGAGAGCGTCTATGCCGAGCGGGTCCTCCGTGCCGGGGCCCAGGGTTATGTCACCAAGGGCGAGGCGCCCGACTGCGTCCTGCGGGCGCTGCGGACCGTGCTGGCCGGCGAGATCTTCCTCTCCGATCGCATGGCCAGCCGGATGCTGTCCAAGATGGCCGGCCGCAAGGGTCTCGCAGAGGGGCTCTCGATCGACCGTCTCAGCGACCGGGAGCTGCAGGTCTTCGAACTGATCGGCAAGGGCATGAACACCCGCCAGGTCGCCGAAACCCTTCACTTGAGCGTCAAGACCGTCGAGTCGCACCGGGCCAACATCAAAGAGAAACTCCAGGTCGGCAGCGCCACTGAACTGCTCCAGCAGGCCATCCACTGGGTCCAGGGCCAGAGCTGAGCGGCGGGTTCGATGGCGAGGACCGCCGATTCCGGCCGGTGGGGCGTCTGCCGGATGTTCGGGATGGGGCGGGCCATGGGTGTGGCGGGGCGAGTCCGGGAGGTATGGATGTCCCAGCCATCGGGCGGGCAAATGTGGAGAGGTCCTTTCACCTCGCCGATGGAGGTGGTGAGGTGGAATCGACCGACCGGACGATGTGATGGATCATAGATCCGATACCGCGTTATCCTGCCGGCGGAAACTCGCCATCGCCGAGGTTCGCATTGCGGAACTGGAGAACCTGCTGGTTGAACAGGCGCGACAGGTGCCCGCTCCGGCCAGCGACTGCCCCCCGCCGGCACAATCCCCCTCTGCCACTGACGGGCAGCAAACCGATCCGGCGCGGACCGACGCGCCGCCACTGCCACAGGAGCGGCAGCTCCAGGATACGATCGAGGAGCTGCGGGTCACGGAGGAGGAGCTCCTCGCCGCCAATGCCGAACTCCGCTCGGCCAACGAGCGGATGCATCTGCTCGGTGCAGCCGCTGACGCCGAGCGGCGGCGGTATCAGAGCCTCTTCGACCTGGCGCCCGACGGCTACCTGGTGACCGATGCCGAGGGCACCATCCAGACGGCCAACGCCGCGGCGGGTGCGATGCTGGAATGCGACCCTGCCACGCTGGCCGGCAAGCCCCTGCCGCTGTTTCTGCCGCCGGGCTCGCTGGGGCAGTGCCGCCGGATGCTGGAGGACATCAGGGCCGGCGAGGGGGCGCGGCAGTGGGAAACCGTGATGCTGACTGGCGGGCACAGGACCTTTGCCGCGGCGCTGCATGCGACGGCTGAGCGGGGCGAGGCGGGCGAGCCGTTGACGCTGCGGTGGCTGGTCCGTGATGTGTCCCAGCGCAAGCGGGCGGAAGAGGCGGTCCGGGAGAGCGAGGCCCGCTTCCGCACGATGGCCGACGGGTTGCCGCTGATCGTCTGGGTCCACGACGCCCGGGGTGAGCAGCAGTACGTCAACCGCACGTTCCAGGAGTTCCTCGGTGTCAGCGAGGAGCAGGCTCGCGGCCCGGGCTGGCAAGTTCTCATGCATCCGGACGACGCCGACGCCTATGCGGGCGAGTTCTTCGCCTGCGTCCGCGATCGCCGCCCGTTCCATGGCGAGACCCGCGTCCGCTGTGCCGACGGCCAGTGGCGATGGATCGAGTCCTGGGGCCGGCCGCGTTTCTCGGCGTCGGGCGAGTACCTCGGATTCGTTGGGACCAGCGCCGATCTCACCGAGCGCAAGCAGGCCGAACAGGCCTTGCGCGAGCTCAACGAGACCCTCGAACAGCGCGTCGCCGAGCGGACCGCCGAGGCCGAACGCCGTGCGGCGCAGCTGCGGGCCCTGACCGCCGAGCTCGCCCGGGCCGAACAGAACGAGCGCCGGCGCCTCGCCACCCTCCTGCACGACCACCTTCAGCAGCTGCTCGTGGGGACCAAGTTCCATCTGGGGGTCCTTCGCGGCGACCTGAGCGATTCGAAGTCACGCGAGTCGCTCAAGCAGATCGACAACCTGCTCGACGAGTCGCTTGATGCCTCGCGCACCCTCACCGTCGAGCTCTGCCCGCCGATCATGCAGCACGGTACGATGGCGCAGGTCCTCCAGTGGCTGGCCCAGTGGTTCGGCGGCAAGCACGGCCTGAATGTCGAAGTCGTCGCCGACCCCCACGCCCACCCGCACGACTACGAAGTCCGTGTGCTGCTCCTGCAGGCCGTGCGGGAGCTGCTGTTCAACACCATCAAGCACGCCGGCGTCAGCCGCGCCTGTGTCGAACTCAGCCGGGCCGGTAACGAACAGGTCCAGGTCGTCGTCAGCGATCATGGCTGCGGTTTCGACCCGTCGGCGGCCGGTATGGAGGTCACCAACGGCAGCGGCTTCGGCCTGTTCAACATTCGCGAACGGCTCGACTGGCTCGGCGGGCGGATCGAGATCGAAAGCGCCATCGGCGACGGCACCCGCACCACGATTCTCGTGCCGGTCTGCATCGAGGGGCGCCGCGACGGGGCCGAGGTGTCATCAGCCACGGCAACGCCTGCCGCACACGAACCGTCGCAGGGCGAGGCGGGGTCCAACCACCGCGTCCGCATCCTGCTGGCCGACGACCACGCCGTGATGCGCGAGAGCCTGGCCCGGATGCTGGGCATGCAGTCGTGGATCGAGATCGCCGGGCAGGCCTCCGACGGGCGGGAGGTCATCGACCTGGCGGCCAGACTCCAGCCCGACGTGGTGATCATGGACATCAACATGCCGCACGTCGACGGGGTCGAGGCCACCCGCCGCATCCTCACGCACCGCGCGAACATCAAAATCATCGGCCTGTCGATGTCTAACGAAGACGGTGTCGCCGCGGCGATGAAGAACGCCGGGGCCGTCTGCTATCTCGCCAAGCCCGCCGGGCCCGGCAACCTGCTGGCCGCGATTCGCCAATGCACCGGCGTCACCTCCGGCCCCGCCGAAGGCGGATGATCAGCAGTCTCGCGTGAAATGCTGTGGCTCGGGAAAGAAGCAATCTCAGGTTGTCATCCTGAACGAAGTGAAGGATCTCGGCCAAGCGGGGCGCTAAACCATGGGCGCGTCGTCCAATAGAGATTCTTCGCTGCGCTCAGAATGACAACTGTGGCGGGCGCAGCCCGCCCTACATGCACGGCCCTGCTCCCTGTTTCGCCGAACAACGGCTACGCAGGGCGGGGACGCGGGACCGCGGCATCCGACGGACGCTCACTCGCGGGTTTACCGCTCCCTCACGGTCGCGGCTCGTTTGCAGAGGACCCGCCCTGACCCCTGATCCCCGACCCCTGACCCCTGCCGTTGTTGTTTCTGAATCTGTGTAATCTGCGGATCACTCCGTTGTTGCTGGGACTCCTAACTGACCCCTGACCCCTGACCCCTGATCCCTGATCCCTGATCCCTGATCCCTGCTGTTAACTGGCAACTCCTACGCCTTGACCGCCGCCTCGTCTTCCGCCCCGGCCATCTCGTACACCTTGCGGATCATCCGCAGCACCCGGATGCCGTCCTTGTACGACTGGATCGGCTGGCTGCCCTGCTCGATGCACTCGGCGAAATGCGCCACCGCCGCCGGGATCGTGTCGACCGTCGGCAGCTTGTAGTGCGCCGCCTCGCCGGCAAAGTTCGGCTTGTAGTACAGGTCGCCGCCGCTGCCGAAGATCTGCCCGTGCTCGCCGATGACGTGGATCTGGTAGTGACCGGCCGGCATCTCCATCGCCCAGCTCGTGCGAACCAGCCCCGTCACGCCGTCGGCGAACTGGGTCAGCACCGTGGCCGTGTCCTCGCCCTCCATGTCCTGGCGGTACTTGCCCAGCACGGCCGCGATCCTGACCGGCTCGGAGCCCGCCAGGTAGAGCATGCGGTAGGACGGGTGGTAGCCGGTGTCGATCAGCTCCCCGCCGCCCATGGTCGCCCGGGTGGCCCGCCACGACTCGCCCCTGAGTGGGTTGTACCCCTCAGTGCCCGGGATGCTGCCCAGTGGGGAGTGCCCCATGATGAAGCAGTCCTGCGAGAGGATCGTGTAGATCTTGCCGACGGCCCCGTCCAGCAGGAGCTTTTTGGCCTCGGCGACGGCCGGCAGGAACACCTGGTTGTGCGAGCTCATCCCGACCAGCCCCGGGGCGCCTTCCATGGCCACGTCGATCTTTTTGGCCTCCTCCAGCGTCATGCACAAGGGCTTTTCGCACAGCCAGTGGATCTTGCGCTGGATGGCGGCCAGCACGGCGTCGGCGTGCAGGTGGTGGGGCAGGCAGATGTCCACCGCGTCCAGGTCTGCCCGGTCGTAGAGCTCCTTGAAGTCGGCCACGCCGACGTTGCAGCCGGTCTCCTGCTTGAACCAGTCGAGGCACGTCTCGGTCGGGTCGGCCAGCGCCACGACCTTCGCCCGCCCCTGATCCTGCAGGGTCTTCCAGCCGCGCCAGTGGGCCCGCGCGATCCCGCCGCAACCGAT
>JAWLBS010000378.1:0-4858 GCA_041687575.1 Phycisphaerae bacterium | reverse complement strand
TTCCGGCCATGGAATTCCCCACATGCGCAGCGTGTGCTATTTGCTGAACACCACCCAATGCTGTCATTCTGAGCGCCAGCGAAGAATCTCTATTGGACAACGTGTCCATGGTTTGGCACCCCGCTCTGTAGAGATCCTTCACTCCGTTCAGGATGACAACTTGTGGCGGGCGCGGCCCGCCCGTGATTCTATTCATGCCGCAGGGCGACGATCGGGTCGAGATTCGCCGCCCGGGCGGCCGGATAGAGCCCGAAGACGATCCCGATGCCGACCGAGATCCCCAGCGACAGCGCCACGCTCCAGGGGGTGACCACCGTGGGCATGCCGGCTGTGCGGGTGATGATCAGGGGGATCATAAAGCCCAGCGTGATGCCGATCAGTCCGCCGGTCATCGACAGCACGACCGTCTCGATGAGGAACTGCAGGACGATCTGCGATCGGCGGGCGCCGATGGCGCGGCGGATGCCGATCTCGCGGGTCCGTTCGGTCACGCTGGCCAGCATGATGTTCATGATGCCGATGCCGCCGACCAGCAGGCTGATCCCCGCGATCGAGCCGAGCACGATGTTGAACGTCCGCTTGGTCGCCTCCGCCTGGCGAAGCAGGGCCAGGGGCACCTGGATCCGGTAATCGCCCTTGGGGTGGAAGGTGCGCAGCATCTTCTCGAGGCCGGCCGCCAGCGGCTCGACATCCTCGATCGAGCGGGCCTCGACGATCATCTGGTGGAGTTCGACCCGCTCGCGCTCCCGGCTGCCGGCGGTCCGCCGGCTGAAGATGTCGCCGTAGCGGGCGCGGGCGACGTTGATGGGGATGTACACGTCGACGGCCTGGTCGGGGGTCTGGATGCCGCCTTCGGTGTCGGCGCTGCGGATGATGCCGACGATCTTGAATGCATCCGAACCCAGCCGGACGGTCTGCCCCAGCGTATTCGACGTGGCCAGCAGCTTTCGCGCCCCGTGCTCGGTGAGCACCGCCACGTTCGCCGACCGCTGGATATCCAGCCCGGTCAGTTGCCGCCCGGCGACCATCGGCCGCTGCACGAGCCGGAACCACTCGGGGGTCGTGCCGACGACCCGCAGTTCGAGCGAGCGCGCCCCCAGCCGGCCGTCCTTGCGGATGACCTTGGCCGGCACGACGGAGCGGGCGGTGGCAAAGCCCTCGCGGATGCGCAATTCGTCCTGGTAGTTCAGCCCGTAGACCGACATGCGGACCCGCAGGCTGCTGGCCTGCTCCTCGGTCGGCTTGACCGATTCGATGATGATGTTGTTCGAGCCGAGCATGCGGATGCGCTCCAGGGCCTGCTGGCTGGCCCCTTCGCCGACGGCGAGCATGGCGACCACGCTGCCGACGCCGAAGACCACGCCCATGACCGTCAGCAGCGACCGCAGCTTGTGCAGGATGAGGGTCTTGATGCCCAGGCGGATGTCGCGGATCAGGCGGATGCGCTGCACGGTCACACTCCCTCCATGCGTTCGATCCGGCCGTCCCGCAGGTGCAGCTGATGCGTGGCATGAGCGGCGATATCGGCCTCGTGGGTCACCATGATGATCGTCTTGCCCTGGTTGTTCAGGTCAGACAGCATGGTCATGATCTGCTTGCCGGTCGCGGTATCGAGATTGCCGGTCGGTTCGTCGGCCAGCAGGATCTCGGGATCGTTCGCCAGGGCCCGCGCGATCGCGACGCGCTGCTGCTGCCCGCCGGACAGCTGCATCGGGCGGTGCCCGAGTCGTGTCTCCAGGCCGACCATCTCGGCCAGTTCGGCCGCACGGCGGGCGCTGTCCGCCGGTTCCCACCCCAGGTAGTACAGGGGCAGCTCGATGTTCTCCTGGACGGTGAGCTGCTGGATGAGGTTGAAGCTCTGGAAGATGAAGCCCAGGTACCGCAGCCGGATATCGCTCAGGGCGTCATCGGACATGTGGCTGACGTCCTCGCCCTGCAGGATGTAGCGGCCCGACGTCGGGCGATCGAGGCAGCCCAGCAGGTTCAGGATGGTGCTCTTGCCCGAGCCGCTGGGGCCCATGACGGCCCAGAAGCTGCCGGCGCGAAAGGCCATCGACACGCCGTCCAGGGCCGGCACCTGCTGGTCGCCCATCTGGTAGATCTTGCGGACATCGTCGAGGCGGATGACCTCCCGCGGCCGCTCATCTGCCGCGGCGGCCGGCTCCAGCACGGCGTCTCGGGTGCCATTGGAGCGGCTCACGGCGTGCCCTCCGTCTGCGGGGCGGCGGCTTGCGGCTGCTGGCGCGACGGCCGGCGCATCTGTTCGCGCTGCTCGGCGCTGCGAGGCTGCTGCTCGTCGCCTCGCTGCTCGGCGCCACCGCCCTGCCGCTGATCGCGTCGTTCGGCCTGTGGTCCATCGCCGCCGCGCGACGGTGAAGAGGCTTCCTCGCCGGCTTCGCCCATCCGACCGTGCTGCCGACCCGGTCGCTCGCCGCGATCGCGGTTCGGCTCATCGGTCGCCCCGGCCGCCCCGGCCGCCACGGGAGTCGGACCCGGCGGCGCGGCAGCGGGCTCGACCGTTTCGAGCCCGGCCATCTGCAGCGGCTGGGCGGAACCGGCCTCAAGGGGCGGGGCCAGCGAAACGATTTCACCGCTCTGCAGGCCGTCGACGATCCGCACGAGGCGATTGTTGTCCAGTCCCAGTTCGACCGTTCGCGGCACGAAGCCGGTCTTGTCCCGGACGTAGACGGTGGGCTCGGCGCCGCGCCGCACGACGGCCTGGATCGGCACGTACAATGCCTCGTCGTAGTGGGCGGCGATGATGTTGACGGTGCAGTTCATCCCCGTCCGCAGGGCCGTATCGCTCTCGGTCAAGTGGATCTCCGTGTCGTACACCTTCAGGTCCGGGTTCATCCAGACGCTGGCGGCATCGGGCAGCGGGGCGACCTTGGTGACGCGGCCGGTGAATCGCCGTCCCGGCAGGGCGTCGATGGTGATCTGCACGGGCATGCCGGGCTTGACGATGTCGAGTGTGGCCTCCTGGATCTTGACCAGGGCCATCATCTCGTCGGCGGTGGGCAGGTAGATCAGCTCCTCGCGCTCGCGAACCTCCCTGCCCTCTTCCAGCGGCTCGTCGTTGCCCCGCCAGCTGGCGCGGGTCGAGGTCGCGTAGACGACCAGGCCGTCGCGCGGCGCGTGGATCTTCGTCTTGGTCAACTGCTGGGTGACGTCGTCGAGGCGGTTCTTCTTTTGCGTATATTCCGCCTGTTTGGCTCGCAGGTCGGCCTCGGCCTGCAACACGTCGGCCGACGCCTTGCGCCGGGCCCGCTCCAGGGCCATCTGGGTCTGTTCGACCGCGGCATCCAGCTCATCCATACGCCGCTTGTGGGTGTGGGTCTGCAGCAGTCCGAGCTGGTCCTTGGCCAGCTCCACGTCGAGCTGGGCTTTTTTGGCGGTGAGTTCGTCGGCCTGCAGTTCGGTCTCGGAGATGTACTTCTCGTTGTAGAGGATCCGCGAGCCTTCGACCTCGCGATTGGCCCGCTGACGTTCCTGCTCGGCCAGGGCGAGCTTCGCCTCGAGTTCCTTGACCTGCTTGGGATACTCGCCCTCCTGGTAGACCTTCAGGTCCTCCTGGGCGAAGCGGTAGTTGAGCGTGGCCAGGGAAACGTCAGCCTGGGCCTGGTTCTTGACGACCTCGAGGTTTTCGCGCGCGCGGATGAACGCGGCCTCGGCGTTCTGCGTCTGGATCTGTTGTTCGATGAACTGGTCCTGCAGCCGACTGGTATCGAGCTCGACGAGCAGGTCGCCCTTCTCGACGCGGGCGCCTTCGGGGATCAGGTAGAGGATCGTCGTGCGCCCCTCCACCTCGCTTTTGAGGATCACCTGCTCGCGCGAGCGAATCGTGCCGGTCTCGTTGACGCTGATGGTCAGCGGCCCCTGCTCGACGGCGAAGGTGGGCACGGCCGCCGCCTGCTCGCCCGCCGCCGGGCCCCGCAGCCACAGCAGCCCCCCGACCAGCAGGACGATCGCTGCAATGGGAATGCCGCGTTTCGCCCAGGATGTCTTTGCAGGTGTTTCAGTTTGTTTGTGCGCGGTCGTCGCCATGTTCTGCTCCATCTGTCGGGTCGAACTCCTCCCACAAGCCGTTCGGTCCGACCTGCAAGACTCCCAGGTCCCGCTGAAATTCCAATTCGGCTACTCTGTATCTTACGATGGCTGCGGTCAGCGCGTTTTCCGCGGAGACCAGGCTCTCGCGGGCCTCGAGCACGTCGCGGATCTGAGCGCGCCCCAGTTCCAGGAACAACTCGGTGCTGCGCACGCGCCTGCGCGCCACCTGCACCGCCTGCGCCTGGATCTTGGTGGCCTCGCGAGCCTCGATCAGCGTCCGCAGGCTGTTACGGATATCCAGCTTGATCTGGTCTTCCAGCTGCTGACCGGCCCGCACCGACCGCTCCAGGTCAATCCACGCCAGCCGGTATGCGTTCCGCTCCTCGGTCCGTTCCAGCGGCAGATCGAATCGCACGAAGGCGTTGTACAACCCCTCGTCGAAGAGCAGGTTCGCGTTCGGCAAGTCGACGGTACCCAGCGTCCGGCGCTGGCCGACCGTCATGTTCCCGACAAGAACCAGGTCCGGCAGCAGGCCATTTTGGGCCACGACGATCTTGCGCTGCGCATCATCGATCCGGCCGATCGTGACCCGCAGGTCGAGTCGATGGTCAAAGGCGATCAGAATCGCCCGCTCCGGCGTGATCTCAAACGGCCCGCCCTCCTGTGGATCCGGCGGCACCAGTTCGATCGGCGCGTCGGCGGGCAGCGACTCGGCCTGGGCGGTCGATGTTCGATCCTTCTCGGCCATGAGATCCTCGGCCATCGCGGCGAGCCGTTCGAGTTCATCGGGGTCCAGGACGACTTGCGCGTC
>JAWLBS010000377.1:0-4860 GCA_041687575.1 Phycisphaerae bacterium | reverse complement strand
CGCCGCCGGGGGTCTGACCCCAACGCCAACGCCTATCCACCGCAACAATGCCTCACATTCCTGCGGAAGCCCGGCACCTGCGGACTTCACCGGGGTCTGACCCCCTTGGGGAAACGCCCCGACTCCATCACCACGGGGTCAGCTCAGACCCCGGCGACATAAACACGTATCCAGGCAGCCAAGACGTTTCGGCGTTGATTCCGCCGGCAGGCGTGCGATTCGGGGTCAGACCCTTGAAAACGCTCGCCGTCCTTGACCACCTTCGCCTCAACTCAGTAGAATCTCCGCTGATTCAACCGAGGTCGCCAGTCCGGGAAGCCGTCATGCCCAGTTGCCTTTGCGAACATTGTACAGCGGCATGCTGCCGTTATATTGCACTGCCGATCGATAAGCCAGACTCGGCCGGGGAGTTCGAGAACATCCGCTGGTACCTGGCCCACGAGAATATCTCGGTCTTTGTCGACAAGGGTGAGTGGTACATCAGCTTCGCCACCCCCTGCCGGTACCTCCGCGAGGACTTCAAGTGCGGGATCTACAAGACCCGCCCGAAGATCTGCCGGAGCTACCGGACCGACAACTGCGACTATCACGGCGGCGAATACCGATACGAACAGTACTTCTCAGAGCCGGCCCAGATCGAGCAGTACGCCGCCGAGGTCCTCGGCGAGCCAGCCGGGAAGGCAAAAGGCGGCAAGGCCGGCTCGCTGCGCAAGTCGACAAAGGAGTGACATGATGATCCACAGCCGCGGATTTGGGGCGATCGTTCTGGCCGGCGGGCTTTCGCTGGTATTGACCGCCTCGAGCGGGTGCTCTTACCATACGTCCTCGCTGAAGATCGCCGGGGAGGAATCTTCCCGCGGCGGGCTGTTCGGCCGGGAGCAGTGGGTGCACGTCGGCGAGCCGGTGAAAGTGATCTACGACGTTCGCAGCGGCTGGGCGGACTACGCGATCCTGCACATCAGCCCGCTCGACCGCAGCGAGGTGGCGCTGGCGACCGAGCCGGGCTCCTTCCGGTTCCGCGATCTTCGCTTCGAGCAGCCGACCCCGCCGGAAAAGCCCATGCGCCTGCGGGCCTGGGCCTACCGTGAACGCGGCCAGCGCGACTACATGGACCTCGACGGGGAGCTGCTCAGCCGCGAGAGCCCCTACGACGTCCCCGACAGCAGGGTCGCCTCCGCAAGCATGAAGATCCACGTCTACCAGACCAGCCTGTCGATCCCCATCCCGCCCGACCCGGCTGGCTACAACTGGCAGACGGCGAAATTGCTCCTGTACGCCGACCCGGCCCGCCCGGTCGAGGTCCGGCCGGTGCGGGAATATCGCACGGGCTTCCGCATCGAAGGCCCCACCGCAGCCGGCGGATACGTCATGGCCTACGAACCGACGGCCGAGCAGGTCCGCCGCACCGGCTCAACCCGCGTCGTCTTCACCGTCTCCAACACCGCAGGCTTCCCCTGGCGATACGAGGACTGGCTCGAGACGCCGTAGGCGTCCATGCATTCGAGCGTCTGCCGCGACCTGCACGGTCGCGGCTGCCTCCCCTTTGTCTGCAAGCACCGCTTCGCGGCTGAAGGAGCAACGGCCCTTTTGCGCAGGACCGAACCCCGCCTCGCGGGTCATTCCGGTCTGCGCCTCGCGCTGACGAAGGAGTAAATGTAGGCCCCCAACAGCACCGCGCACAACACGAACGTAATCGCCTGCACCACGAACCGGATCTGCACGCCTTCGCCCGCCAGCGCCGCGATCAGCGCAAACGTCCCGCGGATCGTGCCCAGCACGCCGATGGCGACCAGCGCAGCTGCGATGTGCATCGCCCGCTGCCGCTGCCCCGGATACAGGGCCCCGTACCCAAGCCCCGCCAGCGGAAGGCCCAGAAAGGCCGGAATGAGGGACGTCATGCTCGCCCGGCCTGTGATCAGGTACGCCCCCACACCCAGCACGACCAGCAGAATCCCGATGACGATGGTCAATCTCGCCAAGGTAACGCTCCTCCCGCCTGTCTCGTCCATGGCGTGGCCGCATGTCCAGCCGGCGACGCTTCGCCAAGCCCTTGCCAGCCAATTGTATGCACCCACTGACAGCCTTGCGGTCACGATCAGCGAGCCAGCGCACTGCCATCCGCCAGGGCCGACGCCTCCCGCTCGATGCGGGCGATCGCCTCGTCCAGGTAGTCCCGGGCGAGGCGGCGGTGCAGCGGGGCGAGCCGCACGTAAATCGGCGGGTGCAGGTGCAGGACCGACTCCCGCAGGGCGGGCCAGTCGCGAATGTCCTCGTGCGTCAGCATCAGCTTGTCCAGCATGCCCCGCACGTGCTGCAGCTCGGCGACGGGGTCTTCCGCCGGCTCGAGGACCACAACGTCCCGCCAGCTCCGCCGTGTGCCCGGCTCGGTGATTCGCCTCGGACCGTGATAGCGGGCGGACCTGTAACCCGGAGCGATCACGATCGCCTCCTCGAAGTCGTCCCCGCTGCCTGCCCCCACGCCGGCCGGCAGCACCACCACCGCGACCGTGCCGGGCATGGCAACGGAGAAGGTCTCGCCGGTCCGCAGGACCGATACGGCCGCGAAATACCCGACCCGCGGGCCGCGAAGCGTGTCGCCCGTGATCACGCCGGCGGATGTCGATCGCAAGCGCAAAACCAGGGCCTCGGGGATCTCCTCGCCGCTGTGGCCATCGAGCAGACGCACGACGTTGCGCGGGTAATGGACCGGCCCGGGCATCACCAGCGGCGCGCACCCCGTCAGAAGCAGCCCCAGCCCCGCCAGCACGAGCCCCAGTACCGGCCTGGGCAACATCCGTGTCATCGACCGCATGGACCGCCTCCTTATTGCAGGCCGACCGCCAGCGGCGAGTCCGGCCCGTCCGCCTTCCAGTCGATCGGATACACGTCGACGCGCTGCTGCGCGGCCAGGGCGAAAGAGCGGCCGTCCGGCGAGACCGCCACGTGCTCGGGGTACTGCGCCCCCGCCAGCGGGACCGAGCGAAGCGTCCCGCCGTCAACCAGGAACAGGTCGGTTTCCCGGCCGGCCAGCACCAGTCGCCCGGACCCCGGCACAGGCCAGAGAAAGCCATCGTTGCGGTCCAGCCGGATCTCCAGCCCCGACAGCATCGTCCGCCCCACCGGCGTGACCTGCCACGGATCCAGCCGCACGAGACAGCCCCGCCGGCCGGCGTCGTTAACGATCAGCCGCCCGTCGCCGGCAAAGCCCGGCATCTCCATCGGCGGATACTCCCCGAAGGCCTTGCGGAACGGATTGCTGATGTCGCTGATCTGCCCGCCTGCCGCGTCGACCAGCCATGCCGAGACCGGCCAGGCCCCCCCGACCACCACCGCCGCCGAACTGTCCGGTTTCCACGCCACCAGGCTCGCCGGCCCGCTGGACGAGCCGAAGGCGATCCGGCTGCCGTCGTCGAGGTCCAGCAGCTGGAACTGACCGTCGGCATAGGGACTGCTCAGCAAAAGGCGCTGCCCGTCGGGCGAGAAGTGCTCGAGCGGCCAGACCGGAACGTCACCCGCCCCGGTCGCTGCGGCCTGCTCCTGCCAGACGCTGCGGCGCGGCTCCCGGCCGTCCACCCGTTGCCGCCAGACGGTGCGGTCCCACAGGTCGGCGTTCAGCAGGTCGCTGCTCAGTTCCAGCAGGCGACGCGTCTGGGCGACGTAGACGATCCGGTCGTCGCCGACCCAGGCGAAGCTCGTGATCCGCTCGCGGGGGGCGCTGAGTCGCCGGATGCGCCCCTCCGCCAGGTCGATCACCTGCAGGCCCGCGGGCGATGCGGCGGCGACCTGCCGGCCGGCCGGGGAAAAGGCATAGTGCGTCCGCCAGGCGATCGGCGGGTCGTTGAAGGTGGGCAAAACGGCGGCGATGTCGACAGCGTGGACCGCCCGCCTCTCGGCAACGTCGCGCCAGCACAGGCGCACCTGCTGGCGCACGAGAAGCGGCGTACGGGACGCCTGCTGCTCGAGCCAGGCAACCATCGTGCCGTCCGGGCTGAAGCGAGGGAAATAGAACTCCCGCTGCGGCGTCGCGCAGCCGGCCAACACGAATACTGCGACCAGCAAGCAGGCCGCAGCGCCTCCGCAGTGGCGAGAATGTTTCTTCGTCTCGTTACCCATGAATCCTTCCACCCCAGCGGCCGGCCGATCCACACAGACTCTCTATCGGATGACAACACCCCGGTCCTTCGATCGATCGGGGGCAATAGGTTAAGGTAGCACGGGCAGGTTCATGTGCAAGGCGAACGGGCACAACCTTGCTGGTACGACGCGGGATCGGCGGTATCATGAACGGCAGTAACAGGTTCATGCCGCCAATGCTTTGCCGGAGACGCCGAAAATGCCCGACCGCGCCGCAATCGACCTTCGCAGCGACACTGTAACCACGCCGACCCCCGAGATGCGCCAGGCCATCGCCAATGCCCCCGTCGGCGACGACGTCATGGGGGAGGATCCCACTACCGCCGAGCTCGAGCGGCGGGTGGCCGACCTGCTCGGCATGGAGGCGGCCACCTTCACCCCGTCGGGGACCATGGCCAACCAGGTCGCCATCCGCACCCACACCCGGCACAACGACGAGATCCTGCTCGACGACAACAGCCACGTCTACTACTACGAGTGCGGCGGGCCGGCGGCGATCAGCGGGTGCAGCTACCGATTCATCCCGAACTGCCGGCGAGGCATCTTCACGGCCGACGACGTCCGCGCAGTGATGAAGGGCCCGAACGTCCACTTCGCCCGCCAGAGCCTGATCGTCGTCGAGAACACCCACAACCGCGGCGGCGGCAGCATCTGGCCGGTCGAGAACCTCGCCGGCATCCGCGAGCTCGCCGGCGCCCACGGCCTGAAGATGCACATGGACGGCGC
>JAWLBS010000376.1:0-4887 GCA_041687575.1 Phycisphaerae bacterium | reverse complement strand
CGCCGGCAAGACGGCGGCGGATACTGAGATCTGCAATTGGATGCACGCGAACGTGTGGGGCTCGGGCAGCAACAACTCGGCCAACGGCTGGTACCTGGCAGCTTGGGATGTGCCCGGCCGCAACGGCTCGTTCACCGCGCGCAGTGGCATCACCGCCGGCCAGTACCTCAACGGATCGACGCCGCTGCCGAGCATCGACGAGATGTTCACCCCGGGCTTTGCCAACCCCGACGGCAAGAAGTACAGCGACGCCTTGATCGCGGTGATCCTGCTGGGCACGAACGACCTCGGCGGCGGCAACACCACCGCCCTGACCAGCAACCTCAACGCGATCGTCGACAGGCTGCTGGCGGCCAAGGTCATCCCGGTGCTGAGCACCCTGCCGCCGCGACGGGGGCAGAACACCAACGTCAGCAACTTCAACGCCGCGATCCGCAACATCTGCCAGACCCGCAAGCTGCCGATGATCGACTTCCACGAGGAGATCCTGCGTCGCCGGCCGGGCCAGTCCTGGGACGGCACGCTCATCAGCGGCGACGGCGTGCACCCCAGCAGCAGTTACGGCGGCACCACTGCCAGCAGCGATCCCTACGCCAACAACGGCGCGGGGCTGAGCAATAGCGGCTACCTGCTGCGGAGCTGGCTGACGGTCCAGAAGATCGCGGAAGTCCGGGCCAAGGCGATCGACGTGAAAGCCGGCGACACGAACCGCGACGGCGCGGTCAACGTGATCGACCTGCTGGCGTTGGCCAAGGCATGGAACACGACGCAGGGCCACCCCGACTACGATCAGCGGTGCGATTTCAATGGTGACAACACCATCAACGTAATCGACCTGCTGACGTTGGCCAACAACTGGGGCACCTAGCGATCGGTTGCCGATCCTGAAGGATTCGGAAGCACAACCTGTGGCGTCCCCGGCGGGATCTTCCCGTCGGGGACGCTTTTTTGCGCACTGCGGCCGCGGTCCCAGGTTGTGCAACCTGCCCGCCCAGTCTACGTGGTTGACGGGACATGGATGCTGCCGTGGTACGACTGTCTGGGCAGCTATGCGCTGGGGGGGAACATAGAAAACGCACAATAACACTGCGGATGTTACCGTGCACGATGGATGTTTCTGTCCTGGTGCTGACGTGCTTTGCCAATAGCCATCCCGCCATAGGATCAAGCCGCCAAATGCGGTGCTGTCCCGCATGTGCATCTTGCGATGATGTTGCCGCTGCAACCTCCCCAGTCCCGGAACAGAATCCGACCTTGAGCATCCCCCTACCTGCAGTGTATATTGATATCAGAACTCGCGTGGCCCGCAGACGGCGGTTGCCAGTATCGTCCGCCGCGGCCAGACGCGCAAAACGCAGCCGGGAAGACCGCCTATGCCCCAGCACGAACCGACATCCGACCCGCTCACCGCCGCGACCAGCACGTTCCTGCTCGAACGGCTCAAGGACCCCGCCGACCAGGCGATCTGGCGCTCGTTCATCGAACGGTACCGGCCGATGATCGTCCGCACCGCCCGGCGGGCGGGGCTTGGCCAGGAGGATGCCCAGGACGCTGCCCAGCAGGCCCTGATGGCCTTTTTCACCGCCTACCAGGAAGGCAAGTACGACCGCGAAAAAGGGCGCCTGCGGCACTGGCTCTTCGGCATCGCCCGCCACTGGATCCTCAACACCTTCGACAAGCACCGCCGCAAACAGGTCAACGTCACCGGCGAGGCCGACCAGACCGACTATTTCGCCCGGTTGCCAGCCGACGACCGGCTCGAGCAGGTCTGGGAGCAGGAGTGGCGCGAGGCGACGCTGGCCCACTGCCTCGGCCGCGTCCGCAACGAGTTCGACCCCAAGACGTTCCAGGCGTTCGAGCTGTTCGCCCGGGAGGGCTGGCCGGCCCAGAAGGTCGCCGAGCACCTGGACATGACCAGCAACGCCGTTTTTATCGCCAAGCACCGCATCCTGAAGCGCGTCCGCGACCTGCTGCCGGAAATGGAGTAAGACCCGCAGGCGGCGCCGGCTGCCGCGCTGCGCCCGAAATCCCGAACCAAACGTAACCCATGGCGGCGCCAAGCGTAAGAAAGGTTGGCCGGGTTTCGAGGGAATCTCCCTTGGAACCAAACGCGAAGGCGGTAGCGCCGGGGATGAACGCCAGGCTCACGGGGGTCTGACCCCGGCGCACGGCATAGAGACGGAATCAACGCCAGAAGTTGGCGGCAGCAACGACAGCGGGAAACAGCCTGTGGGGTCTGACCCCCAGGCTGCGGAAGCGGCGATCGGCAAGGCCGCCGAGCCCAACGGGGTCAGACCCCGAATACGGCACTTGCTTGCGGAAGCTTTACTCGACCGGTGGCGTCATCCGGTTGCCAGCGCGGCGAGAGGGGGTCAGACCCCTGACCGCCGCAGAATCGCTTGGACTCTCCGGGGGGGCTGACCCCGGCGCAGGGTATGGAGACGGAAGGCGGCGTCAGAACTTGACGAGAGCGACGACAGCGGGAAACGGCCTGTGGGGTCTGTCCCCCAGGCCGCGGAATCGGCGATCGGCAAGGCCGCCGAGCCCAACGGGGTCAGACCCCGAATACGGCACTTGCTTGCGGAAGCTTTACTCGACCGGTGGCGTCATCCGGTTGCCAGCGCGGCGAGAGGGGGTCAGACCCCTGACCGCCGCAGAATCGCTTGGACTCTCCGGGGGGGCTGACCCCGGCGCAGGGTATGGAGACGGAAGGCGGCGTCAGAACTTGACGAGAGCGACGACAGCGGGAAACGGCCTGTGGGGTCCGACCCCCTGGCTGCAAAGTGACCAGGATTCATGACCGACAGACCCGATCAACAGCATTGCCCGTCCGAAGAGACGCTCGACGGCTATCTCCACGAAACCGTCGGCGCGGACGATGCAGCTGCGGTCCGCAAGCACCTCGCCGAGTGCCCCCGCTGCCGCCAGTGGGTCGATGACGCCCGCGCCAATGACGTCCTGCTCGAAAGCGTCCGGGTGCTCATGCAAAAGGGCAGCTCCCGCTCGGCCGTGCCCGAGGGCCTCGACCCGGACCTGCAGGTCGTCGAGGGCTACGACATCCTGGAAGAGATCGGCCGCGGCGGCATGGGCGTGGTCTACCGCGCCCGCCAGCAGAGTACCCGCCGCATCGTCGCCCTGAAGGTCATGCTCGAAGGCCCGCTGGCCAGCGACTCGGCCAAGCGCCGCTTCGAACGCGAGATCGAGCTGGCCGCCAGCCTCAGCCACCCCAGCATCGTCGCGATCCACGACAGCGGCTTGTCGCGCGGACGCTACTACTTCGCGATGGACTACATTCGCGGCCAGCGCCTCGACCACTTCGCAAAAAGCAGCAAGCCGTCGATCGAGCAGCGGCTGCACCTGATGCGCAAGATCTGCCTGGCGATCCACTACGCCCACCAGCACGGCGTGATCCACCGCGACCTCAAGCCGAGCAACATCCTGGTCGATGCCGACGGCGAGCCGCACATCCTTGACTTCGGGCTGGCCAAGACGATCGACTCGCCCCAGGCCGAATCCCTGCTGATCAGCATCAGCGGCGAGGTGCTCGGCACGCTGCCCTACATGGCCCCTGAACAGACCACCGGCAGCCAGCGCGAAATCGACAGCCGCACCGACGTGTACACCCTCGGCGTGATCTTCTACGAGCTGCTGACCGGCCGATACCCCTACCCCGTGGTCGGCCAGATGGCCCAGGTTCTCCAGAACATCGCCCGGGCCGAGCCGGCCCGGCCCAGCACGATCTACCGCGCCATCCGCGACGACCTCGAGACGATCGTGCTCAAGACCCTCTCGAAGGAAAAGGAGGGCCGGTACGACTCGGCCGGGGCCCTCGCCGCCGATATCGGCCGCTATATGGCCGGCGAGGCGATCGAGGCGAAGCGTCACAGCACCTGGTACGTGCTGCGCAAGGCGGTCCGCCGGCACAAGGTGCCGGTCGCGCTGGCGACGATGCTCGTCGTGGCGGCTGTCGTTACGGCCGTGACGATGACGTCGCTGTACACCCGCGCGAAGCGCGAGCGACAGCGGGCCGACGCCGGTACGCAACTGGCGCTGACCCAGCAGCGGCTCGCCGAAGACGCCGCCGCACGTCTGGCCGGCGAGATGCACGCCCGCACCATCGACCAGGCCCGCAGCCTCGCCCTGGCCGGCGACGTGCCGCAGGCCGAGTCGATCCTCTGGCAACAGATGCTCCAGCGGCCCGGCGACGAGCAGGCCCTCTGGGCCCTTCGCGAGATCTACGCGCAGCAGCCGAGCCTGGGCAAGGCGATCGCCTCGGACAAACCGGTCCGCGGCGTGGCGTTCGCCCCCGACAACCGGACCGTCGCGACCGCCGACGTGGCCGGGGCGATCAAGCTCTGGTCCGCCCCCGAGTGCCGCCTTCTGACGACGATCGTCACACAGGCCCCGGACGTGACCTCGCTATCGATGAGCCCCGACGGCCGGACCCTCGCCTGCCTCAGCAGCGACGGCACCGTCCGCCTCGTAGACGTCGAAACCGGCACGTGCACAAGGAAGTTTCAGATCCCCGACGGAGTACCGGCCGGATGCCACGATCCTGCGCAGCAGGGTCGTGCTTCAGACACTCCAGTTGCCAGTTGCCAGTCGCCAGTTGCCAGTGAACGGCAGGGGACAGGGGACAGGGATCAAGGGTCAGGGGTCAGGGGTCGGGGGTCGGGGGTCAGCCAGCCGGGTGCCACGGTCCGCCACCGTTCGGAGTCCCGGCTTCAGCCGGCGTTAGGAGTACCGCCTTCAGGCGGCGTTCGGAGTACCGGCTTCAGCCGGCCCGCCCGAGCGAGCGAAGCGATGCGAGTGGCCGAGCCTCAAGCAGATACCGAAGCCCCGTCAGCTGCCACGGCCCTGCGCCAGCAGGGCCGTGCTTCAGGTGCA
>JAWLBS010000375.1:0-4910 GCA_041687575.1 Phycisphaerae bacterium | reverse complement strand
GTCGTTCTCGTCACTGACGCGGATGCACCAGCCGCGGTTGGTGCTGGTTCCGTCGATCCAGCCCTGCACGCGGGCGGTCACGTCGAAGTCGTACCAGACGTCCACGTAGCCGAACTTGGGCGAGAGGGCGTCCCAGGTCGCCTCATAGTCGCTGCCGGGAGTGAGCCAGTTCGTCGTCGACGAGGCCTTGTTCCAGCACGAGCCGAACTCGTTCCAGTCGCTGGTCAGGGCATGGGCGGCATAAAAGCCGGTCGAACCCTTGCGGCTGGCCTCGTCGTAGGCGTAGAGGCTGAAGGTGGCACTGGTCAGCACCGTGCCGGCCGGAACGGACGACAGGTCGAACCGCACCAGGGCCCGCTGGCGGTTGGTCGGGTTGCTGCCGGCGTAGCCGCAGACCCGCATCCGCTCGCGGTCGCCGTAGGCGACGGTCGGGCTGGAGGCCTCCATGTAGTTGTCGGCGGTGCCGTTGTAGCTGGCCAGGCCGTCCTGCAGGACGATTTCGCCGAGCACGCTGGCGGGGCTGGTCGGGGTGTTGGAGATCTCGCTGACGTTGCCGAAGTCGTCGATGGCCTTGATGGCGAAGTAGTACATCGTCCCGCCGGCCAGGCCGGTGACGGTGAAGGATTCCGCCTCACCCGGCGCGGCCGGATTGGCGGGGCCAACGACGGGGCTGGCGGCTGCGAAGTTGCCCTCATTGATCTGGGCGGTGCTGTAGCGGATGTCGTAGGCGGTGGCCGGGCCGGAGGTCGGGTCGCTGCCGTCATCGCAGGTGGCGGTCCAGGTGAGCTTCACGCCGCCGCCGCTGGTGCCGCGCGCGGCCCGCAGATCGCCGATCCACGCAGGAACCGTCACGTCGGGCATATCGGTGTGTGCGGTGGCGACCGGCGAAAGCCCGCTGGCAAGCCCGTTGGCCCCGACCGCCTTGACGGCGAACCAGTAGGTCGTATCGGGCTGCAGGCCCTCGACGGTGAACGACTCGGTCATGTCCGCCAGCAGCGGGGCCATCGTGTTGGCGACCGGCGTGGCGGCGTCCCAGTTGGCCGCGGTGATCGGGCTGGTGCTGTAGCGGATGTCATAGCCGGCCGCGCTGCCCGAACACGGGTCGGTCGGGGCGGGCCAGGTGAGGGTGACCCAGGTGGCGTCGACCTCGGCCACATCAAGGGCGGTCACCGCCAGCGGCGGATACTGGCATGGCGGCGGGGTCTGGGTCAGCTCCATGGTGATTTCCTCGGTGCGCGGGACCTTCGTGCCGCCGACGTTGATGGTATAGGTCGCGGGGCTGGCGGCGACGTACTGCTCGTGCTGACGCGGGATGGTCCAGCCGCTGCCGTCGAACTCCTTCCACTTGTAGGTCACCTTGAACGAGACGCCCGGGACCAGATCCTGTGGGTTGTCGAAGGTGACGGTGATGCGGTTGGTGCCCTTGTCGAGGTACGGCATGCCGCCCTTGTTGTGCTCGAAGACGGCGGTGATCGCCAGGTCGGCCACGCCGGCATCGGTGATCGACTCGGCGGCCTGGAGCTGGACCTTGACGTAGAACTCGGTCGTCTGCAGGACCTGGTTGCGCAGGCTGATCTGCTGCACCTGCGTGGTGCCGATGGACTGGTTGTCCCAGACGGCCGTCCAGGTGAAGCCGTTGTCCGAGACGAACAGGCGGGTCACGTCGGAGCTGGTCTTGCGGATGAAGGTGCCGTCGATGTAGCCGTCGGTGATCAAAAACGGCGTGGAGACCTTGAAGACGATCTCGGCCGGTGTGCCCGTGGTCGCAACGTGCAGATCGGGTGTGCGGCCGTCGTCGTTGAAGGTGGCGACGTTGACCGGTGTGCCGTGGACCAGGGCCTGGTAGGCGGCCGACTGGAAGTCGGGCTCGACCGTGATCGTGCCGTTGGCCCAGCGGCGGTAGGTCATCGAGTGGGTGATGCCCAAGGCGGCATTGGCGTCGGTGGCCAGGCCGTAGGGCTCCCAGTAGGGCAGGTTGACGGTGTCCTTCCAGTCGCGGCTGGCCTCGTGGTGATAGGGCGGGCTCGTGCTGGTCTCGGTGTACTGGTTGGCCCAGGACTCGCAGGTGCGGGTGATGGCCTGTCCAAGCGGCAGGCCCATGTTCATCGAGTGCGTGGTGGGCGAGGCGCCGGGGTCGCCGTTGATCGACCAGCTGTTCGAGCCGGTGGCGAAGAACTCCGGCGTGTCGCCGCACAGCAGGAAGCCCGGGCAGGCTCGGCCTTCGGCCTGGGCATTGAGCACCAGCGAGTGGTCGGCCTTGATCTCGGCCATGCTGGCGATGTTCGGCGGGGTAGCGCGGTTGTAGACGTACCAGGTGGTCATCGTATCCAGGGCGTGCCACTTGCCGTCGTACTCGACCTCGTAATAGGTGTGGCCGGGGATGGAGACCACGCGGGGGTGCATGCCCATCGCCTGCAGGACGGCCGCGTTCATGGCGGCCTGGCTGCCGCACAGGGCCCAGCCGAAGACGTTCATCTGGCGGACGACGTCGCGGTTGTCCGGGGGCATCTGCGCCCAGTGATACATGCGGCGCTTGAAATTATTGTACTCGTTGATCGCCCGCTGCTCATCGGTGGTCGGGGCGACCACGCCGCCCGGCGTGTAGGCGTTGCCGAACGTGTCGGCCATCGCCTGCAGCGTGCGGCAGTCGGCGACGCGATCGTTGACGATCCAGGGGTTGTGGAGCGTAATCGGCGGGACCGGGGAGAGCGTCGTGCCGCTGTCGGTGTTGGACATCGCCGAGACCAGCGGCGGCTCGGACATGTCCAGCGTCTTGATCGCAAAGTAGTACGTCGTCTCCGGCTCGAGCCCGCCGACGGTGAACCGCTCCAGCGTGCCCGGGGCGGCCGGGACCGGCGTGTCGGCGACCCGCGCAGCGGCGTCGAAGTTCAGCTCGGTGATCGGGCTGGTCGAATAGCGGATGTCGTACTCGCCCGCCTCGCAGTTCAGCGGCAGGGCCGGGGAAGTCCAGGCCAGGAAGATCGCCCGGATGTGGGTGCCGGCGACCTCGAGGTCGGTGATCGCGGCGGGCGGGCCGGCCGGGGCGTCCAGCGTCATGAACGTCACGACGTTGCTGATCGGCCCGAAGTTGGGCACCTCGTCGGCGGCCTTGACCGCGACGTAGTACGTGGTGGACGGCGCGAGGCCCCGCAATACGAAGGTCTCGGCCTCGCCCGGTTCCTGCGGGTCGGGCGTATCGGCCGCGAGCGATGCGGAGGACCAGTTGGCCTCGCTCAGCGGGACGGTCGCATAGCGGACCTCGTACTTGTCCGCCAGACCCGTCATGCCGTCGTCGCCGACGGCCGACCAGGTAAGCGTGACGCGATTGGGCTTGACCAGGTCATAGGCGAGGTCGGTGATGCCGGCCGGGGCGATGGCATCGACGCTCGGCGTGGTCGCGATCGCGACGTTGGATAGCGGCGAGGCGTGGCCGGCCGAATCAAGGGCCTTGACGGCGAAGTAGTAGCCCGTGCTTGCATCGAGGCCGTCGACGTCGAAGGTCTGGGTCTGCCCCGGGACGACGGGCGTCGGGTAGCCGGCGACCGGCGTGGCGGCATCCCAGTTCAAATCGGTGATCGGGGCGGTCGAGTAGCGGATATCGTAGCTATCCACCGCGCCGTCGGGGCCGTGGTCGTCGGACGGGGCGGTCCAGGTCAGCCGGACCAGGTACCAGTCGATTGCAGCTGCCGCCAGGTCGGTCACGGCGGTCGGCGGGTCATCGAGGACGCGCCAGCCGTGGACGATCGTCGGCTGGTTCCAGGCGCCTTCCGCCGCATAGAGGATCTGGCTGGTCGGGTCGTAGGCCAGGCCCCAGACGGTGTTGTTGCCGGTAAACATCTTGTCCTGGATGGACAGGGTCTTGTAAGGCTGAGGGCTGTAGAGAGCGACCGGGTCTTCCAGGTCGGCGGCGCGGACGAACCAGAGATTCGCCGCGTTGAGACTGCTGCTCTTGCCGCCGACGATGAAGTCGGCCTCGCCGGCGACCGAGACGTATTCGACCGCCGCCATCACGTCGCCGTAGACGTACCCGGTCATCGTGTGGCTGCTGTCGTACTGGAGCAGCGGCGTAAGCGTGACGCTGGCGTTCCAGGCATCAGCGGCGACCAGCTTGATGCCGTAGAAGTTGGTGACGGTGACCAGATCCTTGCCCTGGGCGTAGGCGGCCGCCCAGTCGGTGGGGATGCGGGTCAGGCCCATGCCGCCGGACTGCCAGGCCGGGCCGAGGTTCTCGGCCGACTCGCCCGTGCCGTCAGGGTTGATGGAGCGGAACTTGATCGCCGCGGAGCCGCTGGCGGCCGACGAGCCGTAGATGCGGCCATCGCCGGGGCGGTACGCCAGTCCGGCTGCGTCGAGCCCCCAGTCATAGGAGCCCAAGGTCGTAGCCGTAATCAGCTGGTTGACGTCGGCCGTGTCGACCAGGGCCGGGATCGTTATCTCATACAGCTCTTTGCCGGCACCGACCGGCCCGTCCGACAGGAACAGCGAGCCGGCGCCGCCGTTGCCGGACGGGTAGAAGGTCATATCGCCGTTGTAGACGTTGGGGTTGCCGGGCAGGGCGCGAAACGCGCCGAGGTACTCCAGCTGGATCTCCGCCGGCGCGGGCAGAACGATCAGGGCCAGGACGGCCAGTGCGACGGTTGCGGTCAGCCTCTTGGACATGAAATGCTCCCTCTCTCCGTGAATCCCGCCAAAAGGACACACACGGCCGCGATGCCACGACCGGTGCATCGTCACGTTCGTTCCCTGAAAGATGCGTGTTCGTCTCTGGTCAGTATAACGAGGGTACATTCGGGGTACAATGTTTTTTTCGGCGATTTGCACGGCCTCGCGGGGCGCGGTGGGCGGGCTTGGCAGGAAATCGGACAACCGCAAGTGCCGTCTGCTGCCGGCGGGGTCTTATCGGCGGCTGT
>JAWLBS010000374.1:0-4915 GCA_041687575.1 Phycisphaerae bacterium | reverse complement strand
TTTTTGCCATACCGCCGGGGGCATCCTGTCGGGCGGAGGCACATGGCAGGCGGCGCAGCTGTCGATGGCTGCCGCCCGCGGCCTGAAAAGGACCTCCGGGAGGACCGGCGTCGGGAACCACGCCATGCCCGACACGGGTTCGCTGCGCCCCCCTACATGACCGTCTGTCAATGCAAGCACTGCGCCGATCGTCCCCGGCCGGGCGACCGGTCAGGCCGGCGGGGGGGGGCCGTTCCCGGAAGGCCGGGAAATTGTTCCCCGCTGGCGGGGAGTCGTTCCCGGAAGGCGGGGAGTCATTCCCCGCTGGCGGGGAGCCGTTTCCCGCTGGCGGGGCGCCATTTCCCGCTGGCGGGGGGCCGCTGCCGGAAGGCGGGGAATCATTCCCCGCTGGCGGGGAGCCGCTGCCGGAGGGCGGGGAACCGTTCCCCGCTGGCGGGGAGCCATTCGCGGAAGGCGGGGAATGGCCCGCGGACCGCCGGCGGCCATTCGCAAGAGGCCGGGAGCCGTTCCCGGAGGCCCGCGAGCCGTTCCCGGAGGCCCGCGAGTCGTTCGCGGGGGCCCGCGAGTCGTTCCCGGAGGCCCGGGAATCGTTCCCGGGGGCCCGGGAATCGTTCCCGGAGGCCCGGGAATCGTTCCCGGAGGCCCGGGAATCGTTCCCGGAGGCCCGGGAATCGTTCCCGGAGGGCCCGGGAGCCGCCGCCGGAGGTCCGGGAATCGTCCTCGGGGCCCCGCGAGCCGCCGCCGCCCTGGCGGCAGCGGCCCGCTCCGTGGAGCGAACGACTCGCTCCGTGGAGTGAACGGCTCGCTCCGTGGCGGGCTGTCTCTTTATCACATTTCCCGCTACTGCCAGCTGTTGTCGTGGTCGTTCGAGCCCCGGCAGGGGCGACCGATCGTAGCCCCGCCTTTCAAGGCGGGGTCCCTTGGCGCCCAAGCCCTTGAGTTTTTGTCTCTGTTGTTGGAGTCCCGTCAGGGACGACTGAAACGCCCCCGAGGCGTGTGCCCGCCACGCTCATCCATCCTGCTCGACATCCCCGCCTCTCTCGCGGCCCCGCCGGTTTCAGTCGTCCCTGCGGGACTTGCCCAACAAAAAGAAAAATACAGGGGTTCTTTCGCCTCGGGCGCCCAGCCCGCGAGGTGCTGGGCTACCATCGGTCGTCCCTGACGGGACTCGAACGACCACGGCAACAACGGATTTGCCGTTCATCCGCGTTTGATCCGCGTTCATCCGTGGCTAAACAATGTCGTTGTCGTTGCCGTGGCTGTTGTCTTGCTGACCCCTGACCCCTGACCCCTGACCCCTGCCGTTTTGTTTCTCATCTGTGTCCATCTGCGAAATCTGCGGAAGGCCGTTTCCCCCCGCCCGCCCGCTCACCGCATCGCCTTGACCCACGCCTCATCCGGCCCGTACCGGTAGCGCAGCTCGTCCTTGACCGTCCAATCGGTCCAATGTCCCTCGAATGTCTCCTTCAGCAGCGCCTTGAGCCGATTGGTCTGCCTGCCGATCGCCGCGGGCTTCAGTGCCGTGCCCCGCAGCTGCTCGCACGCCGCAAACGTCAACCACGCCTTGTAGCGCACCTCCTCGGCGCTGAACCGCAGCACCTCCAGCTCCCGCGACGCCAACGGCTCCTCCCCCAGCATCCCCAGGATCCAGTCCGCCGCGTGCAGGCCCCGGCTGGCCGTCTCGCGCATCAGCAGCGGCACCTTGCCCGCCGCGCCGCCGTTGCGCTCGACCTCATCCGCCACCGACGGCGGGTCGATCCGGTGCGCGTCGAAGGCGTACCGCCCGTAGTTGCTCATGTTCAGACAGTGGACCATCGCCCCCAGCGACTCGCAGGCATCCATCAGCCCGACGTCCTGCCCGAACCGCTGCCGCTCGTACCGGCTGCACGCCCGCGCCACGTCGAAATCGCCGCCGGTCCGCATCGCCTCGCCCGCCAGCGCTGTCAGCAGCCGCTGGTTCTCCATCGGCGCCCGGCGGATCACCCAGCTCGTCACGATCTGCCCCAGCGCCCCGGCGTCGCTGGCCGCCTGCGAGCCCGACACGCAGTTGTCCAGGTGCAGGCCATAGCGGACCGACGAGTAGTTGTCGCCGCTGCTCTTGATCGCCGAGCCGACGATCACCTCGAAACCGGCCTTGCGGAGGTAATCCACGTATGGCCAGCCCTGGTACATCATCGGCCAGTCCAGCTGGCCGGGCAGCGCCCAGTGGTGCTCGAACCGCTTGCGGGTCGCCGGGGCGACCAGCGGCAGGGTCATCGGCGTGACCCACGTGCCGCTCGTCCAGTCCATCATCAGCGGCTCGGCCGCGCTTTCGGGCCAGTACTGCCAGTCGCACAGCACCACGTCCCGCGGCATCGCCTCCAGCGCCTCGGGGTGGCTCAGCAGCATGTCCGCCCAGAGGATCGGCCGCTTGCCCGCTGCCAGCACCCGCTCGACCAGCGGCCGGACGAAGTCGATGTAGATCCGGCTCTTGCCCAGCCGCTTGACGTTCCGCTTGCACTTGCCGCAGGTGCCCAGGCTCCAGACCTCGTCCCCGCCGATGTGGATGTACGGCGCCTCGGGGTGCGCGGCGACCACCTCGTCGATCATCGCGTGGACCAGGTCGGCCGCCCCGTCCTTGCACGGGCACAGCTCCGACGGCGCCTCGGGGTTCTCGGCCAGATGGCGGTACGCGGGCAGGTGCAGGACGAACTCGAGATGGCCGAAGCACTGGATCAGCGGGATGACCTGGATCTTGCGGCGGGCCGCCTCTTCGACGAAGGTGCGGACCTGCTCGGCCGTCCAGGCGTCGCGGTGCACCGCCCGGCGGCACGAGCGGTAGGGGAACATGTTCTCATACTCGACGACCACGGCGTTGTAGCCCCACGCCTTCAAATCATCGAGCATCTCGACGTAGCGCTCGAACCGGTAGTGCTGCCACTTGAGGTCCAGGTGAAACGCCCGCAACGCCAGCGCCTTCGGCCGACTCGCCATGACAACCGCTCCTGTCTCGATGGATCCTGCCCTGAACATGCTGCCGCCCACGCGGATGCGGCAGATGCATTCCGCACTGAATGATCGTCCGATGACTCGACAAGTCAATCCCGTCGGGTAGGATTGGGGTACGGTCGGGTGGATCTGCTGGTCGGTGGCGGGCGGGCGCTTGACGGGGGTCTGACCCCTGGCAGCACGCCTGCGTTCGGATCAACGCCCCCATTGCCTTGGGGGCAACAGTACATGAACGATCCGACGGGGTCTGCCCCCCTGGGCCAAACGCCTCGGCCTCCGCGCCACGGGGTCAGACCCCGGTGGCGTGCACAGGCACCTGGACGCCCATGAGATCGTTGGCGTAGAGTCCGCCGGCAGGCGTGCGACTGGGGGTCAGACCCCTGGAAACCCGGTGGTGTGCACAGGCACCCGGGCGTCCATGAAATCATCGGCGTTGGGTCCGCCGGGAAACGTGCGACTCGGGGTCAGACCCCTGCAAGCCGCCCGCGAGCGGCCGCTACGAACTTTGATAAACCTGCGGAGGAACGGATGACAGAGCAGACACAGCAGACCGCGCCGCGCTGGGACCTGGGCGACCTGTACAAGGCCCCCGACGACCCCGCGATCAAACAGGACATGCAGGCCGCCCGGCAGCGGGCCGAACAGTTCGCCGAAAAGTGGCGCGGCAAGATCGATGTCGAAAACGGACCCGAGCCCGCCGCCTTCGCCAGCGCGATCGAGGAGTTTGCCGCGATTGCCGAGAACCTCGGGCGGATCGGCTCGTACGCCGGCCTGCTGCACGCGGAGGACTCGACCAAGCACGAGTACGGCGCGCTGCTGCAGTACGTCCAGGACCAGGGCGTGCAGGTCCGCCAGCACCTGATGTTCTTCGAGCTGGAGTGGATGGACCTGGCCGACGAGGTCGCCGACCGGCTGATCGCCAGCCCCGACCTGGCGCGGTACCGCCACTGGCTCGCCCAGCAGCGCAAGTTCCGCCACCACAAACTCAGCGAGCCCGAAGAGCGGCTGATGGACGTGCTGGCCAACACCGGCTCGCGGGCCTGGCAGCGGCTCTTCGACGACACGACCGCCGCGATGGAGTTCAAGGTCCGCCGCGAGGGCAAGACCGAGACGATGAACGAGAGCCAGGCCCTCAGCCTGCTCTACGAACCCGACCGCGATGTGCGAAAGACCGCCGCCGCCGCCATCACCAAAACGCTCGAAGGCCACAGCCGGCAGATGACCTACATGTTCAACACGCTGGTCTACGACCACGAGATCGAGGACCGGCTCCGCAAATTCGACACCCCGATGGCCCACCGCAACCTCGACAACGAGATCGACGACGCGACGGTCCATGCCCTGCTCGACGCCTGCGAGAAGAACTACGCCATCGTGCAGCGCTACTACAAGCTCAAGGGGCAGCTGCTGGGCATCGGCCGGCTCAAGGACTACGACCGCTACGCCCCGGTCATCGGCGACATGCCCGCGGTCACGTGGGATTCGTGCCGCCAGACGGTGCTGGAGTCCATCGGCGACTTCAGCGGGAAGATGGCCGACATCGCCCGCGAGTTCTTCGACAAACAGTGGATCGACGCCGAGGTCCGCCCGGGCAAGAGCGGCGGGGCCTTTTCGGCCGGCACCGTCCCCAGCGCGCACCCGTACATCCTGCTGAACTTCACGGGCAAGCTCCGCGACGTCTTGACGATGGCGCACGAGATGGGCCACGGCGTGCACCAGTACCTCAGCCGGCAGGTCGGCTATCTCGAGATGCACACGCCGCTGACCGTCGCCGAGACCGCCAGCGTCTTCGGCGAGATGTTGACCTTCGAGCGGGTGCTGGCCGCCCAGCCGGACGACCGCATCAAGCTCGCCCTGCTGTGCAGCAAGATCGAGGACATCTTCGCGACGGTCTTCCGCCAGGTGGTGCTCACGCGGTTCGAGGAGA
>JAWLBS010000373.1:0-4923 GCA_041687575.1 Phycisphaerae bacterium | reverse complement strand
CCGCCGAAAGATTCCGGGTCCGCCGCGGCCCGTCTGTACGCCTCCTGGAGCTCGGCCACGATAGCCGGCCATATGACCGTGGGGTCTGCGCCGATATTGGCCGGCAGATCTCCCGGGGGCAGGTTGTCCTGGGCCCACTCGATCAATGCCTCCAGGGCGGAGTTGTCAACATTGTCGGCGGTCAGATCCGGGGGCATAAACGTTTGAAGCCAGACTTCCAGAATCAGGAGTGAGCGCCACCACGCCGGGTCCAGGATCAGGCCGCGGAACCCGGACAGGGTCAGCGGCGGGATATTGGACTGTTGGCCGAAGGAGGCGAGCGGCGGGAAGGTCACGGTGGCAGGCTCGAAACGCAGGGCGACGACTTGCCGAGTCGGTTGCGGCAGGGGGCCGCCACGGGCGGCGGAGATGCTGACCGTGTAGGGGCCGCCAGTGAAGCCTCCGAACTCGCGATCGAAGCCGAATGGATCGACAAACTCCGACTGGCTTGCGACGGCCAGGTACAGTCGGGATGTTGTCTGTCGCACCGCAAACGTGAATTCCGGCGTGAAGGCCGGGAAGTTCACATCGACTTCGCTCCCTGCCAGGTGGTTGTACTCGCCGTTCAGATAGAAGACGCGCCCCACTTCGTCGAAGATCCCGACGACCGCGTTCAGCAGAATGCGGTCGGGGATGCCGAGATTGACGGTCAGGCGGTCGCCGGCGTTCATCGGCCCGAGGTCGTAGACATCCACGTCGTTCAGCGTCAATACTGCGCCGATTGTCGTAGCGTCATCCGCCAGGTCGATCTTTGAGGCATTCTCGAAGGTGTTGTTGTTGGTTTCGGGATCCCGCGGATCGGCCTCATACGGGTCGACCAGCCCGTACGGGTCCCGGGGCACGGGCATGCAGTTGATCAGGCCGACGCAGCTAACGAGCGCGGCTACCGCGAAAATGGACAGCAAACAGGTCTTTCGAGACATCTTGGACGCTCCCATGGCTGCCTGTCAGCAGCCTCCAGACATCCGGTGAACATTTCGTCGCCCACGCGGGAAGAGAACCCGCGAGAGCACCGTTACTTATGGCGCCGGGCCCACCTTCCGCGCTACCACCAGTATTTGCGAAATCAGCATCCCTGTCAATCATGGCCCGCGCCGCAACGGCCTTTACGCCCACGCTTTCGCCCAGCAGCCGCGGGCCGTTCTGCCAGCCGATTGGGAAGATGCCCGAATACAGCGGCGCGGTGCGGAACTCCTGCATGTCCATCAGGGCCATGGCCGGGGCGGTCGTGTCCATCAGGTCGAACCAGTCCTTGGTGTGTTGCAGGCCCAGCAGGTGCCCGGCTTCGTGGCTGGCCACATTGGCGATGGCGATGGCCATCTGCTCCAGCGAAGGTTCCAGTGGCATGAAAAGACTGAAGGTATCGGTGAATATGATGGCCGTCTGCGTCAGGTCGGCGTTGTACTCATCAACGTTCTCTGCAAGGCCCAGCAAATTGGGGTCGTAGAGTCCGAAATGCAGGACGGAGGCGTTCGACGGGACCGTCGAGCTCTGCAGGCTGGTCCGGATCTCCACATTGAACATGGCGAAATGGCTCATTACGGCGCTGACGATCGCGTCGATCATCTCGGGCGTGCGGCCCGAGTAGCTGCTGTCGATCCTCGCGGCGCTGAACGGGGGGATATCGGCCGCCTGGCGCGTGGGCAGCCTCACGCCGTCGGCGCCGGCAAAGTTCAGGAACAGCACCTGCGAGCGGGGCGAAGGCACTGACCCCTGCTCACGCAGGACCGTGGCCCTATAGTCGCCCCTGTTGGCCGCGACGGCCGGACTGGCCGCCAGCGCCAGGTAGCAGTGCTCCGAACTGTGGCGTATCGTGACCGAGACTTGGGGTCGCAGATCGGTTTGCCAGCTGCGGTCGTCGTTGTAGCAGAGCAGCTCGTGCTGGCCGTTGAACAGGGCGGCGGCCAGATCCATGGACTGCGCATGTTCGACCGAGACGGTGATCCGGTCTCCCGGCGAGACGGGTCCCAGATCATAAATGTCTATGTCGTCAACGTTTGACGCTGTTCCGTGCAGGTCGAGCAAGGTAACGCCCTCTATGATGGCCGGCGTGGCATCCACATACTGATCATTAGGCTCGACCTCCTGCACCCTTTCACCTGTCACGCCGTCAAGGACGCCTGGCAACAGGCCGGTGGGATTGCCGTCGCACCCGGCGCCAGCCGCCAGAATCGCCAACACGCTGAGACAAAGACGTACGTCGCGCATAAACAGGACCCCTTTTCGCCCGGTAATGCTGCAGGTAACAATCGACAGTGGGAGCAAGCAGGATGGTTGGCTGGCAGCACTCATAGACGTGCCAGTACGGGCTATGTCGGCCAACCGATCCGCCGGGTTTAGCGAAGCCCGTTGTCAATGCTGGTAAACGGGTTACGCCCCCATTGTCCGGGTGAACAACACAACCCTACTGCTAAAAGGGGTACAACGTGCGGCCGGCTGGAAAGGACGGTGCCGCCGGTCGCGGCCGGACGTGGTCCGGTCTGGATATCATATGACAGATATTTGGGATGTGGCAACTCGGCAACAGGTCGGGGCCGATCAAAGCATATCTTGGCCGCGCATCCACTCGACGGCCCGCTCGAGGGCCTGTTCACAGGTGTATTTCGGCTCGTAGCCGAGGGTCTGGCGGGCGGCGGTGATGTCGGCGCACATGTGGGCCTCGTGGTGGTACCGCTGGTCGGGGGTGGGGCGGACGATCAAGTCGAACTCCTCCCACTCGACCGCGCGGACCGGGATCTCCTGCCCATGGATCCGGCTGTAGATGCTGACCAGATCGGCGTAGGTCACGGCATACGGCGAGGCGGCGTTGAACATCCGGCCGGCCGCCTTGTCGGGCTGTTCGGCGACCAGGGCGAAGACCTCGGCGATGTCCTCGGCGTCGGACGGGTGGACCAGCATCAGCCCGTCGTAGGGCAGGACGATCTCCAGCCCGCTGGCCATCGCCTTGTGGATCGCCAGTTCCCGGCCACCGTAGGGTTCGATGGGGATCTTGCCGGGACCGGCGATGTTGGTGGGCATGACGCCGCTGACGGCCGGGCCCTTGTCCTGCGTAGCCAGCAGTTCCAGCAGGTGCTGATAGCGGGTGCGGTAGGCCTCGAACGGGAAATCGGCTTGGGTCCGCTCGGGGGTGGGGACCTGCCGGGGCGGGCCGTACATCCAGGCCGAGCCGCAGACGACCAAGTGGCTGACTGCGGCGGGGCAGGCCTGCCAGATGGCCGGGGCGTTGCGGCCGAGGATGTCGATCACCACGTTGCAGCCGGCGTCTTCGAGCAGGCCCTTCCACTGCTGGTTCTTCGTCAGGTCCTGGTAGTCGCGGACGAGGTGGCGGTGCGTGAGGCCGCGCCACGCGTCGGTGTCGGGGGCGGGCTTGTTGCCGCGGGTCATGGCCGTCACCTGCCAGCCCGACCGGACGAGCCGGGGCACGAGGAACCGGCCGATGTGGCCGTAGCCGCCGATGACCAGGATCTTGTTATCCGCCATGTATAGCCTCCTCCGGGGGAGTGTGCTCGCCGCGCTGGGGCCGGCGCCTATCGATCCAGGCGCGGAGAATGAACCGGGCGATTCGGATCTTCATTTAGCCTGCCCGCTTGCGGGCAGCGTCCGCGCCGCCAGGCGACAGACGGTCCCTCCGCGCAACTTTCAGTCGCCTCGCATCAATTGTACGTGCATCGACCGCGAGCGCGGCCCGTCGAACTCGCAGAAGTAGATGGCCTGCCACGTGCCGAGCACCAGCGAGCCGTCGCGGATGGGCACGGTCACCGACGAGCCCATCAGCGAGGCCTTGATGTGGGCGTCGCTGTTGCCTTCGCCATGGCGGTAGTTCGCATCGTGGCGGGGGACCAGGCTGTCGAGCTTGTACAGGATGTCGCGGGCCACGTCGGGGTCGGCGTTCTCCTGGATGGTGATGCCCGCGGTGGTGTGCGGCACGTAGCAGACCGCGCAGCCGGCGTCGATATCGGCCGCCTCGACGATTTTTGCGACGCGGTCGGTGACATCGAGCATCTCGGCTTGGCGGGAGGTCTTGACGGTTACGGTCTGGAACATGGGGTCCGGTCCTTTTCGATCACGTTGTCGTGGACGTGCGTCTTGTCCGGAATTATAGCCCTTTGCGACGGATGCTGCCCGGGCGCACAATAGCGATCGGGGCTTGCGCGGTCAAAGAACGGGCGCTTGTCACCTGTTAAGGGAGACACTGCCCGCAAGCGGGCAGGCTAAATGGGGACCCGGGTCGCCGGAATCATTTTCGCGCCGGGTCGACAACGGAGACGACGCATGATCGAATCGTGTGATATCGAGGTCCGGGTGCGGTACTGCGAGGCGGACCCGATGGGGTACCTGCACCACTCGCGGTATTTCGTGTTCATGGAAATGGCCCGGACCGAGCTGCTGCGCCAGTCCGGGATGCGGTACCGCGACTGCGAGGCCCGCGGGGCCTTCTTCGTGGTGGTCAAGGCGGAGATCCGCTACCGGGGCCCGGCCCGCTACGACGACCTGCTGCGGGTCCGCGTGCGGATCCGCCGGATGACCCGCGCCCGGATCGAGCACGAGTACGAGATCTCGCGCGACGGCGTGATCCTCGCCGAAGCCGCCACCGTCCTGGGCTGCGTCGATCGCCAGGGCAAGGTCCAGGAGATCCCCGAGGCGATCCGGCAGGGGTGGGACAGTGCACCGGTGTGATCACGTGTTCCAGTTCTGCGCCAGGGTCAGCAGGTCGACCACGTTGACGACGTTGTCGCCGTTGGCGTCGGCACGGGCGTCGTAGCCGGGGTCGCCGGCGGACAGGTTCCACGTCTGCGCCAGGATCAGCAGGTCGATGACGTTGACGTGGCCGTCGCCGTTGAAGTCGCCGGGGATGGTGGCGACGACGGTTGAGAGGTCCCAGAC
>JAWLBS010000372.1:1444-4936 GCA_041687575.1 Phycisphaerae bacterium | reverse complement strand
CGCCATCGGGTCGCGGCGCAGTTCGCCAAGCTTGCCCAGCTGCGCGGCGGTCCGCTGGCTGGCCATGGTCACGCCGACGAACGTGCCGTGCTGCCAGTTTTGCGACTCGTAGACCAGCGGAACCATCGTGGGCCGCCGGCCGCCGAAGATGATCGCGTCGATCGGCACGCCTTCGGGGTCCTGCCACTTCGGGTCGATGACCGGGCAGTTGGCGGCCGGGGCGGTAAAGCGGCTGTTGGGATGGGCAGCCGGCTCGTCCTTGTCGGGCGTCCACTCGTTGCCCTTCCAGTCGATCGCGTGGGCGGGCGCCGGCTCGTCGTGATCCTCCCACCAGACGGTGCCGTCGTCCTTGAGGGCGACGTTGGTGTAGAGGCTGTCGTGCGAGACCGTCTTCATGGCGTTGGGATTGGTGTTGCTGTTGGTGCCGGGGGCCACGCCGAAAAAGCCGTTTTCCGGGTTGACCGCCCAGAGCCGCCCGTCCTTGCCGATCCGCAGCCAGGCGATGTCGTCGCCGACGGTCCAGACCTTCCAGCCCTTCATCGAGGCCGGCGGGATCAGCATCGCCAGGTTCGTCTTGCCGCAGGCGCTGGGGAAGGCGGCGGCGACGTAGCGCTTCTCGCCCTGGGGGTTCTCGATGCCGGCGATAAGCATGTGCTCGGCCAGCCAGCCCTCGTCGCGGGCCTGGCAACTGGCGATCCGCAGGCTCAGGCACTTCTTGCCCAAAAGGGCGTTGCCGCCGTAGCCCGAGCCGACCGACCAGATCGCATTGTCCTGCGGGAAGTGGCAGATCATGCGGTTTTCCATCGACAGGTCACCCTTGCCGTGCATGCAGCGGATGAAGTTGTTGCTGTCGCCGAGCTGTTCCCACGCCCTGGCGCCCATGCGCGTCATGATCCGCATGCTCAGCACGACGTAGAGGCTGTCGGTGAGCTCGACGGCGACCTTGCTGAAGGGGCTGCCCGGCTGGCCCATGATAAACGGGATCACGTACATCGTGCGGCCCTTGTACGCCCCGTCGAAAATCTTGCGGAGTTTGGCATAGGCCTCGTCGGGGGCGAGCCAGTTGTTGGTCGGGCCGGCCTGATCCTTCGTCGGCGTGCAGATGAACGTCAAGTGCTCGGTGCGGGCGACGTCATTGTGGGCGCTGCGGTGCAGCAGGCAACCCGGCAGCTTCTCCTGGTTGAGCTCCAGGAAATCGCCCGCTTTGAACGAGTCGGCCGTAAGGCATTCCTTTTCCCGCTGGCTGCCGTCGCACCAGTAGACGTTGTCCGGCTTGACCATCCGGGCCATCTCGTCGACCCACGCCTTGACGTGTTGGTTCGGCTCTGCGCCCATGAAATCGCTCCTTTCGCCAGTCTCTCTGGCCGGCAGGACGGAATATCGAATAGCATCACTCGTTACGTCGGATGCCGCGCCCGGGCATTTTGCGCGCATAGTTTCTCTGTCCCCCGGGCGGCACCCAAAAAGACTCTAATAGCCAGATCCGTAGGTATGTCAACAGGCGGCGTCAAAATAGTGTGGGGGGATTTCACCGGCCGGGCGGGTGCAGCGGGGTCGAATGTGCCGCCAGCCGGGATGTCACCGTGGCTCGTCGAGGACCGCGTCCAGGGTCTGACAAAGCCCCGGCAGGCTGCGCGTGATCGTGTCCCACAGGATGCGGACTCGATTGCCCGGCGGATCAGCGGGCGCCGGCATCACCCCTTGCCGGTGGATCGCTCTGCAATCTCGATCAATGAACGCAATGCGTTGTTTACGGCCTCTTCCGTACGGAACACCCTGGCCACGTCAGGACTCAAGAGCACCAGGTTGGTTCCCTTACGATACGAGTCGAGATGTTTGCCCCGAACGCCCGGCCCCAGATCTTCGCGACGGTACTGCGGGCGGAGGTCGTCCCGATCAGCCTTCTTCATAAATCCGCGTCTCCTTGCGGGTCATCCGACGCGCACTGATAATCCTCTTCCCGCTGCACATATGAGACCACAAGCAACCGTTCCAGGCTCGACAAGCCGAAGAGGATGAACCGGTCCTCTCGCCCCGAGCGATCGGGATCGGGAACGAAACTGCCAGCGGATCACCGAATACGGTCACCGCCTCCCCGAACGTCACGCCATGCTTCCGCTCATTGCTGCCCGCCTTGTGCGGGTCCCATTCAAATTCCATTATATACCGATCCTGCCAGTACGTTACTGCCGCCGGTTGGCAGCAGACTCTTGTCGCCGGGAGGGAAACAGGCCGTCGCGCCTCGCCGATGCAACCTGCTGGCGTACAAATGTTATCGGAAAACGCATCGCGTGACAATCCTGAACCGTTCTGCCGTTTCAGGGATTGGCAACCGTTGAGGCATGCGTCATCTCCAGATCCCCGGCACCGCCGCATCGCAAGCCGGGCATTGCTGCCCGCCCTGGCTGATGCGGTTCTGTACCACCCGGTAGCCCAGCCGCTCGACCAGCAGGCTCTTGCACGACGGGCAGTACGTGTTCTCCGCGTTGTCGACCTGGCCGGGCAGGTTGCCGGCATAGATGAAGTGCAGGCCCTCCTCCCTGCCGATCTCATACGCCTGCTTCAGGCTCCCGGCCGGCGTTCGCTGCCGGCCCGTCATCTTGTAGGTCGGGTAGAAACTCGTCACGTGCCAGGGGATCTCCGGCGAGACCGAGGCGACGAATTTCGCGATCTGCCGCAACTCGTCGGGGCTGTCGTTGAACTCCGGCACGATCAGCGTGACGATCTCGACCCAGAAGCCCAGGTCCCTGGCCAGGCCGATCGAATCGAGCACCGGCTCCAGCCGCCCGCCCAGCGTGCGGTAGTTCGCCTCGTCAAACGTCTTGAGGTCCACCTTGAACAGGTCCGCGTGCTGGCGGAGGTAGCGGAGCACCCGCGGATTGGCAAAGCCGTTGGAGACGTAGCCGCAGAGGAGCCCGTGCGGCCGGGCGCGGTCGAACACGTCGACGGCCCACTCGGTGGTGATCAGCGGTTCGTTGTAGGTGCTGACGACGGCGCCGCAGTCTTCGCGGACCGCCAGATCGGCCAGCGCCCGGGCGTCCACCTCGCGGATCTGCGCGGTCAGACCCTCTTCCCGCAGGATCTGGGCGGTGTACCAGTTCTGGCAGAACTGGCAGCGGAAGTTGCAGCCGAGCATGCCGAAACTCAGCGCGGCCGATCCGGGGCGGACGTGGAAGAAGGGCTTCTTCTCGATCGGGTCGATCGCCAGGCCCTCGACGTAGCCGTGCGGCACGCGGAGCTCGCCGTCCTGGTTGACCCGCACCGCGCAGACGCCGGCCTTGCCCGGGCCAATGACGCACTCGTGGGCGCAGGCGTGGCACTGGACGACGTCGCCCTCGCGCCGGTCGACCAGCTCGGCGGCGGCCGGGGCGGTGTGGCGGCTCAAGATGGTTCGCAGTTGCTGCTGCGTCTGGGGCATCATCGCTTCCTCACAGTACGCGGACTCCGGTCAGGGCATTATATGCGGGCGGGTGTCTGGGGGGGGCGGGTTCG
>JAWLBS010000372.1:0-1434 GCA_041687575.1 Phycisphaerae bacterium | reverse complement strand
CCCGGGGCCTGGCACTCTTGGGGGGGGGGGGGCCGGGGGGGGGGGGCGAAAGAGCAACGATGCCCGTTTCACTCAAGCCGCCATCGGTGCCGGGCTCAGGAATGGGAAAGAGCGTCCGGCGGCAATATGGACTGCGGCGCCAAAGACGCCGCTTTCAATTGAGCCGAGTTGCCGGGCGAGCCCGCAGGCGGGTATCGGATCGACAGATTCGCCGCGATCGCTTTTGCCTGAAAGAAGCCGGCTCCGGAACACCGATAAGCGGATGACGGCTCCTTGGAGGTGTTCTGACATGGGCATGCGCTTCTGCTTCGGTTATCGCTCACCGCTGCTGCCGGGAGAAACGGTCCTGGCAACGGTTCCCTGGATGCCAGCCGTTCGGTTCCTTTCGCCGCCGACCTTCCGCTATGTCGTGCCGGTCCCCCCACTGTGGTTTGCCCGTTTCTTCGTGACGGACCGCCGCGCGCTGCTGGCAACCACGATGCTCTGGTTGCTGCGACAGGACTTCAGCCAATGGTTTGCCGGCCGCGCCGATCCGGCGGATGACGAGATCATCACCGACGTACGGATCGGCCGGGGCAGAACAGCGGGCTCATATCTTCAGATTACGTTGCTCGCCCCGGCCAGCCAGCGGCTCCGCTCGCGGGAGTTGCAGCTGCGAGTGTATATGCGCGATCCGGAGCTGCTTTCCCGACTGATCCGCAATGCCATCAATGGCGAGCGATGACAGCTGCCGTGGCAGGACCATGGCACCCGATTCTGTCCTACCTGTTCTTCTGCACCTGCACCGCCGGCTTCAAGGTCGCCAGCTCCTCGCCCGGCAGGACGACCTGGCTGATGCCCGGCCCGACGCTGGGCAGGCCGCCGTCGAACGGGGCGATGCACTGCTGGAGCACCTCGAACGTCGAAAGGTCCCGCACCTCGCCGATGATGTCCCCCTGCCTGACCAGGCTGCCGTAGCCGACGTACCAGGTGAAAAAGCCCACGTGCTGGCTGGTGAACACGTGCGTCGGGTCCGGCCGGCGAAAGACGACCTGCTCGTCGTCGAGCTCCAGCTCGCCCGGCAGCATCTTGTAGTGCTTGCACGCATTGCGCATGCCGCGGTGCATCATCTGCACGATCGGCTCATGCGCGACGGTGCTCGAGCCGGGGGCCTCGATCAGGATCGCCGCCACGTCGTAGTTCAGCGGGATCGCCTTGTGCAGCTGGCCGACCGGGTGCCAGCTCGTGCTGGTCTGGTCGAGCACCCGCACACCGAAGGCGAAGGCCAGGTCCTGGCTCGGCCCGTGCTCGACGCTGTAGGCGGCAAACGGGTGGTCGCACGTCCGCGCCGAGTGAAAATCCAGCACCGCGACCGCGTGCTTGAACACCTGCTCGCTGAGGGCGTGGGCGAGCCGCTGGATCCACGAGCCGGCCGCGCTGCCAGGCCAGACGCGG
>JAWLBS010000371.1:0-4942 GCA_041687575.1 Phycisphaerae bacterium | reverse complement strand
GTGTGGCCGATCGCCTCGCCCTCGTCCTCGTTGATCCAGAGCGGGTCGAGGCGGAACTTCTCGATCGCCGACTTGAACTTCGGGTTCTTGTCCGCCCCCTGCGGGGCGCCATTCTTGTCCCACTCCCGCAGCCGCTGGGCGGTGCGGTTGTTCGACTCGCCCTGCTTGCGGACCAGGTTCCGCGCGACGTGGTCGGCCAGCTTGTAGCGGTTGACGTCGTCCTGGGCGGGCCCCGAGATGATCAGCGGCGTGCGCGCCTCGTCGATCAGGAGACTGTCGACCTCGTCGACCACCGCATAGTCCAGGCGGCCCTGCACCTGGTCCGCCCGGCGCATCTTCATGTTGTCGCGGAGATAGTCGAACCCGAACTCGCTGTTGGTCCCGTAGGTGATGTCGGCATTGTACGCCTCTCGCCGCACGCCCTCGACGCCGCCGGGGTCGACCTGGCTCTGGATGTAGCCGACCCGCAGGCCGACCAGCTCGAAGATCGGCTGGGCGAACTCCGCATCGCGCTGCACGAGGTAGTCGTTGTGCGTGATGACGTGGGCCTTTTTGCCCTCGAGCGCCTTGAGGTACACCGCGAGGTGACAGACGATCGTCTTGCCCTCGCCGGTCTTCATCTCGGCGATATCGTTGTTGTAGAGCACCATGCCCCCGACCAGCTGCACCGGGAAGTGCCGGTGCTGCCGCGCCCGGCGCGACGCCTCGCGAAGGGCGGCAAAGGCCTCGGGGAGCACATCCCAGGTCTGCTCGCCGTTTTTGAGCCGCTCACGCAGCTGCGGCGTGATCGCCTTGAGGTCTTCCGGGCCCTTCTCGCGGAACTCCGGTTCCAGCGCATCGATCCGCTCGGCGATCGCCCGGTACCGGCGGATGATCCGCTCGTTCCGGTTGCCGAAAATACCCGTCAGGATCTGCCCGACCGTCTTCTGTATATCCATAAATCGCTGTCTGCCTTTCGCTATCGACGCCGATACACGCGTCGCTCTCGCAGGTCCGCCGCCGACACCCGCTCGCCGGGCATCACGACCACGTCGCCACCGAAACCCGGCCCGGCCGTGACATCGCCGCCACCAAGGCTTCAACCGTTGGCGCCGCAACCTGTTGCAACTACATCGCCATCCGGGCCCACCCGTCTTTCACCCGACCCCCCGGCCCGGGGCAAACGAATATCGTACAATTGCCGTCCTTAAATGCAATGACCTTTGCGGCCGCCACTGCCGCGCACCAGCCGCAGGCGGCCCGCCGCCCGGCCCCGCCCACTCGAAGGCGCCGCCGCCGGTCGCAGCGCAAATTGCGCCACAATAATGGCCTATATATTATGACGATCACTGGCGTTACGCCAATGCGCACGCCCCCGAATCCCGACAGGAGGCACATCCCTGGATCAGTGCAGGGCGGGCCGCCTGCCGGGGGTCTGACCCCTGGCAGCACGCTTGGGCTTGAGCCTACGCTTCAATTCCCTTGGGAGCACCAATACCTGAAAGATCCAACGGGGTCCGACCCCCTGGGGCAAACGCTGCGAGAGATGCTACGGTGCCGCCTCAACAACCTGCGACCGTAAGGGAGCGGTAGATTCGTAACGAGCCGCGACCGTAAGGGAGCGGTAAACCCCGCCGTGCCCCTGCCATCGCTACGGGGTCAGACCCCGGTGAGGTGCACAAGTATCCCCACCGCCATAATGCTTCGGCGTTGATTCCGCCAGGAGACGTGCGCCACGGGGTCAGACCCCTGGGAATGCCCCGCCCGCCGTGCTGTGGGTTCAGGCCCTGGATCGGATACGTATGACTTACGCCCCCCTACCCCGACACCTGCCCCTCGAACAGCTTCTCGCTCAGCGCCCTGACCTGCGCCATGATCTCCGGCCGGTCCCGCACGCTCTTGGTCGAACCCGCCATCGGCACCGTCAGGACCTCGACCACTTTGAATGTGCCGAACCAGTTGAGGTACCCGCCCAGCCGGCGGGCGATCTCGTCGTAGAACTCGTTGGGGCCCGCGTCGTACGTGACGATCACCGCCCCCCGCCGCTCACCCGGCAGTTTCGACTTGTCCTGCGTCAGGCTGTAGAGCCGGTCGAAGAACAGCTTCATCTGACCGGAGACCCCATCGAAGTAGATCGGCGAGGCCAGCACCCACGTGTGCGCCTCCTTCAGGGCCTTGAGCACGTCCTGTATCTCGTCGGACTGGACGCACCAGGCGTTTTCCACGCAGCCCAGGCACGCCTGGCACCCCTTGTAGTACAGGTCGTTGAGCATCACCTTCGAGACGCGCAGCCCCCGGTCCCGGCCAATCTCCAGGACCTCGTCGAGCAGCATCGTCGAGTTGCCGTAGGGGCGCGGACTGCCTGCCAGCCCCAGCACTTGAATGGCCATTTTTCTGTCCCTCCGAAAGGGGGCGAAAAGCGGAAGCCTGTTGCTTCATGTCTATACCCGAACCCGAGCCGCGTCAACAGGAACCGGCCGCGACAACCCCGCCGGTGATGCATTCCTGGATCAGTGGCAGGCGCTTGTCGGGGGCCTGACCCTTGGCAGCGTGCCCGCGTTCGGATCCACGCGCCAATCCCCTTGGCAGCACCAATACCTGAAACATCCATCGGGGTCTGACCCCTTGGAGAAAACGCCCCGGCACCCGCCGCGGCCAGCTCTCGCCACGCCCCCGTTGCACGACAAGATGCATACTGTATCATCCACAATCGGGCATAGACCCCCTCATCCGCGATTGCGGGCGAGCCACATCGTTCAGCAAAAGAGGAACAGTACCATGCATGTGGTCGAAACCTGGTCCGCCAGGATGAAGGCCTTCACACCGCCGTTTCTGGCCGGCCACCCCGTGCTGCGCGGCGTGGCCGACCGGGCCTGCGTACTGATGCACGGCTCGACCACCCTCGGCATCGACGACCCCTGGTCGGATCTCGACGGGTGGATCCTCCTGCCGGCTGACACCCTCCGCCGGCTGCGCGAGACGTCGGCCGACTGGTTCTTCGAGTTCCAGCTCGAGGGCAAGCCGGGCCACCTCAATATCGAGTCATACGACGACTTCCAGCGGCGCGTGCAGGTATGCGACTTTCCGCTGATCGCCGAGCTGCGGTCGGCGGTCGTGCTGATCGATCGGGACGGCTGCGGGCAGGGGCTGATCGACCTGGCGCGCCAGCCGATGCCGGAGCCGGTGCGGCGAAGCTGGTTCTGCTACCACTACGTCGAGATGCGCGGCGAGCACCGGGCGGTCGACAACCCCATCGAACGCGGCGACCCGGTGGCGGTCCTGCTGGCGATGAACAAGGCCCTGGAGCACGCGATGCAGGCCGCCCTGGTCCTCGACCGCCAGCCCTACCCCTACTCCAAGTGGCTCGCCCGCGCCTGCGAACGGACCCCGACCGGCCGGACGGTGCTCGCACTGGTCAATGAGATGCTCGACCTTCTCGCCCGGGGCGACCTCCGCCGGCCGGGCCCCGAAAAGGGCCACCCGATCAGCGACAAGCTCCGCGAGATCCGCGGGGCCTTGGTCGCCGCCGCCCGCGCCGGCGGCATCGACGAGCCGTGGCTGACCCAGTGGTGGCTGTTCTGTGAGCAGGCGCGGACCATGAAAAACACGACATGGCAGCCGGAGCACCCCCCGCTGTCATCCTGAACGCAGTGAAGGATCTCTGCCAAGCGGAGCGCTAAACCATGGGCACGCTGTCCATTAGAGATTCTTCGCTGCCGCTCAGAATGACAGCTTCGGGGCGTTCAAAAAGCACGGCCCTGCCGCGCAGGACCGTGGCGCCCTGCCACCCGCCCTACTCCCACTCGATCGTGCTCGGCGGCTTGCTCGACACGTCGTAGACCACCCGGTTGACGCCGTTGACCTCGTTGATGATCCGGTTGGAGGCCCGGGCGAGCAATTCGTAATCCACCCGCGTCCAGTCGGCCGTCATGTAGTCGGTCGTATCGACGCAGCGGATCGCGCAGACGTGCTGGCCTTCGTAGGCCCGCGCGTCGCCCATGACCCCCACGCTGGAGACCGGCAGCAGCACCGCAAAGGCCTGGGCGATCTTGTCGTACCAGCCAGCCGACTTGATCTCCTCCAGCAAAATTGCATCCGCCTCGCGCAGGATTTGCAGCCGCTGCGGCGTGATGTCGCCGACCACCCGCACCGCCAGCCCCGGCCCCGGGAACGGGTGCCGCCAGACGACCTCCTCCGGCAGCCCCAGCTGCGTGCCCACCAGCCGCACCTCGTCCTTGAACAGCTCCCTGAACGGCTCGATCAGCTCGAAGCCCAGCTGCTCCGGCAGGCCGCCCACGTTGTGGTGCAGCTTGATATTCGCCGCCGTGCCCGCCACGTTGTGGCCCGACTCGATCACGTCCGGATAGAGCGTGCCCTGCGCCAGGTGCCGGGCGTTGGGGATCGTCTCGGCCTCGGCCTTGAAGACGTCGATGAACTCGTGGCCGATGATCTTGCGCTTTTCCTGCGGGTTGACCACGCCTTTCAGCCGCGCCAGGAACCGCTCGGCCGCGTCGACCACCCGCATATTGATATGGAAATGCCCCCGGAAGGTCGCCTCGACCATCTCGGCCTCATTGAGCCGCAGCAGGCCGTTGTCGACAAAGATGCACGTCAGCCGATCCCCCAGCGCCTTGTGCAGCAGTACGGCCGCCACCGACGAATCGACCCCGCCGGACAACCCGCAGATGACCCGCTCGTCATCAGCGACACGCCCACGGATCTCCTCGACCGTCTCGTCGATGAACGAGCCGATCTTCCAGTCGCCCTCGCAGTCGCACACCTCGTACAGGAAGTTCTGCATGATCTGCGACCCGTACGGCGTGTGCGTCACCTCCGGGTGGAACTGCACGCCGTAGATCGGCCGGGTCCGGTGCTTGACCGCCGCGATCGGGCAGTTGGCGGTCTGGGCCAGCGAGATGAAATCGGCCGACAGCTCGTTGACCACGTCGCCGTGGCTCATCCA
>JAWLBS010000370.1:0-4948 GCA_041687575.1 Phycisphaerae bacterium | reverse complement strand
TTGAATTCGGGGATGCGGTTCTTTACCGGGCAGCCGAACGAATGGCAATAGGGCGTGCCGCAGTCCATGCACCGCTGGGCCTGGCAGCGGAGGCCCTCTTGAGGCAGGGGCTGGTCGAATTCGTTGAAGCCCCGGATCCGCTCGGACACGGGCTTGTGCGGTACATCCTCTCGCCGATACTGCAGAAAACCGGTCGGATCAGGCACGACGGAAGACCTCCTCGGTGGCCGGTGTGTACTCCGCCTGGGGCAGCTCGTGCTCCTTGAGCCGCTCCATGGCCTTTCGGTAATCGATCGGCATGACCTTGACGAACCGCCCGACCATGCCGGCCCAGTCGTCGAGGATTCGCCGCGCCTGTCGGCTGCCGGTCCAGCGGTAGTGCTGGGTGACCAGATCGAACAGGATCTTGCGGTCTTTCTCGTGCCAGACCGTCTCGAGATCGACCATGTCCAAGTTGCACAGGGTGTCGAACAGCTGGTGCTCGTCCAGCACGTAGGCGGTCCCGCCGCTCATGCCGGCGGCGAAGTTGTGGCCCGTCGGCCCGAGCACCACCACCACGCCGTTGGTCATGTACTCGCAGCCATGGTCGCCCACCCCCTCGACCACCGCCACCGCGCCGCTGTTGCGGACGCCGAACCGCTCGCCGGCCAGCCCGTTGACGTACAGTTCGCCGGCCGTCGCCCCATAGAGCACCGTGTTGCCCACGACGATGTTCTCGTGCGGAACAAAGCCCGCGGGCGGCGGCGTCTGCACCACGATCCGCCCGCCGGACAGGCCCTTGCCGACATAGTCGTTCGCCTCGCCGATCAGCCGCAGCGTCACCCCCGGCGCCAGCCACGCCCCGAAACTCTGCCCGGCCGAGCCGGTGAAGGTCAGGCCGACCGTCTCGTCCGGCAGGCCCTTGGGCCCGTGTCTGCGAACGATGCGGCTGGACAGGATCGCCCCGACCGCCCGGTGCACGTTGCGGACCGGCATCTCCAGCCGGACCCGCTCGCCCGCGTCGACGGTCGGCCCGATCTTCTCGAGGATCTGCCAGTCCAGTGCCGCCGCCAGCCGGTCGGGTTGCGGCCGCACGCAGCGGATCCCGCGGCCGTCGGATGTGTCCGGCAGCGCCAGCAGCGGCGACAGGTCGAGCCCCGAAGCCTTCCAGTGGTCCTTCGCCCCGCCAAACCGCAGTCGGTCGACCCGCCCGACCATTTCGTCGAATGTGCGGAAGCCGAGCTCGGCCATGATCCGCCGCACATCCTCGGCCAGGAACAGCATGAACCGCTCGACGTGCTCGGGCTTGCCGGTGAACTTCTTGCGCAGCCGCGGGTCCTGCGTGGCGATGCCGACCGGGCAGGTTCCCATGTGACACTTGCGCATCATGATGCACCCGAGCGTTACCAGCGCCACCGTGCCGAAACCGAACCGCTCGCCGCCGAGCAGCGCCGCGATCACGATGTCGCGCCCCGTGCGGATCTGCCCGTCGACCTGCACGACGATCCGGTTGCGAAGGCCGTTCTGCACGAGCACCTGCTGCGTCTCGGCCAGGCCCAGTTCCCACGGGATGCCGGCGTACTTGATCGAGCTCCAGGGGCTGGCGCCCGTGCCGCCGTCGTGGCCGGCGATGACCACCTCGTCGGCGCTTGCCTTGGCGACGCCGGCTGCGATGGTGCCCACGCCCGCCTCGGCGACGAGCTTGACCGAGACCTTCGCCTCAGGGTTGCCGCTCTTGAGGTCGTAGATCAGCTGCGCCAGATCCTCGATCGAGTAGATGTCGTGGTGCGGCGGCGGCGAAATCAGCGACACGCCCGGCGTGCTGTGACGCAGCTCGGCGATCTCCTCGGTGACCTTGTGGCCGGGCAGCTGCCCGCCCTCGCCGGGCTTGGCGCCCTGGGCCATCTTGATCTGCAGGACCTTCGCGTGGGCGAGGTAATTGATCGTCACGCCGAACCGGCCGCTGGCGATCTGCTTGATCGCGCTGTTGAGCGGTTCGTTGCCCGGCTCGTGCCGGTAGGCGGCCTCGCCGCCCTCGCCGGTGTTGCTCATGCCCCCGATGCGGTTCATCGCCACCGCCAGGGCCTCGTGCGTCTCCCGGCTGATCGAGCCGTGCGACATCGCCCCGGTGCAGAACCGTTTGGCGATTTCGCCGGCCGGCTCGACTTCATCGAGAGGTACGGGCTCGCCCTCGGTGAAATCGAGCAGGCTCCGCAGCGTGAATCGCCTTTGCGACTGCTGGTTGATCCGCCGGGCGTACTCCGCGAATGCGGCCGGGTCGCCAAAGCGCACCGCGTTCTGCAGGCACGCGACTGTCATCGGCTCCCACAGGTGCGGCTCGCCGTCGCGGCGCTGGTGGTACTCGCCGCCGAAGTCCAGGTCGAGCGCACCCGGCCGCTGCTCGCCGAAGCCCGCCTCGTGCCGCAGCAGCGCCTCCTTTGCAACCACATCGAGCCCGATGCCCCCGATCCGGCTGCTCGTGCCGGCGAAGTAGGTGTCGACCAGGTCCCGCGAGAGCCCGACCGCCTCGAACAGCTGGGCGTTGTGATAGCTCCGCAGCGTCGAGATGCCCATCTTGCTCATGATCTTGAGCAGGCCCTTTTTGACGGCCGTGATGTAGTTCTCGACGAGTTCCTCCTCGTCCATCTCGGCGGGCAGATCGCCGCTGCGCTGCATGTCGTGCAGCACCTCGAAGGCCAGGTAGGGGCAGATGCCCTTGGCCCCGTAGCCGACCAGCAGGGCGAAGTGCATCACCTCCCGCGGCTCGCCGCTTTCGACAACGATGCCGACCTCGCTTCGCAGGCCCTTTGCCAGCAGGGCGTGGTGGACCGCGCCGGTTGCCAGCAGGCAGGGGATGGCCGCGCGATCGGGCGAAATGTCGTGGTCGCTGAGGATCAGCAGGTTCGCCCCGTCGCGAACCGCTGCCTCCGCGGCTGCCGCCAGATCGTCCAGCCCCTGTTTCAGGCTCGCGCCGGGGTCGCTCGCGGTCGCGTCGAACAGGGCGGGGATCGTCGCGACGCCGAAGTCATCGCGCCTTGTCGCGCGGAGCCGGTCGACGTCCTCGTTGGTCAGGATCGGGTGGGGCAGTTTCAGCTGCCGGCAGTGCTCGGGGGTCTCATCCAGCAGGTTCTGTTCCCGGCCGGTGAAACTCATCAGCGACATCACCAGCCCCTCGCGCAGCGGGTCGACCGGCGGGTTGGTCACCTGGGCGAACATCTGCTTGAAGTAGTCGAACAGCTGCTTGGGCCGGTCGCTCAGCACCGCCAGCGGGGTGTCGGTGCCCATCGAGCCGACCGGCTCCTGGCCGTTGTGTGCCATTGGCCCGATGATCAGCTGCAGCTGCTCGCGGGTATAGCCGAACGCCCGCATCCGGCGGCGGATCGTCTCGGGGTCGCCGGGCATGGATTTCGGGCCGGCGAACAGCCCGCGCAGCTCGATCCGGTTGGACTGCAGCCAGCGGCGGTAGGGCTTTTGACGGGCGATTTTGGCCTTGATCTCGTTGTCGCCGATGATGCGGCCCTCGTCGGTGTCGACCAGGAACATCCGTCCCGGCTGCAGCCGCCCCTTGTGCAGCACCTGCTCGGGCGGAAAGTCGATCACGCCCACCTCGCTGGCCAGCACCACCAGCCCGTCGCGCGTGACGGTGTAGCGGCACGGGCGAAGGCCGTTGCGGTCGAGCGTGCCGCCGACGATCCGCCCGTCCGTGAAGATCATCGCCGCCGGACCGTCCCACGGCTCCATGATCGCGGCGTGGTACTCGTAGAACGCCCGCTTGTCGGTGCTGATGTGGTAACTCGTGCCGAAGGCCTCGGGGATCATCATCATCATCGAGTGCGGCAGCGACCGTCCGCCTTGCACCAGCAGCTCCACCACGTTGTCGAACGACGCCGAGTCGCTGCCGCCCGGCTGGACGACCGGCTGCAGGTCGGCGATGTGCTCGCCGAACAGCGGACTGGACATGTGCCGCTCCCGGCCGATCATCCGGTTGCGGTTGCCGGCCAGCGTGTTGATCTCGCCGTTGTGGGCGACCATGCGGAACGGCTGGGCGAGCCGCCAGTTCGGCAGGGTGTTCGTGCTGTAGCGCTGGTGCACGACGGCCAGGGCGGAGGCCATCCGCTCATCGGCCAGGTCCGGGTAGTAGGCGAACAGCTGCGGGGCCATGAACAGCCCCTTGTAGACAATCGTCCGGCACGACATCGAGACGATGTAGAAGTCCTCGGCGGTCGGGCCGAAACCCTGCAGGACGCGCTTTTCCGCCCGCTTGCGCGCCATGAACAGCCGCCGCTCGAGGTCGTCGCCGGACCACTCGCCCCCGCCAATGAAGGCCTGCCGGATGACCGGTTCGCCGGTCCGGGCGAGCTCGGCGATGCAGGTGTTGTCGACCGGCACGTCGCGCCAGGCGAGCAGCGTCATGCCGTGGTGGGCGACCGCCTCTTCCAGGGCGGCCCGGCACTTGTCCGCCAGCGCCGCATCCCGCGGGAGGAACACCGTGGCCGCCCCGTAGCGCCCCGCACCGGGCAGGTCGAACCGCAACCGGTCCGCCTCAGCCGCGAAAAACTCGTGCGGGACCTGGATCAGGATGCCCGCCCCGTCGCCGGTGGACTCGTCCGCCCCTGCCGCCCCGCGGTGCAGCAGGTTGATCAGCACCTGCTTCGCCTTTGCGATGATGGCGTGTTCGCGAAGGCCGCTGATGTTGACCACCGCGCCGACGCCGCAGGCGTCGTGCTCGTAGCGGGGGTCGTACAAACCCGTTGGCTGCCGTGGCTGTGTCATGCACTCATCCCGATCAGATGATGCCCCGTCAGCCGCATTCAGCGGTATGGGGCAATCACCGATTCCACCCTCGCCGTCGCCGCACACAAAGCGGCGGAACAGCATCCGGTCCAGGAGAGCATTATAGGCAAGCCGGTCCGATTTTCACCGCGGCTCCGGCCGGCATCCGAAATGGTTGTGCCGCTTTCGACTGCCA
>JAWLBS010000369.1:0-4949 GCA_041687575.1 Phycisphaerae bacterium | reverse complement strand
GCGGCTGCTTGACTCGCCGCGGGCGCGCCTCAAATAATAAGACACAGGGCAAGTTACGCGGACCGGACGAGGGGTTCACGGTTCGCCACATCCGTTACGTTTCCGCGGGTTGAACAAACGGTTCACGTACATGTTTCCACAGAACAAGGGGGATACTGATGAGCAGGCTTGGAATCTATCTGATGCCGGGCGTGGCGGCGGTGCTGCTGATGGCAGCAATCGCCGACGCCCAGCAGGACCAGCAGCGCATGCGCCAGCAGGGGCGTCAAGCGGCCGTGATGCAGGAGCTGCAGAAGGCGGACGACCTGATTGGGACGGACGTCGAGAATCCACAGGGCGAGGATCTTGGCAGCGTCGTCGACCTGGTCATCGACCCGCGACAGGGACGGGTACACTACGTCGTGCTCTCGCGGGGGGAGGTCCTGGGTATCGGCGGCACACGCTACCCGATTCCCTGGAACGCCATCCGCTACAGCGAGGCGGGCGACCGGTTCATCCTCGACATGAGCGAGGAGGTGCTCGAGGCGGCGCCGAACTTCGAGGCGGGCAACTGGCCCAACCTGGCCAGCCGGACCTGGCGCCAGCGGATCGACAACTACTACCGCACGGCGATCGGCGGGACGCGCGGCCGGGACATGCGGGACATGCGCGAGCCCGGCTACCGCGAGCGCCATCGCGGCATGAGCCCGAGGCTGGATGATGAGATTGACGTCGACGTCGAGGCCGAGGACCGGCAGGTCCGCCTGGACAGCGACGGCCCGTTCCAACTGGCTTCGTACGTGCTGGTCGCCGCTGAGCAAGGTCAGCAGCAGCGCAGCCAGCAAATGCAGGACCAGCAGCGCCAGGGTCAGCAGCGGCAGCAGGGCCAGCAGCAGGCCGGCCAGGGCGTTGGCGGCACGCAGGGCCAGCAGCAGATCGAGCAGTTCGCCCGCAACGCCCAGCAGCACTTCCAGGCCGAGAAGGTCCAGAGCGTAACGGGCAAGGTCCAGGACGTGCAGGTCCTCAGGGAGCAGGACAATCTGGTTGTGGCGACGATCCAAACCGAGCAGGGCCAGCAGGTGACGGCCGTGCTGGGACCGCAGCAGTTCTTGCGGCAGAACAACGTTAACGTTCAGCAGGGCAAGGAGGTCATGCTGCGGGGCTCGCTGGTCAGCCAGGACGGGCAGCAGCGCCTGATCGCCACGACCGTACAGGCGGATGACGAGTTCGCGAAACTGCGGAGCCAGCAGGGCAACCCCGCATGGCAGGATCAGCAGCAACGCCAGCAGCGCGGCCAGCAGATGCAAGACCAGCAGCGTCAGCAGCGCCAACAGCAGATGGATCAGCAGCGCGGCCAGCAGATGCAGGACCAGCAACGCCAGCAGCGCCAACAGCAGATGGATCAGCAGCAGGCACAGCAGCGTCAGCGGACGCCAATGACGCAGCTCGGCTTCGATCCGCGGCAGCAGTTCCGGGGCCAGAACCTGCGTGTGGTCACGGGCACGGTCCAGCGCGTCGCGATCGATCGTTCCCATCGCGTGCTTGTGGCGAGCGTGCAATCACGGCAGGACGACCAGGTACATGTCGTGCTCGGCCCGCCCTGGTACATGCAGCAGAACGAGGTGCAGCTCAACCAGGGCCGGCGCATATCCGTCAAGGGTTCGCCGCTGATGCGGGACAACCAGAGGTTCCTGATCGCCACCGGCATCGCTACCCGCGACGGCGAGGTCCTGCTCCGCAACCGCCAGGGTAACCCCGCATGGACGCGTCAGAACTGGGAGCAGTTCCGGCGCGACCGGCAGGGCGGCTGGCAACAGCAGCAGCAGCGCGACCGCGCTCGTCAGCGCGACTGGATGCAGGGCGAAGGCGACATCGAGTACGAGATGGAAGCCGAATACGACGAGCAGGGCCTTCAGGAGTACCGGGAGCAGGCCGAGTTCGAGGGCGCCTATGGCAACGGCGAGTACGAGCGGACGTACGAAGACGGCCAGTGGCAGACCGAGTGGGACGACAACGGCGACTGGTTCGATACCGATGACTGGTTTGAGACCGAAGAGGACGACTGGGACTACGCCCCCGGCTATGAGCCCCGGGGTTACTACAACCAGCGGAACGCGGGCGAGTATGAGGCCGATCGGTACGGCCGGCTGAGAAACGACGCGCAGGAGTTTGATGGCGAGGACACGCCCGAGGTCGAAATCCGTGACGCGCCCGTTCAGCGTTTCGATGGACGGACGGGCTCCAGCGGCCGCGCTGATGCAGTCTTTGCCCAGATGAGGGTCGAGGAAGATGTCGCCCAGCCGGGACGCATCAGGGTGGAAAACGGCGAGCGGGACGAGGTTGAGATCGAGATCGAACCCCGCGACCGGATGCGGGCGAACGATCTCGAGGAACGCGACGTCAGACGGGACGGCGACTTCGAGGCCAGCGGCCTGGTCCGCGCCTCGAAGCTGATGGACAGGGGCGTGATCAACCGGGCGGACGAGCGCCTCGGCGAGCTCGAGAACCTGGTCATCGTGATGGCGACCGGCCAGATTCGCTACGGCATCGTCGAGGCCGGCGGCGTGCTGGGTATGGGCGGCGAGCTGCACGCGGTTCCGTGGCGGGCGATGAGCTACAACGCCGCTCGCGAGCGGCTGGTCCTGAACATCTCCGAGGACCGCTTCGAAGACGCCCCGGGGTTCAAGGCCGGCGACTGGCCGGACATGCACAACCGCGCCTGGCAGAGCAGGAATGACGCCTTCTACCGGATCGGTACCGGCACCGGTGCGGTCGAGATGGAGCGTCGCGACCGCATGGGGCCGCAGGACCGGGGCACCGAGATCCGCCGTGAAGGCCGCGAGATCATCATCGACCCCGGGACCACGCAAGAGGAGCTGGAAATCGAGGTCGAGAAGGACTGATCCCCGATTCCAGCGGTGCACCTCGAGCCTGACAGGTGCACCGACACCAACCACGCACGGGCCCGGCAGGAAGGGAAACACGGACCTGCCGGGCCCGCTTGACACACCGAGTGAAGCAATCGGAACTTGTTCCAGAACGAACAGGCACGAAGGGATCTGACATGGCCAAGAAGAGTCGCACCCGTCCCAGGCAGAAGCAGGCGAAGCAGCCCGGTATCGAAAAGGAGATGAAGCCCCGGCCCCGCAGCCGGCAGCGCGACTATAAGGCGGCGGGCAAGCTCGAAGGCAAGGCGGCGATCATCACCGGCGGGGACAGCGGCATCGGCCGCGCGGTCGCGGTGGCGTTCGCCAAGGAGGGGGCGGACGTCGCGATCCTGTATCTCTATGAACACCAGGACGCGGACGAGACGGTCCGTCTGGTCGAGCAGGAAGGGCGGCGGTGTCTGAAGCTGGCCGGGGATGTCGGACGCGAGGACTTCTGCGAGCAGTCGGTCGAAAAGGCGGTCGAGGAGTTAGGGCATCTTGATATCCTGGTCAACAACGCGGCTGTGCAGTACCCGCAACAGAGCATCACCGACATCACGCGGGACCAGCTGGAGACGACGTTCCGCACGAACATCTTTGCGTACTTTTTCATGACCAAGGCGGCAGTGGGGCACCTGCCGGAAGGCGGTTCGATCATCTGCAGCACGTCGGTGACGGCCTATCGCGGCAGCTCGCACCTGCTGGACTACGCGGCGACCAAAGGGGCGATCGTCTCGTTCGTGCGGTCGCTGGCAACGAACCTCGCGGACCGGAAGATCCGCGTCAACGGCGTGGCGCCGGGGCCGATCTGGACGCCGCTTATCCCGTCCTCGTTTCCGCAAGAGAAGACGGAAACGTTCGGTTCGAACGTGCCGATGGGCCGACCAGGCGAGCCGGACGAAGTCGCCCCGGCCTACGTCTTTCTGGCCAGCGAGGACGCGTCGTACATGACCGGGCAGGTGCTGCACCCCAACGGCGGGGAGATCATCAACGGGTAGAGAGGCAGCGTCCCGGACGCAGGGGATCACGCGGATGGACGGACGCTGCCCGCAAGCGGACAGGCTGAATGAGGGCGCGGATCGACGGGAGGTCCTATGGATCGCTTCAGATACGTTATTCTCGGCGGCGGCATGGTGGCCGGCTATGCCGCCAAGCAGCTCGCCGAAGAGGGTCTCGAGTCGGGGCAGCTCTGCATCGTCTCGGCCGACGTCGACCTGCCGGTCGAGCGGCCGCCGCTGTCAAAGAAGTTCCTGGCCGGCCAGAAGTCCGAGCAGGACGTCTTCATCAACAAGCCCGGGTTCTACAAGGACCACGGGATTGACGTGCGGCTGGAGACCGAGGTGCGCCAGGTCGACCTGTCGGCCCGCGTGCTGCGCGACGGAGGCGGGCGGGAGATCGGCTTCGAGCGGCTGCTGATCGCCACGGGCACACGGGTCCGCAAGCTGGATGTGCCCGGGGGCGACCTGGCGAACGTCTTCTATCTTCGCTGGCTGCGGGACTCGAAGGAGATCCGTCGGGCGGCCGAATCCGGCGCCAGGCGCGCGGTAATCGTTGGCGGCGGCTACATCGGCTCGGAGGTGGCGGCGGTGCTGGCCGATCGTGGGCTCGAGGTGACGATGGTGTTCCCCGACGAGCACATCCTGTCGCGGGTCCTGACGCCGGAGATGGCGGGGTACTTCCAGAGGTACTATCAGCAGCGCGGCGTAAAACTCCTGACCGGGCGCAAGGTGGTCGGCTTCGAGGGGGACGGGCGGCTGCAGCGCGTGGTGCCCGACGAGGGCGAACCACTCGCGGCCGATATGGCTGTCATCGGCATCGGGGTCGAGCCGGTGACCGACGTGCTGGAAGGCACGGGCCTTGCGATCGACGACGGCGTGGTGGTGGACGAATACCTGCGGACGGACGTGCCCAACGTCTGGGCGGCGGGCGATGTCGCGCGGTTCCACGACGTGGTTTCCGGCCGGCGGCGCCGCCTCGAGCACTGGGACAACGCCGTCTCGCAAGGCGCGTACGCTGGCCGCGCCCTGGCCGGGCAGCGCGAGG
>JAWLBS010000368.1:0-4950 GCA_041687575.1 Phycisphaerae bacterium | reverse complement strand
TAGTATCCCGCCCCTGTCGGGGCTTAAGACAGCTGCCCTGAGCTGGTGGTACCTCGTTGCTTCGAGGGCCCCTGAAACCTGTACTCGTCGGACTTCTATGCTCGTGCTGGACTCAATAACACTGGTACCCACATGCGACTGATTTTCGACCCCAAACTCCCCGGCGCGGTCAACATGGGCCGCGATGAGGCCCTGCTGGATTTCGTCCGCCAGGGCAGAAGCCCAACGACACTGCGGATCTACGGCTGGAGCGTGGCGACGATCTCGCTGGGGGCGTCGCAGTCGTTTCAGGGATACCGCGATCTGGCCGGCCCCGTCGCCGGGCTCGACGTCATCCGGCGGCGCACCGGCGGCGGCGCGATCCTGCACGACGCCGAACTGTGCTACAGCCTGACCATCCGCAAGCAGGACTGCCCCCAAGGTCAGCCCGGCCAGGCCTACCGGCGGGTCCAGGAGGCGATCGGGGCGACGCTGCGGGAGCTCGGCCTGCCCATTGCGCTCCGCCCGGCCGGCCAAGCCGCCACCACCTTCGCCCAGCGCGACATCTTCTGGTGCTTCGACCGCCAGTACGACTACGACGTGCTCGCCGCCGGCGGGAAGATGGCCGGCAGCGCCCAGCGCCGCCTGCCGGACGCCCTGCTGCAGCACGGCTCGATCATGCTCGCCCGCACGTTCGATCAGCACCCGGGCACGACGATGGACGCCTTCATGCCGCCGATCGAGGTCGAGCCGCTCACCCGGCTGCTGATCCCCCGGATCGAGGCGTGCCTCAGCGTCACCGCCGAGGACGGGACCTGGCGCGACGAAGAGCTCGCTGCCGCCGAACCCCTGACCGCGGCGCATCGCTCGATGGAGTGGCTGGACCGGCGATGACGTCTCGTGGACCATCGGCGCCTGCCCCGCTACAATCAGCGCCGCATGGATATGCAACTGGTTTAGACGTTGTCTTGATTTGATCTGAGGTGTGTCGGATGTATAGAAGTTGTGCGTTGCTCGTGGCGGGAGCGTCTTTGGGTCTGGCGGTAACCGGGTGCGGCACCCGCCGCACCACCGATACCCCGCGAACGGCCAGCGAACAGATGCTGGTCGCGGCCTCGGTGGACCGGGCGGCGGACCAGCTCGATTTCACCCCCCTCGAGGAGCGGAAGGTCTACATCGACGACAGGCTCATCGACCGCATCGACAAGACCTTCGTGCAGGCGACCGTTCGCGACAGGGCGTTTCGCAGCGGCGCACTGGTTGTCGACAAGTTGGAAGAGGCCGACTATATCCTCGAACTGCGCAGCGGCGCCGTCGGCGTCGATCGCCAGGAATATGTCTTCGGCCTGCCAGCCACCGCCCTGCCCTCGCCCGGCGGGACGATTGCCGTGCCCGAGGCCGCGGCATTCAAGTCGGTCCAGCAGGCCGGCGCGACGCGGCTGAGCTTCGTCGTCTACCGCCGCGACGACCACCGGCTGTTCTACGCGTCCGGCCCGGCGTTCGGCTTCTCGAACCAGAAGAACTGGTGGCTCTTCGGGGCCGGCCCCGTGACCAACCAGAACGTCCAGCCCGCGCCCAGCCAGGCCAACACCGCCGCGGCGCCCGAAGCCCTGGCCCAACCGACCAGCCGTCCTTTCGAAGACGTGCCGGCCGGGAATTAGAAGAAAATAGATAACGGACATTCCCATGGCCACCCCTGCCGAACCACCGAGAAAGACGCGCCGATGGCCCCGGCGACTGGCCAAATCGCTGGTGTACCTGGCTGTTGCGCTGGTGGTGCTCGCCATGGTGGTGCAGTTCTGGCTCGCGCCGTGGCTGATCCGCTCGCAGATCGTCTCGGCTCTCGAGCAGCGGTGGGACGGCGCCGTCCGCGTCGACGACGTGCGGTTCAGCTACTTCGGCCCGATCAGGCTCGATGGCCTGCACCTCTACGACGCCGCCGGCCAGCCCTGGCTGCAGGTTGACGACGTCCGCATCAGCCTCGACCGCTGGCCCGGCCCCTCGCCCGTACTGACCGCCGTCGATGTCGACCGCATCACGCTCAATCCACGTTTCCACATCGACGGCACGGACGCTGCGACCGGGGAATCTGTCCGTCCTCGCCTCGAATTGCCACTCAAGCCCGCACCGCCGCGGGAGGGTCCGGGGCCCGACCTGGGCCGCTACATCGACCTGCGGCGGATCACCGTAGGCACTCTGCAGGCCGCCGTCGACTACGGACCCGACGCCCAGACCCGCCTGGAGGCACTCGAACTGACCGTGACCCGCGGAGCCGACCGGTACGAACTCGCCCTGGTCCCGCTGCGCGGCCGAACCCCCTCGCTGACCGGGCGCGTGACCCCCGACGGCAGGATCGAGGGACGGCTGCGACTCGCCCACGAAGTCACCGCCGCGGAATCCGCGTTTCTGCTGGCTGTGCTTGCCGACGTCGAGGCTGTCGCCACAGGACGGCTCAACACGGATCTGACCTTTTCCATGGACGCCGCCGACCTGGACACGCTCTCCCTGCGGGGTGATCTCGCCTTCGGCGACTGGACCGCTCGCGCCGGTGAGCAGGTCCTCTACCGCGATCTGCAGGGCACGGTCGAATTCCTCGGGGACCACCTGCGTCTGGTCGACCTGGCGGGCGAGACGCAGGGCGGCACCATCACAGCAAAGGGACGTTCGACGCTGCCGCTGGGCCGCCCGCTCGATTATCAGTTCGACGTGCAGGCCTCCCGCATGCCGCTCGAGGGTCTCGCCAGACTCGGCAAGAACCTGCCGATCACCGGCGGCATGGCTGACGCCACCATCCATGCGAAAGGCTCCGGTGCCGATCGCCTGGAACTGACCGGCCGGACGTCGCTGGACGCTGGCGTGCAGCTCGGACCGCTTCGCACCCTCGCAGGCCACGGCGATTTCAACGTCACCCTCACCAACCTGGCCGATCCGGGCAATCTCCAGGCAACGGGGAACGTCGCTTTCAATGACGGCCGGTTGACCAACCAGGCCGGCTCGCAGGCACGGGTGGATCATCTGACGGTCCGCTTCGACGGCCGGCGCCTGCAGATCATGGATCTCCGCGGGCACATCGCCGGCGCCGATCTGGCCGGCAGCGGCGAGCTGCGGCTGCCCGCGGCGGATCAGCCGCTTCATTACACCGCCCGCCTGCAGAGCCAGTCCCCGGTCGCCTTGGCGGAGGTGTCGCCGTGGCTCGGACTGAACCTGCCGCCGGGCAATGTCGAGATCGACCTGGCCGCCGACAGCCAAAGGCCCAGCGAACTCCACCTGGCGGGTTCGCTGGCCGGACGCCTCAGCCCCGGCCTTGAGCGTCTCGACACCGTGGATGCCCACACGACGCTCGACCTGATTGTTGCCCGCATGGACACTCCCAGCCAGATCACCGTGAACGGGAAACTGACGATCGACCGGGGCCGGCTCGCAACGTCCGATAGCGATTTCGTGCAGTCGGTCTCCGGCCGCCTCGATTTCCGCGACCGCAATGTTCGTCTCGCCGACCTGCTCATCACAACGCCCGGCGGCGACCTGACCGCGACCGGCGAGGCGTCCTGGCCCGTCGATGGCCCCGCCGGATGGAAGGCGAACGTCCAGACGGAAACGCTCGACCTGGTCCCTTTGTCGGGCCCGCTGGGATTGTCCATTGATGCGGCATCCGCCCCCCTTTCGGCGCGGGTCTCGCTGGCTGGCGACAACCGGGGCATGACCCTCCGCGGCGACGGTCGACTGGCTGTCGCGGCGGCGCCGCCCGAGGGGTACCAGGCGGGCGGCGGGTTCCGGCACGACCTCCGGTTCACTTTCCCCTCCGGCGACTCCCGAGCCGCATGGCAAGGAACTGTAACGCTCGCCGACTGGCATGTCGGCAGAGGCGGCCAGCCGCTCGCCCGCCAGCTCGACGCCCTGCTCAAACTGGCGCCCGAGACGGTCGAGGTCCAGAGCCTCTCGGCGAATATGCCGTGGGGACAGGTGCAGGCGACCGGCCGAATCGAGTACGGCGCCGACGGCGGTCTCCGCGCCGCGGCCAGTATGAAACAGGTCGACCTGGCCGCCCTGGCGGCGCATTTCCTGCCCGACTCGCCTGTCAGGCAGGGCCTCGCCGACATCCGCGCCACCGCCGAACTTCACGGCAGGGAGATGCTCAAGGTCACCGTCCACGGCGACGTCGAGTCAGCCACCACGCCCCGCGCCACCAGCCGCGGCCCCATCGAGGCCGACCTGGTCGTCCGCCACCTCGACCAGCCCGACAAGCGGACCCTCACCGGCACCGCCCACCTGCAAGGCTGGCGGATCGATACCCCGGCCGGCGTGCTGCTCGAGGAGGTCGCGCTCGATGCGGCCTTCTCCGGTCGCACCATCGAAATCGCCCGCCTGGCCGGCAAAACCGCCCGCGGGCGGCTCCAGGCTAACGGCCGAGTCGATCTTCCAGCCGGCACGCCGCCCGAGTACAGCGGCACGTTCGATCTTTCCGGCCTCGACCTGCCGGCCGCGCTCGCCCTGGCGGGTGCTTCTTCTCCTCTGACTGCCGGCGACGTCGGCATCAAAGCCACCTTCTCAGGCCTTGGCGATAAGAGCCTGCAGACCACGTTCGAAGGCGACCTGGAGATGGCCTTCGACCACGACATCGTCCGCCGGGCAAAGGGCCATTACCAGGCGGACCTGCGGCTGGAGGGGCCGCTTGCCAGCCTGGATCGCCTGGCGATCCATGGCAAGGCCCGGACATCCGACTGGACCATCGACGACCCCACCGGCCCGCTGGTCGAGCGGCTGGGCGTCTCGCTGCTGCTGCTGGGGCGCAGCGGCGACATCAGCAGCCTTCGCGGCCACTTCGCCGGCGGCCGGATCTCCGCCCGCGGCCGACTCGACGCCCCGCCCGGTAAGCCACTCGCCTACAGCGGCGGTTTCGAGGTTCGCGACGTGAGCCTCATGGAACTTACCGAGGCGCTGGGCCACGAGGGCAAAGATGGCCTGGGCAAC
>JAWLBS010000367.1:0-4971 GCA_041687575.1 Phycisphaerae bacterium | reverse complement strand
TGCGATTGAACAGGAAGAAGAGATCTTCGGTTTCCTGAATCAGTCACACATATCGGACAAGAATGTGTGCCGGCTCCGGACGCTGGCGGCGTCGGAGAACTCGCGGATAGCGGAACTGGCTTCCATTGCGATCGACGTTGCGAAGGTCACGCCACACAAGAAAAGACGTCTCAAGGTGTTGGCGAGGGAGAGAAGAGATCTGCTCGACGCTCTCGAAAGAACTGGTTTGATCTATGCGCACGATTAGTAGACCCTCGGCTGACACGCAGCTCCGGGCGACACCGCAAAGCCGTGCGGTACTTCGCGTGAGGCTCGGTGGCCGAGCGCCCGAGCCAAAGCGTTCGGTCAAGGAGGCAGACATGGCACAATACGGTGAGTGGAACGCCAAAGGGGCAACTCTCAGCGATGTAACAGCGAAGAAAGAGTATGGAGTTGACTGGGACTTCATCGTGAAAGGCATCCAGGCCGGCAAGCTTGAGTACCGGCAAGGGGCGATATGGGGCAATCCATACCTCAGAGTCTTGAGGAGCCAGCTTGAGGAGTACATTGCTGAGCAACTTGGCCAGGATCATTTGTCGAGCGTCAAGAATCAGGCCGAGCTCCGCAAGATCAAGAAGGAAATCGCCCGACTGAAGAAGAGTCTAAAGGATCTTGAGGCGCGAAGAATGGAACTTGAGGGACAGATCAAGAAACAGAAGAGCGACCCTCGTACTGTACCGGATGCGAAGGGGCGACGCACTGCGTCGAAGAGGCGGTAGCACCGCGGTCAGGTTTGCGGGGCGATCGTCCCGCCGGGCCCGCCAGCAGGAGTCATTATCATGGATGCCGGTTTGGCCGAATCGGTTCGACAGGTCGCGCTGGACGCGGGGGCTGGCCGTCTGGTTGCAGGGGGGCCTGCTTCGTCTGGACGATGCCTCTGCGGAGGCCGGTAATTGGCGCCCGGCCCGGCAGTCGGTGAATGCCGATCGCGGAGCGTCCCGTCGACTGCCGGGAGGGGACAGCCGACATGCGCCGGCCGGCCGCCATAGCGTGCTTGACCATCACCGTCCTGGAGTGCTATGGTTATGTATAGGTTCCGTTCCAGGGGGCATCGGGGCAGGTGTGGCGCGTCCCTGTCGAAGGTTCTATCTGTCGCGAGGCGCTTTCGGAACCTCTTTTGCGCACCAGGGGCGGCTCATCCGCCAGTAGACGGGTTTGGAAACCACTTCGTATGGGCTTGTCGATGCCCGGCAATCAGGGGGTTTTCGGTCGCACCGCATGGTGCGCCCGCGACAGGACGCTGTGAGGATCATATCAAACGAGCGAGAGGATCAAGCCATGACCGCAAGGCTATTCGCGATCACAGCTCTGGCAGGAGCGCTGGCAACCGTCGCCGGCTGCCAGTCCATGCAGCGCATGAACGCCGACAACAGGTCCTTCCTGGCCGGCACGGAATGGCGCGTCATCGAGATCGTCGAGCCGGACGAGGAGGATATGTCGACTCTGGCGCAGGCGGACGAAGTCCTCATCACGTTCCGGCCGAACGGCCAGCTGGTCACCACCATGTTGATGGATGACGGCTCGGTCGCCGTCAACACCGATGAACGATACTCGGTGAACGGCGAGGTCGTGACGATCACGGGCCCGGACTATGAATACAAGGCAATGTACCGGATGGAGGGGGATGACCTGCGCCTGCATTCGCCCTACTCCATCCTGCTCATGAGACCGATCCGTGGCATGGCGGCCGCCGGCTAGGCCCGCGCTGCCTTCCGCCTCCTGATCCGGGATCTGGACTGTCGTTACGGCGGATTGCACGTCAACACGAAAACGCGGAGAAACCAGCTATGTATAAGCCAGACACTCGCGCAATGCATAGGATCATCGCTGTCCTGTCCGGGCTGTCGCTCCTGTTGGGGGTGGCGCTACTGGCGGGCTGTTCCAGGGCCACGAGGGTCCCCGAGACGACGGCGGCGGGAACGGCGGCCGGCGCCGGAATCGGCGCGATCGCCGGCGGCAGCCGAGGCACCGCGATCGGAGCGGGCGCCGGGGCGCTCTCGGGGGCGATGCTTGGCATGTACACGGATTGGCGGGAAGACCAGTTGCGGCGGGAGCGGCGCGAAGCGTACCACGAGCAGCAGCTGGAGCGCGACCGGCAGCAGTACGAACAGCTGCGCTTCGAGGATCCCCGGGAGTACGAGGAGTTCCTGCGCTGGAGACGGACTCGGCAGGCCCCGCCTCCGCTACCATAATAACCCGTCCGCCCGGTCGGGGGCCGCCCCCAGCGGCCCCGCCGGCAAAATGAATGACGTGCTATAACATATTACAGTAGCTGTCGGAGACGGTCAGTCGGCCGCAGTCCCGCAGGATCGACTCGATGCCGCCGGCGAGGAGCCTCGTGCCGGTCTCGTGGAGGCGGTCTGCTGTTTCGATTGCGTCGGTGTTTCCTGTCATGTTCTTATATCTCGCCCCGTTGGGGCTTGAAAGACAAAAGGAAACAACTTCTTTGCCGCTCACCTACTCGAGCCGACGCCGCTGTTTGCCGGGAAGGTGTGCGACGAGTGCGGCCGATGCGCCGCCGAGTGCGAGGCCGGGGCGATCGGGCGGGAGCGGACGGTGCGCTTCACGATCGAGGATCGTGAGTTCGGCCACGCGGAGCTGGATTGCCAGGCGTGCGGGGTCGTCCACCGCGGCGACGACCGGCGGTTTTCACCGTTCTGGAACGGGGCCACAGTTCCGCACGCCGCTGATTCAGCGCGAGCGGTGGAAACTGAACGAGCCGCCGGCGCAACCGGGGGATCAGGCGAGGCCGGAGACACGATGAGTTACAGCGACGCTCCTTGCAATCTGACGTATTCGGTGATCTCCGGCACCGATCGCAGCCCGTGGTCGATGACAGCGCGGTAGATGTGGTAGCCGCTCTGGATCGGGGTCCGGCCGTCGGGCAGCAGGAGGGCCTGCTTCGCCTCGACGATGATCCGGCGGAGGTCGGGGGTGAGGCGGGCCTTGATCCGATCGAGCTCGGTTTGCCTGATATCGATCGCATCGGCGGGCAGGGCCCAGATGTCGAGCTTCCAGTTGAGGTCCGGCTTCTGCCGGATGCGGACGCCCCAGTACAGCCCGCACGGCAGCAGCGGCTCGGGGTAGCGGACGTGGTCCTTGAACCGCAGCGAAACCACGTCGGCGACGCTGGCGATTCGCGGGCCGATCTGCAGGAAGGCGACGCGGAATTCCGGTTCGTGCCTGTGCTCGACGTAGAGATCGAGGTCCGGCCAGGCCATCAGGTCGAGGTAGTAGCTGCCGGAGACGGTCAACCGGCCGCAGTCCCGCAGAATCGACTCGATGCCGCCGGCAAGGACCCGCATGCCGGCTTCGCGGAGGCGGTCGGCTGTTTCGATTGCTGCGGTCTCGTGCTTGCTGGAGGGGCTGTTCATACGGTTTTCCATTCAACGCCTGATGCAGCATGTCAGTCCATGCGATAGCGGTTGCGACCCGGCTCTCAAACCTGCTGGCGGCAGTACCGCTCAAACGCCGTCGCCAGGTCTGTGGGCAAATCGCGGGCAGCGCGGCCGGTGCGGTAGTCGTCGAGCGCCTGCTGCAGCAGGTCATGCCATTTGGGGTCGAAGTGCTCCAGGGCCCACGCGGCGGCCCGGGCCTTTGAGCAGGCCCGCCGGGTTCGTAGCGAACAGACGATGCGGCAGAGCATGAGGATCGGGTTCTTGAAGCGCTCCAGGGCGACCGGGAACATCCTGCGCAGGCAATCGCTCAGCAGCGGCCAGGGCACCGGGCGGACGATGTTGCGGACGGGCGGGCCGATGATCGTCCGGTCGCTGGTGTACACGTCGTTGCGCACGATAGGGAAGTCCACGAGCCCGTTGGGCACGCGAAAGAGTTTCACCGGCCGGATGACGCACTGCAGCGGGGTCGGGAAGATGTCCCGGTTCATCTCTTCCTGCGTGATGTAGGTGGCGTCGAGCGGGAGCGGGTTGGCCTGATGGGCCGCCAGAAAAGCTTGTCTGGTTTCGTCGTCGATGGGGCGTTTGAGGATCGTTATTGTGTCGACGTCGCTGGTCGTGCCGTTGGAGCAGCCGCTGGCGACCGAGCCGTACAGGCAGATAGCCAGGAGGTTTTGCTGCAGGATGGATTGCAGGGCTTCTGCGTATGCATGCAGCCCTTCCTGTACATTGGCAGGTATTGAGGCGGGCACGTGCGTTGCGTTTCCTGCGGTGTCTGTCATGCGTCAGGCTCCGGAATGGAACGGCTCGTACCGTTCTAATCCATGAACAGCTCCGGCCGGACCTTGAACCGGTCGGCAAGTTTGCGCAGGTGTTCGACCGTCAGCGAGCGCTCCCGGTTGAGGATCTTCGAGCCCATGCTGACGTGGACGCCCAGCAGGCGTGCCAGGTCGGAGGCATTCATGCCGTTCTCGCCAAGCAGATGCTGCAGCAGGTCGATGCCGGCCAGGTCAGCCGTGTCGATCTCGTGGTGCCGCGCCTCGTATGCCTGCACGAGCTGCACCAGCGTTTCGAGGTAGATCTCCTGCCCACGGGTCAGTTTCGGCGTGCCCATGAGGCGGTCGATCATCCCGGCCGTGTTCTCGTACTCGACGTCATCCATGATGGCCTGGGGGGGCATCAGGCGGACGAGGTCGTCGAAGCGCCCCGGGAGTTTGTGGTGCGTGTCTCTCGTGGTGCGCATGTCATTCCTTCCATTTGCCTCTCAAGGGAGATTTAACGTCATCTACCTATTGTTGTAGGGCCATCAGCAGCGGCAGCAGGCGCAGGCGGCCGGCGCCCGCTTCGGCCGCACGAGTTTGCCACTGGGCCGCCTCGGCGCGGAGCTGTTCGGCGGTTTCGCGGTCGGCGGGTTGGCCCGAAGACATCAGTCGATCCGCCCAGGCGGCCAGCAGGTTCGCCTTGGCCGCACAGAGCGTGGCTTGTATGAGGGCGTCGTCGGCGGCGGGGCGCGTGTCGGCCGGCTCGGTTGCGGCGG
>JAWLBS010000366.1:0-5006 GCA_041687575.1 Phycisphaerae bacterium | reverse complement strand
GATGAAGCACCGCAATGTGAGGAGGGCCGAACTGATGAAGATCTAACCCGACTCGACAAAACGACTTGCCGGCGGCAGTGCCATTCGGGTCTGACCCCTGGCGGACGCCTGCGTTCGAGTTCACGACTCAATTCCCTTGGCGACACCAATACCTGAAAGATCCACCGGGGTCTGACCCTCTGGGCAAGACGCTGCGAGGGGTGCCTCGGTCCTGTACGAACGAGCCGCGACCATGAGGGAGCGGTAATCCCCGCGGGGCCCCTCGAACGCCACGGGGCCAGACCCCGGTGGCGTGCACAAGCAGTCGGGCCGCCAAGACGTTTGGTAGTTGATTCCGCCCGACACCTTCGCCTTGGGGTCAGACCCCTGGGAAAGCGCCCCGGCCGCTTCTTGCCCGGGGCCACGGGGGGCACCGTGGTCGCCACCGCGGGGGGCGCTTGAATCGGCTGGATCGGTCCCCATAGCATCTGGCGGACGGCATGTGTTCTGTCGGGGGTGTGTTTCCAGTCTGTTTTCTTCGACCTGCTCGGGCTGTCCCGCACGACCGCGGAGGTCCATGCCAGGACGTCCCGCGGCTGGCGATCCGCAACTACGGGGGTTGTGCCATGTGGCCGGTAAGCAGGGTTGTGCGATTGACGGGGGCGGCCCTGTTGACGGGGGTCGTCTGCGGGGCGGTAGGCTGTGCCGCTCTGGCCAATCTGAACCTCCCGCCGTCGTTCACCCGGGCCTCGGTGTCCGGTGACCTGGTGCAGGGCGCGGCGAGTTCAATCGCTTTGGCTGTGACGACCTTCGATCTGCAGGACGACGTAACCGACGTGTCGGTCGACCTGTCCGAGATCGGCGGGCCGACCGAGCAGGCGCTGGAGCAGGTCGCCGCGAACGAATGGACCTTCAGCGGCGAGGTGACGCCGACCGTTGCGGGCGATCGGCAGGTGGTCTTCACCGCGATCGATGCGAGCGGCAGGATCGGGTTACTGGCCAGGACGGTTACGGTGGCTTCAAGCGGCGGCGGGGACGGCGGGTCCAATCTGCCGCCGGTGCTCAGCAACCCGAGCGTGGAAGGGCCGCTGGTCGTCAACCAGTCGAACGTCGTTGTCGTTTCGGTCACGGCGGTCGATCCGGACGGCGTGGTGACCGGTGTGGTCGCGGATCTTTCGCAGATCGGCGGCCCGTCGGCCCAGCCGCTGGGCAACTCCGGCGACGGCGTCTGGTCGATTACCGAAACGGTCAGGCCGATCCTCGTGGGGGATCGCACCGTGCTGTTCGAGGCGATCGACGACGACGGGGCAATCGGCACGGCTGCCGTGGACGCGGAAGTGACGAGCCTCATTCCACCGACGCCATCGCCACCGCTGCCGCCGCCTCCGGTTCCGTGACGCCGCCGGCCAAAGATCGATCCGACAGGACGCGGGCCCGATGGCGCACGTCGCGTGCAGATCGGTGCGAACAGGCGGGTTTGCCCGTTTACAGTGGAGGAGAATACTGTGCGATACACGTTTGCTTCCAGGCGTGCATTGATGCTGGCCGGGCTTGCCGCCCTGCTGATATTCGCGACCGGCTGCCCCCCGCAAGATGGCGACCAACCCCCCTCGGGCACGCCGGGCGACGGATCCGTGCAACCCGGGGACGGCACCACGGGTGGATCAACGCCCCCGGACGACGCGCTGACACCACCGACATTCGTCGAGGTCTCCGTCGTCGGTGATCTGGTCGTCGCTGAAGCCGGCAACGTCGCTGTCGCGGCGGTTGTCGACGACACCGATGGGACCGTTATCTCCGTTGCCGCCAACCTCGCCGACATCGGCGGTCCCGCGAATCAGCCGTTGTCGTTCGATTCGACCACCGGGCAATGGGTGGCGGACGTGACGGTCACGCCGACGGTCGGGGGGTCGCGGCGCGTCACGTTCCTGGCGACCGACGATGCCGGGTTGACCGCCGAGGCAACCACAACGATTCCGGTTACGGGCGCGACCACCAACCAGCCGCCCGAACTGGCAAATCCGGATTTGACGGGCGCGCTGGTCGTGGGCGTCGTCAATACCATCTTCGTGAGCATCGTTGCCTCCGATCCGGACGGCCAGGTCGTCAGCGTGCTGGTCGACCTGTCGGAGGTCGGCGGCAATCCGTCCCAAGCGATGGTGCCGGCCGAGCAGTCCACCTGGGAGTTCACGGGCCAGGTCGCGCCGCGTTCGCCGGGGGTCAAGACGGTTGTCTTTGTGGCGACGGACGACCTGGGGGCCACCAGCACGGCGATGTTGACGGTCGACGTGGCAGAGCCTTCGGGCACGACTCAACCGTAGCGGCCAGGTTTTCGGGGGCCATGGTTCTGTGGCTGTCTGCAGGGCCGTGCCAGTCGTAGACGACACCCGATCCCCGACACCCGACACCCGAGACCCGATCCCATGTGCCAGACGCAACACCTGGACTGGGGATGCTCTATGTCTCGGGGGCCGCGGCCGCCTGCTGTTCGGCGATGTGCAGCCCGGTGTAGAGCGAGCGGCACTTCCTGATGAACCGGTCCGCGCCGTGCGGGCTCAGCGACAGCGTCGCCGCGCGGGTACCGGTCTGGCTGAACTCCATCCGCCAGCGGTCCTCAGCCGGCATGCAGCGGAGGTTCGTCGGCTTGTGCATGTCGAACTCCCGCTGGGCGGCGAATTTCTTGAAGATCGCGCGGCGATTGGTCAGCACCATGCCCGCCGTGCCGAGTTCGGCCTTGGAGAACTCCGCGTCCGGGAAGTACTCGACGAACCGCTCGTCCGGCCGCTTCTCGTACCAGTTGTTCAAACGGTTGCGGACGCTCAGCGGCAAGGTCCGCCACGGGTCCTGCTTCTGGTGCTGCCAGGCCTCGAGGACGAGCTGGTAGTCCTCGCTGTCGGCGCCGCCGTTGGCGACCAGGAATTCCGCGGCGATCTCCAGGTTGGCGATCATGATCTGGCAGTACTCGCGCTGCCCGTGCGAGAGCACGTGGGTGAGCACCTCGCCGACCGCCGAGCAGTTCGGGCACACGTAGTAGGGGAATGGCTTACTGTACGGGGCCGGCAGGATCTTCAGCTCCGGCAGCTTCGCCAGCAGCGCCTCGCCGGCGTCCTCCCCGTACTCGGCCAGTTTGCCCGCCTTCTGCAGCTCGGTCTCGTGCATGCGGATCTGGTCGCGCGGGGGCAGACGGTCGGGCCAGATGAGCAGGTGCACCGACAGATCCTCCTGGCTGCTGCAGGAGATGCACTTGCGGCTGAAGCTTGCCCGCAGCTGTGGCTGGGCGAGGCGTTCACACGGGAATTCGAAGTACGCGCCCATATCGTCGATCCGCTCCAGCCGGACCGGCTCGAGGGCCGCCTTTGAGGCCGGCCGGGCCGTGGCGGGCTGAACGGCTGTTGCCGCCGAAGCGGCCTGTGTGGCCGCCGTCGCGCCGGACGAGTCGTCCCCGGTGGTCGCCGTCGCCGCGGCCGGTTTCGGAGTCGCGGCGCCGTCGAAGAGCCATTCCGCAACGGTATCTTCAAGCATCTCGCTGGGCGCCTCGAGCACGAAAATGCTCTGGCAGCCATTGCAGCGGGCTCGCTTGCCGATCAGGTGCACGGGCACTTTGAACTTCAGCTGACAGCCGGGGCACATGACCAGAATGTTCTCTTGCATGACAATCCTCCCGCACGGCGACAGGTGACGCATAGACACGACATGGGAGACTATACGATACGTCACAAGTACAGACGTTTCAGAAACGCTTTTGCTTCGAATTCGCCGCTGAGCAATCGATCCGCCGTCTTGTCTTCCACAACCAGATGTGCGTGTGAGACCGGCCGGCCCCTGTCGGGCCACATTTCAGACTATCGATCGAAATCCCGACCGTCAAGCAGAAAAGCCCGGCGACGCAGGTGAATTCCCTTGATCGAGGCGCCGAACTGTGCAGTGTGCTGAGTGTCTCATGCCGCCGGCAAACTGCCCGCGCACCCCGGCAATCATCTTGGCTGCAGTCGGTCGCCAACGCTGCTCGCTTGTGCCCGCACGACTACTTATCGGCATTCGGTGCGGCCGATCTTTCATACCGATCGACCAACTGACGCGGTGCCGGCGTGCCCGCCATGCAAGCCTTCAGTCGATTATACGTCCCAACGTCACTGCCGCTGCACCGCTGTAAGAGGCTCCGCCCCCAGACGCGCGGCGTTTTCCGGGGGCTGACCCTGCGCAGATGCATTGCCGACACCTATAATCGGAAGGAGGCGCCAACGATTCGACGTTAGCGGACTGCGAGGCGGCCATGAGCACGGAACTGAAACACGACGCATCTGGGGGCGGATTGTCGCACGTAAACCATGCGGGCCGCACGTCTTGCCTGCACATCCTGCCGGCGGTCGTCGGGCTGGTCGCGATTCTGGCGGGCCACGCCGCGGCGGCCAGCGACCTCCCGCCGCCGGTCAGCGGTCGGTTCGAGGTGTACCGCCTGACCGATGGGTTCGTCCTGCGGGGCTATCGGTCCGAGGTCGGCGACGGGAACCGGTTCCTGCTCTGGGCGGGCATGCCCGCGGACCTCGCCCGCCAGCAGATGGGCTCGGTGCGGTGGGACGAGGCGACCGGTCTCGACGATCCGTCGTCGCGCCGGATGGCGGGGGTTCGCCTTCGGTACGGGAACATCGTCGAAGCGGTCGATGTGGTGCTCGATCCGGGCGAGACGTTCGTCGAGACGGTGGCGTACGCTCGCGAGCCGGCGGAGTTCTCGCGGCCGGGGCTGCTGCGCTACCTGTATGCGGCGTACCGGCGGGGCCGGCCCGTGATCGATGAACCGGACCGTCTGCTGATCGCATATGGTCCGCGCGACGGCCAGCTGCTCCGGGTCGAGGCGATCCGCCTGCCGACGCGGCAGCCGCGCTGGCGGCTCGTGCATCGTATGGATGCGGGGCGCCCGACCATCGTCAGGGCCAACGAGACGCCGGAGCAGCGCGGGTGGCGTTGATATCCGAGCCGAGCCGTGACCTCTCGAAGGCATGGTTCCTGCTTCGCAGATGGTACTCGAC
>JAWLBS010000365.1:0-5012 GCA_041687575.1 Phycisphaerae bacterium | reverse complement strand
CATGGGGTCATGGCAACCAACCAAAAGCGAGGGACACAGATGAACGCGAACCAGATGACCTTTGGCGTAGAGATCGAAACCATCGCCCCCGACAGCGCCGTAAGCGTGCATGGCCTGCGGATCGGCGGATACCACCGGGGCCTGCAGGTGCCGTACCTGCCGACCGGCTGGAAGGCCGAACGCGACGGCTCGATCGTCACCCGCGGCGACGGCCAGCCCTGCGAGATCGTCAGCCCCATCCTGCAGGGGGCCGAGGGGCTGGCGGAGGTGCTCGAGGTGCTCCGCACGCTGGAGGCCAAGGGCCACCGGGTCAACGCCAGCTGCGGAGTCCATTATGCGCAGACAGTAGTTATGTGGAGTTGATGCCGTTTTCCTTACGAGGATCAGTGTTTCTTTCATGATCAACTCCACATAACATTTTGTCTTCTCGAGCTACAGGGATCGCAGCCACGCCATGAGCGGCTCATTCGATTGCCACGATGGCGTTGTGGTTGGAGGCGTCATTGGGGACGCCTTCTCGAGGGCCTGACGCTTCATCTCCAGGTCGGCACTGGCGTAGATCATGCAGGTTTTGATGTCGGCATGACCAAGGATCGCCTGGATCGCTGGCATGGGATTGCCGGACTGCAGCAGGTGCATCGCTTTCGTATGCCGCAGTACATGCGGGCTGATCTTTGCTGGGAGACTGGGGTGTTTCTGACGTGCCTGCCGACCGTACTTGTCAATGAGGAATCGAACGCCGGAGCGAGAGAGTCGGTGCCCATAACGGTTGAAGAACAGCGGTTCGTCGTCGCTGGCATGACTCTGGAGCCGATGCTCACGCACGTATTCCTCCAGCAGGGCAACCGTGTCCGACATGAGTGGGACAATACGCATCTTGCGTCCTTTGCCGGTCAGTCGAACCTGTGCCGGAGCGCCGAGCCGTACATCGCCGATGCGCAGGTCGATAACTTCCTGCACTCGCGCGCCGGTGTCGTAGAGCATGCGCAGCAGCACTGCGTGCCGCCGACCTGCAACGGTCGTGCGGTCGGGTTGGGCCAGGAGAGCCATCAGGTCCGCCGCTTCCAGGTAGGGGACGGCCCTGCCCTCATGGCGGCGAAGGGGGATTGCCAAGATCTGCTGGCATTGCAGCATGTGGTCGGGCGCCTCGCTCTGGAGATAGCGAAAGAAGGCGTGGATGGCCGCCAGTCGCTGGTTGCGTGTTCGGGAGCCGCAGTGCCGCTCGCTTTCCAGATGGTTCAGGAAGCCCACGATGACCGAGCTGCCCAGCTGCGCCAGATGGAGGCGATCAGGAGAGAGATTGCAGTGCTGCTTGCAGTAACGCAACAACAGTGTGAATACGTCCCGGTACGACGCCACCGTATTGGGGCTCACATTGCGGTAGGCCGGAAGATACTCGCCGAGGAACCGCGTCAAGTGTCGGGCAAAGTCGGTTGGTGTCATGGAATACGCCTTTCAAGAATGACAGGATTGATGAATAAACGACTCGAGCCTCGCCATGATGTCGGGGAACACGGTGGGCGTCAGCCGCAGATAGCGCTGCGTGCCACGAAGACTCTGATGGCCCAAGTAGGTTACCAGCAGTGGCAGCCGGGCGTTGAGATCCTCTCCCTGGCGGTACCACCGTTCCAGACAATGCACGGCAAAGGTGTGGCGCAGATCATGGAGCCGCGGGCCTTGGCCGCGTCCCCCATGCGGTATGCCGCATTCGCGAAGGCTGCGGCGAAAGTACTGGTAGACCGTGCGGATGTCGTAGCTGCACCCCATGGGATTGGGCAAGAAGACCGAATCCGGGTTGTCGAGCTTCATGGCGACGGCGTAGCGCTGCAGGCGTTCGGTCAGCGACGGGGCCATGGGGACGAGGCGATCCTTGCGGAACTTGCCTTGGCGAACCGTCAGCAGGCCCCGCTCCAGATCCACATCGGCGACGCGCAGACGCAAAGCCTCGCCCGCTCGCAGGCCACAGCCATACAGCAAGCGGAACAGTTCCGGCATAACCTGTTGCCGCTCCGGGGACCGTGGATCAAAAGGCAAGCGATCGAGGACCTCCCACAGCCAGCGAATCTGCTCGCGGGTGAAGAGATATGGCGTGAAGTCCAGCCGGACGGTGGCACCGATCCTGGAATCCGGCACAAAGACCGGCATGCCGTGGCCATGCAAGAAGAGGGCGAATCGGCGGATCAGGTGCACACGAGCCTTCTGTGTGCGGGCACGCTCATGCGGCTGCTTAGTGATCCATCGCTCCATCTGTGCCCTGGACAGCGTCTGGTCACAGTCCGGTTCTTTGCACAGCAGCCGGTCCAGCCGATGCATCATGGCCGCCTCCGTTACATACCGGCAACCACAGGATCGCTTCTCTTGAATGAAGGCCTCCATCTGTGGGGCCAGCCAACTGCGGAATCCCTCAGCCATGGAGCACCTCCTCCGGGTCAAGGGCCACGCAGCGCAGTTCGTTCACATCGATCCGCAGATATAGCCGGGTCGTCTCGGGCGAGAGATGGCCCAAGGTGCCGGCAATCGTGTCCACTGGCACGCCTGCTTCCAGGAGACGGCTGGCCAGCGTATGCCTCAGGGAATGCAGTCCACGCCGGCTCTGCGAGGGCAACTCGATGCCGGCCTTTCGGCGATAGGAGGAGATGATCGAATGCAGGTTGTTATTCTGGCCGAAAGGCTCAAAGGGGGCGTGGTGTCGCAGGAATACTTCCCGGCAGGACGTCGCGGCGCGCCCGTAGCGGAGGTAATCGATGATCGCCTCGCCGACCTCCTTGGTCAGCGGCAGATCCAGCGGCACGCCGGTCTTGGCCTGCACGACGCGGATGCGGTTGTGCTGCCAGTCCACCTGATCGAGGGTCAAGGTGCGGATGTCCCCGGCGCGCAGCCCCAGCCTCACGGCCAGCAGCAGAATGGCGTAATCGCGCTTGCCCAGAGGAGAGGCGCGGTCGACGGCCGACAAGAGCGACTGCACATCCTGGGGGCTCCATATCGTTGGCAATCGCTCGCCGCGATACACGCGAACCTTCGGCACCTGCTCGACGATCCCGCCATCGACGGTGCCCTGGAGGCACAGGTAGCGCAGAAAGGACCGAAGGATAGAAACGGTTCCTGCCAGCGTTCTGGGTCTCACGTGGGTCAGCATACCGACGAACCCGGAAAGCATCGCCGGGTTGATATCACTTGCCGTGCGTACGTCACGTGCTTCCAGAAAGCACAGAAACCGTCGGACCTCGCGCTGTCGCTGGCGCATGGATCGCGGCGCAATGCGACGTTCCTCCCGGCAAAATCGCTCATAGCCTTCGAGGAGTTGCTCCCATGGCGCTGCCAACGGAGTCTTGCAGGTCATGTGTCGGCGGCGCTGGAAGCTGCCATGCAAGGCACACTCGGTAAGGATGCGCATGGCCGAGCGGATGTGGCGTTGCGACATGCTCAAGGACTCCACCCCCGCACCCGGCAGTCCCCGGTGCGCCAAGTAGCGCCCCACCGCATCCACAGTGAACTGGCCAGATGCATCGTTCTGCCGGACAAACCGGACGAATACGTTCCATATCCCTTGATAGTTGGAGATGGTCTTCGAGTTGTAAGCAAGATGCTTCAATCGCTCCACGGCCTGCTCCACCAATGTCTCCAACGGCTGTTGCAGTTGGCGACACCTGCTCTGACTGGTCATGACATTGCCTCCAGAAATGTGGACTACCGAAGTGGCAGCCCGGGAGGCACATTGTCGCCGAGATTATGTGCAGCGTCTTGCAGCCAAATCGCCACCCATTCACCGCCTCAGCCCCCGACTGCGCATAATCGTTCACTGCGCATAATGGACCCCGCAGCTGGCGTTGACCCGGTGGCCCTTGGCCTCCAGCGTGCGGAGCACCTCGAGAACCTCCGCCAGCCCCTCGGCCCCCTGCAGGATGGGGCTGACGATCTCGCAGGGCTGGCCGTCGCCGCGGGTAGCGATCGAGCCGTCGCGTTCGGCCTTCCAGCCGGCCGGCAGGTACGGCACCGCAGGCCCCGGTGGTAGCCGCCGATCCGCAGGCCGTGGTCGGTGGTGGCGCTGTCGGGGGCGATGGTTTCGATCTCTACGCCAAAGGTCATCTGGTTCGCGTTCATCTTTGTCCCTCGCTTGTGGTTGGTTGCCATGACCCCATGTGAGCCATGTTTTGCGAGGAACCTCAAGGCGACTTAACGCTAATTATGGCAGAGGCTTACGATTTATGACCAACATGCATGAAGATAGGAAGAGTCTGCGGATCACGGCCCTGCCGGTGGCCGATCTGGCCCGGGTTCTGGCGGCCGCCTACGGGCGGCGGATCAGTGAACAGCAGGTCCGAGATGTGGCTGAGCGGGGCGGGCTGGTCAGGCCGGATGGGACGGTGAGCTTGCTGGAATACACGGCATACCTGGTGGAGGAGCTGGCACATGGAAGCGATTAACCCCCGCCGGCTCAAACCGGCCGTGCTGGCTCGGCTGCTGAACTCCGCCGGCCGGGGCGAGGTGATCAGCGAGCGGCAGCTCCGCCGGCACCGCAACCGGGCGGGTCAAAACGGATCGTGTGGTTGATGGAGCATCATGGTCAAGTCTTGAAGAGCATCTGTCTTGCATACCTCGCCGGCTCGGGATCTGTACGGCAGAATCGCTCGCCAAGCGGGGTCAGCACGCGGCCGGATCCCGGACACACCGCACAGCCGGCGACCGGGTCCCAGCACCAAGTGTCCGCTGAAGGCAATCGCCCGGTCTCCGCCGCGCCAGGAGGCAAGGCGAGCACGAGCGGCCCGTAATTGTACGTCACGTGACTTGGCAGCGAATGGCGGTTGACAGCTGGCTGCGTGTAGATGCCCTGCTCGAACGCATACGCCAAGCGATCCCCCGCCTTGAGCGTCAGGGCAGCGGTTGCGAAGCCCTCCGCTATCTGGACTTCCACGGCATTGCCGCTGACTGTCACGACCGGTCGCACAGCCCACGGCGGCACAAAGAAATGCACAGCGATCGGTTCGTCGGGAGCGACTTGCACATCCAGTGTC
>JAWLBS010000364.1:0-5016 GCA_041687575.1 Phycisphaerae bacterium | reverse complement strand
TTCGGCGGGCATGAGCCGCAGGTCGAGGTCCGGGTCCGGCGGGATGCCCTGGCGGCACATGGTGTGAGCCTGGGCGAACTGGTTGGGGTGCTCGACCGGCAGAACGTCGCGGCGCCGGCCGGGACCATCCGCTCCGACCGGCGTGAGTACCTCGTCAAGACGGTCGGGGAGTTCGCTGACATCCAACAGATCGAGGACCTGCCCGTCCGCTTCACCGGGCGGGGCTATGTGCGGGTGGGCGACCTGGCCCGCGTGACGCTCGGGGTGGAGGAGGCCCGCAGCCTGTACCACGGCAACGGCCGGCCGGCGATCGCGATCAACGTGCTGCGGCCGGAAAACGGCCCGACGGTCGAAGCCATATCGGCGGTGAAGGATTACCTGTTGGCGTTGCCGGAGCGATACCCGGATATGCGGTTCGAGATCACCGACGACCAGCAGCCACTGATCGACACGAACGTGCAGGGCATGAAGCAGAGCCTGCTGCAGGCGGTGGCGATCACGGTGCTGGTCATCTTCGTGTTCCTGGCCGACGTGCGGGCCGCGGCGGTGGTTTCGGTGAGCATCCCGCTGTCGTTTCTGGCGAGCCTGGTGGTGCTGCGGCTCTCGCCGTACACGCTGAACATGGTGACGCTGTCGGGGATGATCATCGCGGTGGGCATGGTCGTGGACGCCTCGGTCGTGGTGCTGGAGAACATCTACCGCCACTGGAAAGCGGCCCCGGAGGCAGGGCCGGTGCACGCGGCACGGGAGGGGGCGGGGGAGGTCGCGCTGGAGATCACGGCCGGGATGCTCACCACGGTGGTCGTGCTGGTCCCGGTGATGTTCACTGGCGGCTATACGCAGCAGGTAATGCGTCCCTTGAACCTGGTCGTCGTGGCGACGCTGGTGGCCTCGCTGCTTGCGGCGTTGACGGTGGTGCCGCTGACGGCGTCGCGGCTGCTGAAGCGCCGGGCGGGGCAGCGCAACCGGCTGGAGCGGCTGGTGGGCCGGACGGATGTGGCGGTGCAATGGCTGTCGCGGTTTTATACAGGCATTCTGGCGTGGGGCCTGCGGCATCGGGCCGTTACGCTGCTTGCGGCGGCGGGGCTGTTCGTCGTGACTGTGCTGGGAGTCCTGCCGCTGATCGGCGGGGAGCTCATGCCGCCGATGGACACGGGAATCAGCATTGTGGAATTCGAGACGCCGACGGACTACTCCATGGAGCAGGTCGAGGTGGTTCTGGACGACGTCGAAGAGATGATTTACGGCACCGACGGCGTGAAGATGGTCTCGTCGGTGATTGGATCGGAGCCGGGGCAAATCAGCTTCGGCGGAGGCGGCGCGACCGCGCAGTCGGCGAAGATCACGGTGCACATGGTCGATCGCACGCAGCGACCGCAGACGATCTGGCAGATCCAGGACCGCTGGCGGGAGCGGATCCGCACGATCCCGGGCGTCCGCACGAGCCGCGTCAGCGAGTACGGCGCGACCCCCATGGCCACGACCAAGGCCCCGCTGGACGTGGTGATCAGCGGCCCGGACGCCCGGGTGCTCTCGCGGATCGCCGACGAGGTGCTCGCACGGCTCGAGGGCACGCCCGGCCTGGTTGACGTGCGGCGAAGCTGGCGGCTGGACAAGACCGAACAGACCGTTGAGGTGGACCCGGCCCTGGCCAGACTCTACGGGACGTCCCCCGCGGAGGTGGCCGGCGAGCTGCAGACGGCCGTGCAGGGGCGGCCGGCGACGAGGATGCGACTGGCGGGCATGCTCGACATCCCGATCCGCGTGCAGTACGCGCGGGACGACATGCAGGATCCGGACCAGCTAACCGAGGCGTGGGTCTCGACGCCGGACGGACCCGTGCCGCTGCGGGCCCTGGCGACGGTGTCAAGCCGACAGGACCAGCCGATGGTCACGCGGGAACACCTGGCCAACACGATCGACATCACCGCGGGCAACCGGGTCTACACGATCAAGCAGGCGGCCGGAATGGTCGGCGAGCGGCTGGCGGACCTGGAGGTCCCGGCGGGCTACCAGGTGCGGATCGAGGGCAGCGCCGCGGACATGGCCGCCGCGCAGGGCCGCATGGGGCGGTCGCTGCTGGTCGGGCTGGTGCTGCTGTACATCCTGCTGATGGCGATGTTCAAGTCGTTCCGCCATCCGCTGACGGTCCTGTCGGCGATTCCGCTGGCGGTCGCGGGGGCGATGTGGGGGCTGCTGGCATTCGACAAGCCGATGTGCCAGCCGGCCATGATGGGCCTGATTCTGCTGGGCGGAACGATCGTCAACAACAGCATCCTGCTGCTTGGATTCGTGCTGAGGGCCCGAAAGCAAGGGATGGACCGGGACGCGGCCCTGCTCGAGTCGGTGCGGCTGCGGATTCGTCCCATTCTGATGACGACGGTCTCTACGATCCTGGGCCTGACCCCGCTGGTGCTGGAACTGGCGGTCGGCCTGGAGCGGATGAGCCCGCTGGGCATCGTGGCGGCCACGGGCCTTCTTGCCGGGACGTTCCTGACGATGGTCGTGGTCCCGGTGGTCTATTCGGCGATGGACTCGGCCGAGCAGTCGTGGGCGCGGCTGACGGTGAGGGCGCGGCAGGTCGTATCGCCAGAGGCGGCCTCAGCGTAAGCGCCGGATACGCCGGCCGGCGACAAAGGTCAGAAACACCGGCAGCAGCAGCAGCGGAAACACGTCGCGGGTCGCGCCGGCCAGGCACCCGCCGCCGGTGATGCGCACCGGGATTCGGGTCGTATTGTTCCCCTCGTCGAACTCCGGCACGACATCCTGCGGATCGACGAATGTCCACAGCGTATAGTCGCCCGCAGCCGGGTATGACATCTCCAGCTCCACCGTCACGTCCTGGCCGGCGGGGACGGGCGGCACAGCTACGACCTGATCGGCCGCGTCCCCGACCGCCGGCGCCGTCTTGCGGTCGCCATAGACCGCCACGGCGGAAGGTCCAGCATCGATCCGGCCGAGGTTCTTGACGGTCACTGACAGGAGGAACGGGCGGCCGGCGATGAGTCTATCGGTGCTGGCGGTGACCTCATGCACGATCAGGTCGACCGCCGGGGGGGCCGTCGTGACGAAAATGCCGAAGACATTGTTCCCGCGATCGGGATCGGCGGTGGCCAGATCGCCGTCCGCCAGGACGTACAGCGGCCAGGTGCCGGCCCTGTCATAGTGAACGGTGAAGACCAGCACCTGGGCCCGATTTTCCCCCGGCGGCAGGCTGTTGACGTATTGCCGCTGGTCGCTGCCCGTCCCGCTGGTGGGGGCATCGCGCCGGTTTTGCCACAGGTCCACCGCGAACGGCAGCGAAGGCACGTCCCCGTCGTTGACGATCGTGACGGCAATCGGAATCGCCTCATCGACGACCGGTCCGGGCAGCGGCACGGTATGACGCACGGATGTGATCCGCAGGTCCACCGACCCGCGGACAGCCCCACCCGCCGCCAGCACCAGCAGCACCGCCAGCAGCGCCGCCGTCCTCGCCACACCCTCCCCTCGCCGCCGCCCTTGCCTGCGACACCATTCAGCAGACCCGTCCGCAATCAATGCCATAGAACCTCCTCCTGCCACGAAAACCTATGGCCGGGGCAGGATCGATGTCAAACGAAGCCGCTCCCGGCAGGACGTACTGCACGGCGTTTGTCAGGGGTCAGACCCCCGGCAGCACCCACCCGCCACCGACCGAAGGACACATTCCTCGCTCTGCCACCGATCCCGGGAGCCCTTTGCCAACGATACCGCAGCCCGTACAATGCCCAGCCACCGCGCCGCAACGAACCGGGCACCGGCGCGGATGACCACACTCGACTGCGGGAAGGAAAATCGAATGAGCGCGACGAGCGTCGACGTTACGCCCTGGCTGGAGAAACTCGAGGCTGCCATCGACCTGGACTGGGAAAGGCAGAAACTCCGCATCTGGAAACATGTACTCGACTTCAATCCGGTCGAGGGCTGCTTCGAGGTGTATCGCTCGGCCGGGGGAAAAGAGCCCGGCGAGTGGCCGGCCGTGACGGTCAACGAAGCCATCGCCGACCCCGCGCGGATGCTGCTCCAGCAGCTCGGGGAGGTCTACCGCGTGGTCTGCCGGCGGAACTACCATATCCCGAACATCCGCTGCAACTACGGCACGGGCATCCTGCCGAGCCTGTTCGGGGCCGAAACATTCTGGATGGATGACGAGCTCGATACCCTGCCTACCAACAAGCCGCTCGGCGAGCCGGCCATGGACGGCCTGCTGGCAGCCGGCATCCCCGACCTCAACAACGGCTTCGGCGGGCGGGTCTTCGAGACGATCGAGTACTTCAAGGAGATGATCAAGCCTTACCCGAAAATCAGCGAGGTCGTCTGGCTCTACCATCCGGACCTGCAGGGGCCGATCGACGTGGTCGAGCTGCTCTGGGGCTCGGACATGTTCGTGGCCTTCTACGACCAGCCGGAAAAGATCCAGGCCGTCACCGAGCTGGTCACCCAGACCTACATTGAGTACCTGCGCCGCTGGGAGCAGGTCGTGCCTCCGCCGGACAGCGCCTACAGCGTCCACTGGGGGCGCCTCTGGCGCGGCCACGTGGTGCTCCGCGACGACTCGATCGTCAATCTCTCCAATGAGATGTACGAGCGGTTCGTCAAGCCCTATGACGAGCGGGTCCTGCAGGAGTTCGAGGGCGGGGCGATCCACCTGTGCGGCCACTTCGACCACTGCGTCGACAGCATGACCGAGTCGAACTACCTCTATGCGGTGAACCTGTCGCAACCGCACCTGAACGACATGCGCAAGATCCACGCCGCCACCGTCGGCAAGAAGATCATCCTCGACTGCCCCCGCAGCCGGCACCTCGAGGGGCTGGACTGCAGCCGCGGGGTGGTGCTCTCGGGTATCGCGGACGAGTAGGCCCGCACACGCCGGGCCGCAGGGGCGCTGTCCAGGGGTCTGACCCCGATTCGCACGCCTGCCAGCGGAATCAACGCCTGGATGTCATGGGAGCCTGACACCTGTGCACCTCACCGGGGTCTGACCCCGTGGCG